>NZ_JAQQPS010000003.1:0-346072 GCF_036688685.1 Massilia sp. S19_KUP03_FR1 | reverse complement strand
CGACTTTGCGCCGATGATAGTGCTGCAACCAGTGTGAAAGTAGGTTATCGTCAGGCTAGTTATAAGAGAGAAACCCCATGCAGAAATGCGTGGGGTTTTTTTTCGTCTCGTGGTTTTTGGGATTCCATGGCCAGGCCATGCGCAGTATCCGTCCCGGCTTGCGTCGGGACGACGCGCCCGAAAGCGACGCTTCCCTTGCGGGCGCCACTGCCTTGCTTGTCTGTGATAAGAGACAAATTCCATGCAGAAATTCGTGGGATTTTTTTTCGTCCAATGACATCATGAACGGTTTTTCAATTCAACCGTCCGGAGGCTATTTGAAATCCATTTTATTCTGCGTAAGCCTGCTGTTGTTCCTGCCAGCCCACGCCCAAATCAAGGATGCCCTGACCAACGAGCGTATTGGCCTGCTCGATGCCGGGACGCTGAAGCTGACGACGGGGAAGTGCACCGACTGCGCCAGTTCACCGCAGAGCCTGTGGTTTTTCCAGGATGACGACATCGCGGCGCCGACGTCGACGGCGCTGGTCGCCGGCGTCTCATCCAAGCTCGACCGGCGCGCCGACGTGAAAGCCTGGGCGCAGTCTTCGGACGCCGCCCGACTGGCTTACCCCACTGTTACCTGGATCGGCGCCCCGCAGATCCTGGAGGGTGCCACAATCGCGGCCGATGGCAAGCAAGTGAGTATGGATGGCCAGCGCTATGACTTCACCATGGTGCCAAAAATCCAGACCAACCTGTCCTATGCCAACGCGGCCACAACCGCCTATCTGCACCAGCGTCCGCTGCGCATGCGCGGCGCGTTGCAGGACAAGGCCGGCAAGCCTACCTTTGTTGCGCGCACGACCTGGCCGACTGACTACGCCATCGACATGCAGCGCCTGTCATTGCAGCCGCTGACGCAGCGCGCCGACCTGAAGCGTTATGTGCAGGATCCGGCCACCGCCAGGGAGGGCGCCGTCACCACCCGCCTGATCTGGGAGCGCACACCCGGCGCCGGTCGCAACGCCGCCGGCAAGCCGGTCATGGGCATCATGCTCAATGGTGCCCAGGGCGACGATGACGAATCGCTCGCCGGCCATTTTGGCATTACCACTGGTTATTTTGGTCCGCGTGGCGAATGGGCTGACTGGGCCATGAATAATATCTACAGCCTCGATTCGTACAGCGAAAAAGGCATCATCGCGGCGACGCTGCCAATGGACAACTATCTCACTGACCTGAACAGCGGCCAGCAGTACTACCGGCCGTCCTATATGCTCGTGGCGGTGCTGAAAAATGCCCGCACGGCGGTGGCGTTTCAGGGCGGCATACAGCGCACGCTGAACCATTTTTATCGGCACGATTTCGTCTATGGCCAGTCATCGGGGAATTGCGCGGGCGTTTCGATCGACGTCTTGCGCGACTTGGGCTGGCACATCCCGCAGGAAGGACCGACCAGCCGCATCAAGGCGGTGGCCGCCTATGCCTATGTCGCCGCCACGGAACAGAGCCTCAAAAGCGGCCGCGGTATTTACGACAACCTCAACGAGGAACAGACGCGCCTGTTTCCGGCACGCGCCTTCGACGCGGCAGGATGGGACTTGCTGGAACTGGTGAATGGCGCGCCATCGTCGGCGCGCGTGCTGTCGCCTTACGAGCAGCAACTCAAAGAGGACGTGGAAGCAATCATGCTGGTGAAAATAGCGCAGATTCCATCGAGCCGGGTGTGGGGATCGGCGCCGGTGTATTCATTTGATGAGTACATGCAGCGCACGCCGTCGAAGCGCGCCGACTGGAAGATTGTTCCGGTGGCGCCGCGGCCGTTTCCTGTGGCATTGCGCGACAGCGGCGCACCATTGCCGTCAGCGCCGTCGCCAGTACCGCTGCCGGTGATGGGCATCGGTGCGGCGGGGATCATCGGCGCCTCAGCATGGTGGCGTCGCCGTAAAAAAGCTGCTTCTGTGACCCTTTAAACGCCCCAGAGGACGTCGGCTTTCTGGTCGCGGGCGGCGCGCAGCATTTCCAGCAGCGGATAGGTGCGCGTGGCGAAGCTGACCACCTGGACGCTCTCATGCTCGCTGTCCTTGTCCTGGTGCGCATCGACGTCGCGCTGGACGTCGTCGGACGTATGGTGCATGCGGTTTTCCGCGATTTCTTTTTCCAGTACGGCGACCGCTTCGGTCGACTCGGCCGCGGTGATCACGCCGCGGTCGACATCCTTGCCCAACAGGTCGAGGATGCGCTTGGCGTGCTCTTTGTACATCATCACTTCAGCCGAAGCTTTGGACGTAAACGTAATTAACATGATGGCTTTCTATTTTTTGTGTTGATGCTGAAACGATAACACGACTGGCGCCCATGGTGCGTTCAGCCGGCCCGGTGTCGCGTTCCCCAAGCCAGTAAAAGTGCCAGCAAGGCGACTGCCAGCGTGATACCTGCCCAGCGCGCATCGTACGCGTTTTGTCCCGGAGCGGCAGCACGGATCAACAAAAATCCGGTCCCGGCCCAGCCCGCGCTGCCCATCATTTCAAGCAAGGTGGCAAGCAGTTGGGTCTTGCCGCGCGTTTTGAACTGGCCGCGCGGGGCAGGGCGCCCCTGCCAGAGACCGGTCAGGGCGGCGCCGGCGCATGCGGCCACCACCGTAAAGCACATCAGCAGGCCGGTCACCAGGTGCTGTGCCAGCGCCCACGCCAACGGGACGATCATCAGCGCCAGCGGCGGGATCAGGGCGGCGCCGAGCTTGGCCAGGCGGATGGTGCGCGCCGCTGCGGGCGACGCCTGCAGCAGGTCGGGTGCATCTTCGGCCGCCACGATAATCCACGTGAGCGACGCCGTCAGCGAGGCCGCAATGATCGCCAGGCCTGCTGCGATACCGGGCGCGATTTGCTGTTCGCTGCGCAGCACCACGAAGCCGAGCGGCAGCAGATATAACAACTGAAGCAATACTTGCGACACCAGGTGCGGGTCGCGCGCGATCAATTTCCACTCCTTGCGCAGTACCACTTCCAGCAAATGCCGGCCGAACTGGCCGTCGCGCACTGTGGCAGGTGGTCGTTGCGCGCGCACCTTGCTGACCGATTGCTGCAAGCCATGCACGAAAAAATGGTGGGTGAAGTGAACGGTGAACAGGAACACCGCAACCGCTATGGCGACCAGGGCCAGCAGCGGAACCATGCCGCCGAGTGCCGCCCGGCCCGCCGACCACACCACGCTGTCCGGCGACAGCACGCCGCCTGGCGCCAACAGGTCCTGGGTCGCGCCCTGGATGGACTCGGCCGAATACAGTTGAAAAATATTCTGCGCCTGCGCCAGCAAAAAAATCAGCGCCCCCGCGATCGCGCTGATGACCTGTGCGACGACCCGCGTCTTGCGCGCGCCGATCAGGCGCACCAGCAGCAGGGTCAGCAGCATCGCCAGCGCACTGCAGATGGTGGCCCAGGCCAGAATCACGGCATACACCGCCAGCCAGCTGACGTGCCCGAGAAACACGCCGACATTGATGACCGGCCCGGCCAGCGCGAGATACACGCTGGCCACGCCCAGCGTGACGGCGCCCAGGCGCACGGTAAAAATACTGCGCGAGGGCAGCGGCGACGACAGCAGCAAATCGACGTCGCCCCGTTCGAACAGGCTGTCCACGCTGGCCTTCAGGCCGCTGGAAAACATGAAGGTGCCCAGCACCACCATCAGGGCGGTCGCCGCCATCGCGGCGATTGCCAGCGCATCCTCTGGCAACGCAGGCATGGTGTGCAGGATGGAAAACGCCATCCCATGCAGCGCCAGCCAGCCGATGGCGAGCAGCGGCGGCACCCAGCTGCGCTTTTTGCTGCGTCCGCCATTGTTAAACCAGAACATGCGCAGCTCGTGCTGCAGCAGCCACCACGCCGAGCCCGGCCTGCCCCTCATGCCGGGCTCGTCAGTTGCAGGAACACATCTTCCAGCGTGCCACCGTCGGTGCGCGCGCGCAATTCGTCCAGCGTGCCCTCGGCAATCAGGCGCCCGTGCTGGATGATGCCGATGCGCTGCGCCATGCGCTCGGCTACTTCCAGGATGTGCGTGGTGAGGATCACCGTTCCGCCCGCCTGCACGTGGTTCAGCAGCAGATCCTTGACCTGGCGCGCGGCCGCGGCGTCGAGCCCGGTCAGCGGCTCGTCGAGGATCAGCAATTGCGGCGCGTGGATCAGGGCGCCGGCCAGGGCCAGCTTCTGTTTCATGCCGCGCGAAAAACCCTCGGTCAGTTCATGGCCGTGTTTGGATAAATCCAGCCAGTCGAGCAGCTCGGTGGCGCGCGGCGCCGCATCCTTGGCGGCCACGCCCCACAGACCGGCAACGAACTCGAGGTATTCCATTGGCTTGAGTTTGTCGTACAGCATCGGGTCGTCGGGCATGTAGGCGATGGACTGCTTGGCCGCGGCTGGATGGGTGGCCAGGTCGATCCCCATCACCTCGATGCGCCCGCCATCTGGCGCGAGCAGGCCGGCGACCATGCGCAAGGTGGTGGTCTTGCCGGCGCCGTTCGGCCCCAGCAAGGCGTACAGTTCGCCGCGGCGTACCTGCAAATTCAGGTGTTCGACGGCCGGACGGCCGAAGTTCTTGGACACGTCCTGCAAACGCAGGGCTATGTTGTCGTTCATTTCAGCGCCTTGAATGAGCTTATGAATTGTTCGGCTTGTTCCGGCTTGATGGCCTTGACGGGCCCGGCGACTACCACCTGGTACAGACTGCGTCCGCGCGCCTCGAAATGCGCCACCATGCGTACCGGCTGGCCGTTGCGGGTGCCAACGGCGTCGATATCGCGCGTGATGCGGGTGCCGGTATTGTTCGTCGCCGCCGCCGTGGCGTTGCTGGTGACGGTGCCACCGATATTTTTCAGCAGCGCCGTCTGCATGGCCGCCAGAGCCGCGCTGGCCGCGGCGGCATCGCCGACGTCGGCCTGGCCGACCGCGAACAGGATATCGCCCACTTCGGCGGCCGTCATCGTCATGGTCGTCTTCACGCCATTGAGGTCGATTTGCCGGCTGGCCGTGGTGGGCTTGTCGGGGAACAGCACCTGGTACGACGCATCCTTGCTGGTGAATTCACGCCAGTTGAAGTGGGGGCTGCAGCCAGCCAGCAGGAAGGTTGCCAGAATGAGAAGTGTGCGCATGCCTGATGGTAGCAAAAACGCAGCCGTCCCGGTCTCAGATTTTGACCAGCTCCACGCGCCGGTTTTTGGCGCGCCCGGCTTCTTCCTTGTTGTCGGCCAGCGGCGTTGTCGCGCCGCGTCCCGCCGCCTGCAGGCGCGACGCATCAATGCCGCCGGCGACCAATTGCCGTACGACCGCTTCGGCGCGCTGGCGCGACAGGTCGACGTTGTGTTTGGCGTCGCCGCTGTTGTCGGTGTGGCCCTCGATCGACAGCTTGAGTTTGGCGTCGTTCTTCAGCAAGGTCGCGATTTCATCGATTGCCGGCTTGCCGTCGGGCCGCAGCGTGGCCTGGTCGGTGTCGAAATTGACATACAGGGCGATACGGCCCTTGGCCGCCAGCTCGGTGCGCATGGTGTCGGCGGTCACCAGTGCGACGCTTTGCTGCATGGCCTGTTCTTCGACCACAACGAAGCCGGTTTTATCGTCACTGAACATCAGCGCCATCCAGATGTTTTTGTCCGGCGTACGCAGCAGGTAGCTGTTGTACGCCATCGACGCGTCCGGGAGGCGCAGTTTCTTGTGCAGCCCGTACTGCTCGCCGTTGGCCGCGGCCAGGGCGGGGTCGTTGGCACCGGTCGTGTTGACCTTGACTGCGCCCAGGGATTTCATGGCGGCCTCGTAATTGCGCTGGGCAGCCATCCGCGAAATGTTGGCGTCCGTGTTGGCAAAATGGCGTACATCGACCTTGCCTTCGACAGTGCGCAACTGCTTGCCGACGATGAAACTGACGGCGTCAAAATTGGCTTTGTCGTTAAAGGAAAGCGCCAGGTTCAGATTGCCCGGATAGGCCAGGTAAGGAAACGGCGGCAACGGCGCTGTGCGCACGGTCACGGCGTTGAGGTCGAGGGGCTGGGCCGCTGCGGCCGGTGCGCCCGTCGCTGTGACGGCCTGCACGTTGCCGGGCGCGCCTTCGTAGCCGATGGTCTGGACAAACGGCTTCTCCTCGATCGAGATCAGGCGCGTATTGCTGCTGTCCGTCATGACCACGATCCAGTGCCGTGCTTCGCCTTTGCGGGCCAGGTAGACGTCATACGACATGCTGTGCCCGGACTGGCGCAGCTTGTACATGCGAAAGGGACTTGGCACCTCCAGCGCGGCCGAAGGTACTTTCACCGCGCCAAACGCCTGCAAGGCATTCTGATAGTTGCGGCGTACCTCGAGTTCCGACATCTCCGCGTCGCTGTGGCTGAAGGTGCGCTGCGTGATTCTGCCTTCCAGCCGATGCACCTGCTTGCCGAGGACGACATACACCTCGTCCATCGGCAGCGCAGTGGTCCACTGACCGCCCTGGTTGACTTTGGGCGGGTAGTCGACATAAGGGAACGGCGGAATGGCGGACGTGGTTTCCGGCACCGTGCTGTAGTCGATCGGCGCGAGGGTTGCGGCGGCTTTTTCCAGGGCGGCACTGGCGTCTTCGTCACTGACGGGTAAGGCGCTGGCCGGCGCAGCCTGGGGCGGCGCAAGCTCCGCAGGGGGCGCAGGCGGCGCGGCTGGCGGCGCAGGTTTTTTGCACCCTTGCAGCGACATCGACACGGCCAGCAATAAAGGAGCGATACGAAAACAGGTGGTATGCATGATGTGGGAATGTGAGGTTAAATTAAAGTTTGACCAGCTCGACGCGGCGGTTCTGTGCGCGTCCCGCCTCGCTTGTATTGTCGGCCAGCGGCGTCGCTGCGCCTTTGCCCGCAGCTTGCAGACGCGCCGCATCGATGCCGCTGGCGACCAATTGCTGTACCACGGCGTTGGCGCGCTGGCGCGACAGGTCAACGTTGTGTGCAGCAATGCCGCTGTTGTCCGTATGCCCTTCGATCGACAACTTCAGTTTGACATCGTTTTTCAGCAGCGTGGCGATTTCATCGACCGCGGGTTTGCCATCGGCGCGTAGCGTCGCTTTGTCGGTATCGAAGTTGATGTACAGCGGGATGTGTCCCTTCGCGGCCAGCGCGGTGCGCATGGTGTCGGCTGTGACCAGGGTCACGCTTTGCTGCATGGCTTTTTCTTCGACGACCACGAGGCGCGTGCTGCTGTCGGCTAACATGAGCGCGATCCAGATATTCTTGTCCGCTGTTCGCAACAGATAACTGTCATACGCCATGTTCAACGATGGGAAGCGCAGTTTGGCATTCAGGGCAACTGCGCCGCCGTTGGCCGCGATCAGGGCCTCGTCCTCCGGTGCGACGGTATTGAGCTTGGCGGCGCCCAGTCCTTTCACGGCCGCCTCGTAATTGCGCCGTATTGCCATCGCCGACATCGTGGCATCCCGGTTGTCAAAGGTACGCACTTCCACTTTGCCTTCGACGGTGCGCAGTTGTTTGCCAACGATGAAACTGACGGCATCGAAATTGGCGCGTTCCGAATGGCGCAGGCCCTCCATGACCTGTTTCGGGTACGGCAGGTAAGGGAAAGGCGGCAGCGGCGCCGTCGTGACAGGCATCGCGCCGATATCGAGCGGTTGGGGCGCGGCAGGCGGCACGCCGGTCGCGCTCACCGCCAGCGCTGTGCCTGGCGTGCCTTCGTAGCCGATGGTCTGTACAAACGGCGTCTCTTCGATTGAGATGAGACGCGTGTCGCTGCTGCTGGTCATAACGACGATCCAGTGCCGCGCCGAACCTTTACGCGCCAGATACACATCGTAGGACATGTCGTAAGCCAGTGGGCTCAGCTTGTCCATGCGCTTGTCGCCGTAGTAGTGGACGCCGGTCTGGTCGACGTTCACCTTGACGGCGCCAAACGACTGCAAGGCGTTCTGGTAGTTGCGGCGCACTTCCAGTTCCGACATCTCTGCGTGGCTGTGGGCGAACGTGCGCATTGCGACGCGTCCTTCCAGGCGATGGACCTGCTTGCCGAGAATGACGTCGACCTCGTCCATCGGCAAGATCGTGATCTTCAGCCAGTTCTCGTTGATTTTGGGCGGCGTATCGACGTACGGGAACGGCGGAATGACGCCCTTTGCTTCCGGAACTGTATTGAAATCGAAAGGCGCTGGCGTCGCTGCTGCGGCAGCGGCCTGCGGCTCCGCGGCTGCAGCTGGGTTCACCGGCGCACTTTCCGCTACGCCGTATGCCGGCGGTGTCACCGCGGCATGTTTTTTACAGGCTTGCAGTGATAGCGACAGGACGAGGAATAAAGGGGCGATGCGGAGGAGACTGGTTTGCATAGGATCGTCAGGGATTGTGAAATGAAAGGTCAATGAGCGTGACGCGGCGGCTATGCCCGCGTCATGCTCCGTGTAAAAACAGGTACAGGCGTTGCTGTGAAATCATGATTCAGGGCGAGGAACGCACTTAATTTGGCATTCTTGATCAGATCAGCAATGTTGCCATAATAAAAATTAATCTGCATGTATTTCTCCCTATCCTGGCATGGTATGCGTGGTTGGGAAAAATCCGTGTCGATGCGCAAATGCAGGCGCCCTCGCCACCGGCAAAAAAAGTAACGAATGAGGTGTCATGAATAAATGTATTTTAGTTGCGGCATGCTTGCATTTTTATGCGGGGATGGCAATACGATTTGCAATCTGTTTCCAAATTCGACACGGTGCCGCATGGCTAAAGCGCGATCGCTTTTAAACACGCGGTTTCGCTTTCCAACCACGAAAAAACATATATAAAAACGACGAACGTGAATTATCTGTCAACTTGGTTGACCTGAGAGAAATGGATTCTGCCTTAATCCCTGATTGAGTGTTGCATTTGAACTCGGCATTACATCTTGTTACCACGTCGTAAAAATGAGCCGGATCTTTTAAAAGAAACCAAGTCTAATTATTAATTAATTAACTCCGGCACCGCACCAAGCCCATGCAAACCGAAAATCATCCTCTGTATGGCAAAAATAATGTGCGCGGTTGCATTCAAAAATGTCAAGTATGCATGCGCGACGTGACCAACACTCGCGTTGCCTCGATGTAGGTGCTGTCCTACGATGGCCTCGCTTTCCACCTCACTTGTAAATAGTCGTTCGAACTTAGGAGAAAAATCTTGAAACAATTTAATCTGCGCCGCGCCCAGCTTGGCCAAGGCATGACCGAGTACATCATTATCGTGGCTTTGATCGCGGTTGCTGCAATCGGCGTGTATCAGGCATTCGGTGACATTATCCGCGGTCAGACGTCAGTTGCGGCATCGACCCTTGCCGGTGCCGAAAGCGGCGGCGCGCGTAAACTGGTGGGTACGGGGCAAACTGCCTCGAATAATAATGGCACTGCGAAAAGCTTGAGCAATTTCGAGGACATCAAGAAGTAATGCACAACAAGGTGGTGCTGCTATCAGCGCCACCAATCTGTCAGTGTCGTTTTTAATCATCCAGCCCCCGGCTGTCGAGGCAGCATATGAAAAAAATCCTGGTAAAGCGCGCAAAAGGACAGGCACTGGTCGTGTTCCTGGGATTTGCCGCAGCGATGATCGGCATGCTGCTGGTGTCGTTCAATTCGGGCCAGGTCACCAATGCCAAAATGCGTGCAATGAATGCCGCCGATGCCGCTGCATATAGCGGCGCGGTATGGGAAGCGCGCACCCTCAATTTTCAGGCGTACATGAACCGCGCCATGATCGTCAACGAAGTTACGATCGCCCAGTCGGTCAGCCTGCGTTCATGGATCGATTACATGGCGAATTTCGTCAATCATATCAATATGATCGCCCGCTTCATTCCGTATCTGGGAACTGCCACAACTGCCATTTCCCAGGCACTGAACAGGGTCGATGACACCATGCAAAGCACAATGCCCACGTTCGAAGCAGCGGCGCGTACGCTTGCGCTTGCGGAGCACAAGGCACAGAAAGCCTTCAACACACCCGGGGCCGCAGCCGCGTGGGACATTGCCAGTGACATAGCCAGCAAGAACGGCGCTGAAATATCGCTGGGCGGCAAAGCGCTGATGGGGTTGAACCTGAAGAGCTGGGATAACTTCACCGAGACCTATACCAGCACCAGCAAGCCCGACAAAACAAGTGGCGATGGCCGCAAGCGCTTGCGCGCGGTGGCGCTTGATTCGCGCGACGGCTTTTCACAAAATCGCCCGTGGGATCTCAATTTCCTGTTCGTGGCAAAAATTCAGAAGCAAGGCGGAACCGATCTGGTCAATTTCGATGCCTGGAAAGGGCTCGATTCGGCGCAGTTATGTTGGTGGCGAGCCTTCCGCAGTTGCAGAGGCGTTCCCCTTGGATGGGGCGGGGCGCAGGCCTACAGCACGAAAGCAGCGGTGCAGGGAATCGGGACGCACGGCGAAGGCAGCGACTGGAATCGCGGCGACGGCTTTTCCGCACGCAGCGCCGCCAATACGACAAAGCAAGCGAGGAGCGTAGGCGGCGCTTTTCCCAACTACCGCGACCTGAAGGACCTCGACACGGCGAATACAGCCAAGCAAAAACTGTCGTTTGCGGTGGAGGTCATCATTGCCGATAGCAAGGTGCCTACGGCAGATAGTGCATTCGGCGCCAAAGTTGCCATGGTAGACGGAACCGTACTTGCGCTCGACCCCCAATACACCGATACCAAAGGCGTCTACGGCCTGGCGGAGGCCTGCGTGGCCTTCGAGCGGCCCGTGGGCGAAAGCCGCAAGGATGGCGGTATTGAGCGGCCCAGCCTGTTCAATCCGTACTGGCGCGCATCGTTGGCAACGCCGAGCCCGGCAACCCGCCTGGTGGCAGGGGGCGCCAAGAAACTGGCAGCATTTGAAACAATCTTTGCAGGAGCAGGAACATGTGGATGAGACGCGTAAAAGAACCATCGACAGCAAGGCTGGGCATGGCACTGGCACTGGCGCCGGCGCTGCTGCTGGCCGCTTGCAACAACGGCGTTGCGGCGCCACCCGCCAAGGAAAAGAGCTACGTGCTGGTCACCCAGATTCGTCCGGAATCGCTGGACAAGTTCTTTGGGGTTGAACGGGGCGTGTATAAATTGTGCGTGGCAGCTGCCGAGTTGCTGCACGAAGCGGTCAAACCGTTTCCCACGATACCGCCCGATTTCGTCGAAAGTCGCGTGACCTATGCCAACGACGGCCAGCGTGACGTGAAGCGCGAGGTGACGTACTGGATGGACGAGGTTCCTGGTGCGTCAGACAAGCTCAATGGCTGCGCGTTGCGCATCTTTAGCAGGCAGGACATCTACGTCACCAGTGGCGGCCAGGTGCAACATACCAACATCGATCATGACGGCACTGTCACCATCGGGGAACCGCAACGCGTCATGACCGAGCCCTTTCGCACCGCACTGGTGGCGCTTCATACGCGCCCCAAGGTCATCAACGGCGTGCAGCTCAAATGCAGTGACACCGACACGTGCATTGTCGATCCGGCACTTGTGCTGGTAAGGGAAGAATACCGTCCGGTCTATGTTTCGAAGCGTTTGGGGGTGAAATCCTTGGTGCTTGAGCCGGTGTCGCTGGTGGTCGGCAAACCGGTCGATCCTGCGTTGTTCCTGGCCGGACCGGCCAAATGATGCGTGCGCCGGAACGCGGCCAGGCGATGGTCGAAATGGCCGTGATTCTGGGCGTGATCGTCATGCTGTTTCTGGGAATTATTTATCTTGGAAAATTCCATGATATTCAGGCCAGTACCATCCAGGCGGCGCGCTATTCTGCCTGGGAGCGCACCGTCCATTCGGCTGGCGCAATGAACGATACCCAGATACAAAATCAGGTACGTGCGCGCTTCTATACCTGGAATACGGATGCGCTCAAAAGTACCGATGGCCTGGTCAACGGCGCCGACTGGACGACGCAGTCGGCCGTGTGGCGCGACCACAGCACGCGTAGCGCGAGCGTCGAGGAAGCGCGCCTGATTGCCCGTCCTGATGATGTGGGCGTCACGACGTCCACCGGTCCGTTGGCGGGATTGGCAACCAAAACCATTGCCGAAGGCCTGGGTGTGATCAGCGGCATGCTTGATGCAATCACTGGTGGCGAGCCGCTGCCGCAAGGCGCTACCGTCACCGGCAAGGTAGTCGTCAAGCTCAACAATATCGCCGCGCTGCCGGCGCCGCTCGACGCCTTGAACCTGACGTTGCGCGAAAGTTCGTCGGTCATCACGGAACAATGGGATGCCAGCGGGCCGCGCCAGGCGGCGCTACGTGCACGCACCTTCACGGTTGCCGGACCCATTACCCAGATCAACGGTTTTCTGGAACCTATTGAAAAGGCCATCAGCATCTTCGAACCGTCCTTCAAAAACCTGCATTTCGGACAAGTCTGTCCTGACATCGTGCCATCCGACCGCGTCGAAAGCGCGGCAGTGTTGCCGGTCTATCGCGGAGGCGGTGCATGTGTGCGATAAAAAATGCGCTGGTACTGGCCGCGTTCTGCCTGCCCGCATGGGCGTGCGCTGGCGGTGGCTGGCAGGACATGCCGGACACGCTGGCGCTCGATGCGATGGGCGACAGCTTGCGCATGAATGGCACGCCAATGACGATTCGTGCGTTCCAGAGCACGCAGAGTGCCGAAGCGCTGCTGCGCGAGGTACAGGCGAACTGGGAGCGCAACCCGCGGCACGAGCCGGTGCTGCGCAGCCAGATGCAGATCTGGACCGTGCTGAACCAGACAGTGGGCGCACAGCACCGCAGTTTTCAGGTGCGAACCTCTGGAACGCAGGTCGACGGTTTTGTGGCGTTGACGTCGCCCGCAGACACGCGCACGCCGGTGCTGGGCTTGCGCCTGCCGGCCCAGGTGGAATCGCTGCAGGTGATCGATTCCAGCGACCAGGGCCGCGTGTCGCAGCAAATCGTGGCCGTGTCGCGCCGATCGGTTGAGGCGACTGCCCTCGCGTTCGACCAGGCCTTGAAGGCCGAAAACTGGCAGCGCGACGCGCCGAAAAAACATGGCAGCGCCATGCGCCTGTCGGCCAACCGCGGCAGCGAGCAGTTCGACGCCATCCTCAGCGGCCAGCAAAGCGGGGCGCTGGTCATGATCAGTATCGTCAAATGAGGAAGCAGCCCATGTTTCACAAACACCTGAGCAGGCGTCGGGGCCAGGCAATGGTTGAGTACATGATCGTCACCGGCGTCGTTGCTGCGGCCCTGTTCGTGCCCACCGCATTGACTGACAACATGGCGCTGGCCGACTACCTGGCGCGTGCCGTGCGGTCGTTTTTCCGCAGCTATTCTTTTCTAATATCCGTTTCCTAACCTTTGCCTGATTGCCTGCTTTGAAACTTTCCAAGAATACGCTGTTGTTAGGAGGCGCCGTCGGCCTCGGTGTCCTGTGCTTTGTGGGTGCGAACTACTACATGAGCAATTATCTGGCCAATGCTGAAACCCAGTTGGCCGGTGCCTATAAATCGCGCCAGGTGATCGTTGCCAAGCTCGACATCCCGGCCGGCGGCGTGCTGGACAACAGCAACCTGGCGGTGCGCACCATCCCGGAACGCTACCTTGCCAGCACGGCGCTGTCGCCGGATGCGCTCGACAATGTGCTCGGCCAGAAGGTCATGGTCGCGCTGAAACCGGGCGACCCGATCGACCGCGGCGCGCTTGAGCGCGGCGACCGGGCGGCGCTGTCGATGACGGTGGCCAAGGGCGAGCGCGCGATCACGTTTCCGGTCGACGAGATCAGTTCGATCTCGGGCATGCTGGTCCCGGGCGACATCATCGACCTGGTCTACACCGGCAACGGAACCACAGCCAATTCTTACAAGCAAGCAGCAGAGCCGAACGGTGTGCCGAAGGAATTGATGCATGTCCGCCCGATTCTGCAGGCCGTGCCTGTGATGGCAACCGGCAAGACAACCCAAAAGCGCGTCGTCGCGACGGAAGGCGGCGGCAAACAAGAAGTGGACATGGCCTTCAGCACCGTGACCCTGACCGTGACGCCAGCCCAGGCCGAGCAGGTCTTGCTGGCGCAGAAGCTGGGCACCCTGACAGCCGTGCTGCGTAATCCCGACGACAAGCAGATCCTGGCCAAGTCGGTGCTGGACGAATCGACCTTCAAGGAGGTCGCCGCGCGGCCCGCCGCCGGTCCGGATGGCGCTGTCGGTGGCAACGGCAGCTTCATCGAAATGATCGTCGGCGGCATGGGCGGCGGCACCAGCCGCTCGCGCATCGCGGAGGGCGATAACCCGCTTGCCGCGCTGTTCGGCGCCGCCGGCGCCGCGGGTGCCAAACCAGCGACGCCCGCACCAATTCCCACCCAGGCCAATGCGGGCGATGTCCGCAGCCGCCTGGGCGTCGTACCCGATCCGGCCAGGGCCACGGCCATTCCTCCTTCACTAATGAAACAATAAGCGCGCATGAGAAACTTGATGAATTTGTCCCGGCATACCGGTGGTGTCCTCGCGTCGGTGTTTGCCCTCGTCATGGCGATCGTGTTGCTGGTATTGCCTTCGGCGCCGGCCCATTCGGCCAGTGTGCCCGACCTTGAACTGTACGCCGGTGAAGCGAAAGTGCTGCCGCTGGCTCCGAGCCGGATTGCCATCGGCAACGGCAAGATCATTTCCGCTTCCAGCCTGGCGGGTAAGCAATTGCTGGTGCTGGCCGAAACAGCCGGTACCACCACCTTGCACCTGTGGCTCAAAAACGGCACCGAACGGGTGCTGACAGTGACCGTGCGCGAAGCGAATGTGCAAGCCACGCTGGAAGACGTCAAGCGTCTGTTGACCAGCGTGGAAAACGTCACGGCGCGCGTGGCCGGCTCGAAAATCGTGCTCGAAGGCGACATGGTCAGCGACACCAACCAGGAGCGCGTGCAGGCCATCCAGAAGATGTTTCCTGAGCAGGTGGTGAACTTCGTCGGCAAGGTCGGCTGGGAAAAAATGATTTACCTGGACGTCAAGGTACTTGAGCTCTCCACCAAGGGTTCGCGCGACCTGGGCATTCGCTGGGACTCGTCGATCAACGGCCCGAACGCCGGCGTGCTGGCCGATTTTTACAGCAATTCGACCTTCCGTTACGTGCCGCCTGCCGGCACCAGCGGCATTGACCTGAGCAGCGTGGCGCTGCCGGGCAAGGTGTGGTCGCCGCAGGGTTTCATCAATCTGACCAGCCTGATCACGTCGCGCATTAATTTGCTGGTGCAGGACGGCGAAGCCGAAGTGCTGGCCGCGCCAAGTCTGACCACCCGCAGCGGTTCGAAGGCGCGCTTTGTCGCCGGCGGCGAAATTCCCTTGCCGGTCGTGAGCGCACTGGGCCAGAGCGAAGTGCAGATGAAGGAATACGGCGTGATCCTGGAAGTGACGCCCGTCACCGACAAGTCCGGCGCCATCTACGCCAAGGTGGACGTCGAGGTCAGCAGCATCGACCCGTCCGTGACCGTGCTCGGCATTCCCGGCTTCCTGAAGCGCAAGTCGACCGCCGAATTCAATGCCCGCGATGGCGAGACGGTGGTCCTGAACGGCATGTATTCGTTCGAAGGCTCCAAGTCGACCCAGAAATTGCCCGGCCTGGGCAACCTGCCGCTGGTAGGCGGCCTGTTCGGCGACAAGTCGCGCAGCACCGCGACCCGCGAAGTGGCGATCGTCATCACGCCGCGCGTGATCACGCCGACCGCCAACCCGAATCCGGGTGCGCGCGACCTGAACAAGCAGAAGCTGTACGAGTTCGACAAATCGGTGCGCGACCACGATTTGTTGCCAAATAAAGCCGCACCTTTGCTGATCACGGAGTAAGCCATGCTGATCATCGAAGCGAAAAGCAAGGACGGCACGCTGCTTGACTATCTCATCGACGCCACCGTGGTGCTGGGTGCGGAGGCCGCATCGAAGGTGCCGCTGCCAGCGGCAGCCGGCAAGGGCGCAATGCGCCTGCTGGTGACGGAAGAAGGCGGCGTCAGTGTGACCGACCTGGCGTCCTTGTCGGGCGTGTTCCTCAATGGCGAGCGGGTGGTGCGCTCCGGGCCGTTGCGGGTCGAGGACATCATCATGGTGGGCGGCATGATCCTGCGCGTAAAGTCGCTCGGCGTGGCGCGCCCGCCGGAACCCAGCAAGCCGTCCATGCATGAGCGCGCGCCGGCACCGGCGCTGGCGCCCGCGCCCGCGTTGGTAGCGGTGGCCGCGTCCCCGGAACCAGTCCAGCACGACCGCGCGCACCAGCTGGCGCTGTCGCAGAATGCCGGCGTCCTGCACGCCGAGCTGATCAAGACACTCGACCTGCGTCGGCAGGACGTCACCCGCATGGGCGACGACGAATTGCGCGTGGTGGCTACCAAGCTGATCGGCGAGTTGATGGCCAAGGTGACGCTGCCGGCCGTGACCGACCCCGACGAACTGTCGAAATTCGTGCTCGACGAAGCGGTCGGGCTGGGTGTGCTGGAAAGCTTGCTGGCCGATCCCTCCGTGACCGAAATCATGGTCAACGGCGCGCAAGATATTTTCATTGAACGCAATGGCCAGACGCGCCGCTCCGACATTGCTTTTTCCAGCGAAAAAGCGCTGATGGGCGTGATCGAACGGATCGTCTCGCCGATCGGACGCCGGGTCGACGAATCGTCACCGCTGTGCGATGCGCGCCTGAAAGACGGTTCGCGCGTGAACATCGTGATTCGCCCGATCGCGCTCAAGGGACCGACGATCTCGATCCGAAAATTTGCCAACAAGCGCCTCGGGGTGGACGACCTGGTGAAGTTCGATTCGGTCGACGCGGCGATGGTGAAATTCCTGCGCATCTGCGTCGAGCAAAAGAAGAACATCGTCATTTCGGGCGGTACCGGGTCCGGCAAGACGACCCTGCTCAACATCATCTCGAACCTGATTCCGCCGTTCGAGCGCATCGTCACCATCGAAGACGCGGCCGAACTGAAGCTGTACCACGACAACCTGATCACCCTGGAGGCGCGCCCGGCCAACGTCGAAGGCCGCGGCACCGTCAGCATTCGCGACCTGGTCAAAAACGCGCTGCGGATGCGCCCGGACCGCATCGTCGTGGGCGAGTGCCGCGGCGGTGAAGCGCTCGACATGCTGCAGGCCATGAACACCGGCCACGATGGCTCGCTCACCACGGCCCACGCCAACTCGCCGCGCGACATGGTCTCGCGCCTGGAAGTGATGGTCATGATGGGCGGCATGGATTTGCCGATCATGGCGATTCGCGAACAGGTGGCGGCGGCCGTGCAGATCATCGTGCAGCAAACCCGCTTTGCCTGCGGCACGCGCAAGGTCACCAGCATCACCGAAATCACCGGCATGGAGCAGGGCGTGATTCAGATGCAGGAAATTTTCCGCTTCCAGCGCCACGGCTTTTACGACAACGGCAAGGTGCGCGGCAGCTTCATGCCGACCGGTTACGTGCCGACCTTCTATGAAGAACTGCGTGCGTTCGGGGTCGACCTCGACCTGACTATTTTCGGCGATACCGACGCCCAGCAGCACGGCGCGAAAGGCATGCATGTTTAACGGTGCGATGTCGTCCGTCGTTGCGCTGGGCTTTGCGGTGACGGTGGTGATGGCTGTGACGGCCTTGTGGGCGCTGGGGCGCCAGTTCGCCGCGGCGTACCAGCAAAACGTGCTGGCCGCGACCAACGTCAAGTTCTCCGAGATGTTCATTTTCATGGATGGCCGTCAGCTCACCCAGATCAGCGTCGCCGCCACCGTGCTGGTGCCGTTGCTGCTGCTCATAGTCAGCGGCAACCCGGTGCTGGCGCTGGGTGGCGCCGTGGTCTGCCTGTTCGGCCCTGGCCTGGTGCACAAGCGCCTGAAAGCGAAACGCCGCCATGTCCTGATCCGCCAGTTGCCCGACGTGCTCGACGCGCTGGTCGGCGGCCTGCGTTCAGGCCTGTCGCTGCCGCAGGCGCTGGGCCTGCTGGCCGAGCAGCTGCCGAAGCCGTCGAACCAGGAATTCTCGCTGGTGGTGCGCAAGCTGCGCATGGGCGTGAACATGGACGACGTGCTCGATGAACTGGAAGGACGCATCCAGTCGGCCGAATACACGATGTTCACCACCAGCATGCGCATCGCGCGCGAAGTGGGCGGCAACCTGACCGAGTCGCTCGAGCGCCTGGCCGACACCATGCGCAAGAAGCTGCAGATGGAAGACAAGATTACCGCGCTGACGTCGCAGGGAAAGCTGCAGGGCCTGATCGTGGGCGCGCTGCCGCTGTTCCTGATGTGGATCCTGACCGAGCTCGAACCGGAAGCCATGGCGCCGCTGTACAACAGCTGGCTTGGCTACGGCGTGCTGGGCGTGATTTTCATGCTCGAGTTCGTCGGCTATGTGCTGATCCGCAAGATCGTCACCATCAACGTATAAAGGAGCAGACCATGCAAACGATACTGTTCGCCGCGATGTTCGCGCTGGCCGTCACCGGCATCGTGGCGGTGATTTACCGCGTCGTCACCGCCGTGCCGGATGAAGACCGCACCTATTCCGACAAGCCGCCGAAAGCGCTGGCGCTGGTGTGGCCGCTGATCGGCATCGCGACCCACTATGTCGCACCGCATTTGTCGGTGGAATACCGCGAAAAGACGATCCGGCGCCTGCGCAAGGTCGAGCTTGACTACGCGCTGTCGCCGCAGCAGTGGTTCGCCGCCAAGATCGTGTATGCCTTGCTGATCGGCGGCATCGTCACGCTGCTGTCCCTGTGGCTCGGCAAACGCAGCCTGTTCGTGCCCGCTGCGGGGCTGGTGTTTGGCTTCTTTTACCTCGAGATCTGGATGCGCGACCAAGTCAAGCGCCTCGAAATCGACGTGCTGAAAAACCTGCCGAACTTTCTCGACATGCTGACCATGGCCATCGAATCGGGCTGCAACCTTACCGTGGCGCTCAACATCGCCGTGGAGAAAACATCCGACAACGCCTTGCGCCGCGCGTTTGCCCGCCTGCTGCGTGAAATCCGCTCCGGCCGCAACCGCGTCGATGCGCTGCGCATGCTCGAAGAGCGGCTCGACAATTCGGCTATCAGCTCGCTCGTCACGGCGCTGGTGCAGGCCGAAAAGACCGGCGCCAGCCTGGGCGGCGTGTTGCGTTCGCAATCGACCCAGCGCACCAACGAGCGCTTTTCGCGTGCCGAAAAACTGGCCATGGAAGCGCCGGTCAAGATGCTCGGCCCGCTCATCCTCTGTATTTTCCCTTGTACCTTTGTCGTCATCGGTTTCCCGATCGGGATCAAGATGATGGCTGCATTTCACTGAAAGCTGTTCGCCATGCTGCGCAATAAAAACATCAGTAAAAAAGCCGAATACACCACGCTGCTGGCCGCCTGTTTGGTGGCCGGCGGCTGCGCCACGCGGCCCATGCCGGACGCGGAGCTGGCGCCGGCGCCGGGCCAGACCATGACCCAAGGCGCCTCTTCGCGCCTGGCCGCGCTGGCCGAGAAGGCCATCGCCGAAGGCCGCCTGGTCGAGGGTGGGAATGTGTATGTCAGCATCGTGACCGCGTATCCGGACGATGCCCAGGCCTGGTTCCGTCTCGGTACCGTCTACCTGCGCACGCAGCAGTACGCCGCCGCGCAGCTGGCCTGCGAACGCGCCCTGCGTGCCGATCCTGGCATGGCCAAGGCGCGCGCCAACCTGGCGCTGGCGCATTTGCACCAGTTCCGCGTGGCCGCGCAGGTGGCCGTGGCCAGCAGCGCGGTGCCGGAAGCGAATCGCAAGGCGCTGGCGTCGCTGCTGCGCGACGTCGACCATGCCGTCAATCCCGCCGGGGCCGACCCCGCACCGGTGTTGTTGCCACCTGCGGACACGCGCCGATGAACCTGCGATCCCGGCGCGGCCAGGGCACCATCGAGTTCCAGATCATCTCGGTGCTGGTGCTGTTTCCCCTGCTGATGGGAGTGATCCAGATGGGCCTGCTGGTCGTGTCGAAGAACACGCTCAACGTCGCCGCGCTGGGCGCCGCGCGCGCCGGTGCGGCGTCAGGCGGCGACCAGGACGCCATGAAAGCTGCCCTGGTGGTTGGCTTGGCGCCGCTGCACGCCAGTTCGGCCAAGGCGGTCACTGGCGTCGGCATGGGCGACATCACGAGCTTGAATTACCCCATGGTGATGGGCGAGGCGCTGATCGCATCGAAATTGACCAACCCGCTCTTCAGCACCATCACCGTGCGCAATCCGACCGCCGATGCGTTTGCCGATTTCGGCGTCAAAACCAAGCTTGGCACCATCATCCCGGTGACCAATGTGTACGACAACGCCGCTGTCGGTGCGCGCTCGCGCCAGACCCGGGCCGACGCTTTGCTGCTGAAAATTGACGTGCGCTATTGCGAAGAACTGGTGATCCCCATCATCAAGGACCTGATTCTGGCGACTTTGAACAGCCCGCTCAGTGGCGCTTCGGCGCCGGATCGTGTTTGTTACGTGGCCGGACGCGTGCCGTTGACCAGCCAGTCCATCGTGCGCATGACCGTGGCGCCGATCAGGGAGAAGTTGCTGTGAGGGCGCCTTCGCTGGATGTCGACGGCTTGCAGGTGATCCTGGCCCAGGGTTTCCTGGCCCGCCTGCTTGGCTTGCTCGGCCAGCGCGCCTTGCCGCTGGATCACGCTTTGCTGATCACCCCGTGCAACAACGTGCACACCTTCTGGATGCGCTTTGCCATCGACGTGGTGTTCCTCGACCGCTATGGCGTGGTGCTGGCGATCGTGCCGCATGTGGCGCCGTGGCGCATCGCCGCCGCCTGGCGCGCGCATGCCTGCCTGGAACTGGCCGCCGGCGGTGCGGCACGCTTCGGCATCGCAGTCGGGCGCCACCTGCCCCAGCTGGCCGCCGCCAGCCTGCCGCGATGAGGCGCGCAGCATTGCTGCTGACGCTGGTGCTGGCGGCGCGTGCTGCGTGCGCCGGCGTCTACGAGCATGTCGACCCCGTCAGCGGCATGACGATTCTGAATAACGTGGCGCCGACGGCGCGCCAGCTTGCGCTTGCGGCACCGGCTGCGGCACCGGCGACGCCGGCTGCGGCGCAGGCCTTCCCGCGCGTGAGCAGCGCGCTGCAGAACCAGCGCGACGGCGCCCGGCGCGACATCCTCGCCAGCGAGCTGGAAACCGAACGGCAGGCGCTGGCGTCTGCCACAGCCACCCGTGCCGCCAGCGACGTGCTGGCACGCCACACGGCCAACGTCGCCGCGCTGCAACGTGAACTGGGCCGCGTGCGCTGACGGCGCCCCACCTTGTCGAACCATTTACTTTGTGTGAAGGATGAGCATGCAATGTCAACATTCCTGTGCTGAAGCGGGCGGCCGCATCCTGGCGCTTGCGCTGCTGCTGGCGCTGGCCGCTTGCAGCGACGGCAATGCCGCGCGCAGTCCTGTGCCGGGTAGCTATGTGCTGGTCACCCAGTCGCGGCCCGCATCGGTGGAGAAGTTCTTTGCCCGCCAGCGCGGCCTGTACGACACCTGCGTGGCGGTCGCCAGCCTGCAGGACGCGGCCCCGACGCCATTTCCGGTATTGCCGCGCGACTTGGTCGACTGGCGCACGACTTACGCCAGTGACGGCCAGCGCCTGGTCGTGCGCGAAGTGATGTACGGGCTCGATTTCGACGAGGGCGCCCCCGCCGGCACCTGTGCGATGCGCCTGTCCAGTCGCCTGAGCGTGACCGTCACCAGTCAAGGGCGCGAGCAGACGTCCGATGTCGATGCGCGCGGCAAGGTTCACATCGGCGCGCCGCGGCCAGCCGGCCTGGAGCCGATGCACGCCGCGCGGCTGGCGCGCTACACGGTGCCGATGATCGTCAATGGCGTGCCGCTCAAGTGCAGCGCGGAAGACAGTTGCATCGTTGATCCGGCGGTGGTGCTGGTGGCGCAGGGCCCGTTGCCGGTGCAGGCGTCGTCGCGCGATGACGCCGAGGAAGGCTACGGCACCGTGCTGATCCTCGAGCCGGTGTCGCTGGCGGTCGGCCAGCCGGTCGACCCGGCACTGTTCGACATCGTGAAGGCTGGCTGACGCCATTCAGGCGTCGCGCAAACCGCGCCGGCATTGCACCGCTTCGGCCACGTGTGGCGCCAGCACATGCGCGGCGCCATCGAGGTCGGCGATCGAGCGCGCCACGCGCAGCACGCGATGGTAGGCCCGCGCCGACCAGTGCATGTGCCGCATCGCGCTGTTTAATAATTTTTCGCCGGGGCCATCGAGGCGGCACACTTGCTCGAGTTCGGGCGCCGCCAGGCGCGCGTTGGCCTTGCCCTGGCGCACCAGTTGCGCCTCCCACGCCAGGCCCACGCGCGCGGCAATGACGGCGCTGGTTTCGCCCGGCGCCTGGGCGCCGATCGTGTCGGGGGAAATCGCCGCCACCTCGACCTGCAGATCAATGCGGTCGAGCAAAGGACCGGAGATGCGCGACTGGTAACGTAGCACCGCCTCGCCGCTGCAGCGGCATTTGCCCGACACGTGGCCGAGCCAGCCGCACGGGCACGGATTCATCGCCGCGATCAGCTGGAAATGGGCCGGAAAGTCGGCCTGCTGGGCGGCGCGCGAAATGGTAACGCGGCCCGATTCGAGCGGCTGGCGGAGGACTTCGAGCACGTGCCGGCTAAATTCCGGCAGCTCGTCGAGGAACAGTACGCCACCGTGCGCCAGCGAAATCTCGCCGGGGCGGGGCAGGTTGCCGCCGCCGACCAGCGCGACGCCGGAACTGGTGTGGTGCGGGCTGCGAAAGGGGCGCTGCTTCCAGTTTTTCAGACTGAAACCGGTCGACAGCGATTGCACGGCAGCCGCTTCCAGCGCCTCGTCGTCGGCCATCGGCGGCAACAGGCCGGGAAAGCGCGTCGCCAGCATGCTTTTGCCAGAGCCGGGTGGTCCGATCAGCAAGATCGAATGCAGGCCGCAGGCGGCAATTTCCAGCGCGCGTTTCACTTGCTGCTGGCCCTTGACGTCGGCAAAGTCGGGATACACGGGCGCGGCGACGGGTTTGCCAGCCTGGTGCGGTGCGATCTGCTGGTCCGGGTCCAGCGCTTTCAGGTGGGTGCACACTTGCAATAAGGTTTGCGCCGGATAGATGCGCGCACCGTCGACCAGCGCCGCTTCGTCGGCATTGTCGTGCGGCAGGATGAAGCCGCGACCCGGGTGTTCGCGCTGGATTGCCAGCGCCATGGCCAGTGCGCCGCGCGCAGGCCGCAGCTGGCCGGTCAGCGACAATTCTCCGGCAAATTCGTAGTGTGCCAGTTCCTTGGCTGGAATCTGGCCGGAAGCGGCAAGGATGCCCAGTGCAATCGGCAAATCGAAGCGGCCCGACTCTTTCGGCAGATCGGCCGGGGCCAGGTTGACGGTGATGCGGCGCGCCGGCACCTCGAAGCCGGAACTTTGCAGCGCGGCCAGGACGCGGTCTTTCGATTCGCGCACTTCGGCATCGGGCAGACCGACAATCGTCAGTTTTGGCAAACCGTTGGCCAGGTGCACTTCAACGTTGACCAGCGGGGCTTCCATGCCGGCCAGGGCGCGGCTTCCGAGCACGGCGAGGCTCATGGCAATCTTTCGAGGTGGGCGGCGAGAGACATCATAGGAAGCCGCGTCTGCTTCCCGTTTGCGCCTGACCAAGCGTGCGCGCTAGCGCCAGAGCAAGCCGAAAATGAAGGTATTCATGGCTGCATTAAATGCGGCGTGCGCGGCCATCGCGGGAAACAGCGAGCCGCTGCGGTGCCGGATGGCGGCAAACAGGCCGGCAGTGAGGAACATCGCCACCACCCACAGCGCGCCCGACAGCGGCCGCATCGACCAGCCGCTGGCATCGCTGAACAGGCCGTGGTGCAACAGGTGCACCAGGCCAAAGGCGGCGCATTCCTGCGCCGTGCTCAGGCGCGTGCTGAAGCGTTCTTCGAGCGCGCGTTGCAATATGCCGCGGAAGAAAATTTCTTCGCCGATCGGGCTGAACAGCAACGCCGGCAGCGTAAACACGCCATGCAGCATCAGTGTGGAAAAGGTGTTGGTATCCATCATGCCGCGGTAGCTGGCCGCGACCGTCACGAACCAGTGATCTGGGCTGTGTCCGAAAAGGAGCAGGCCGAGCGCGCCACAGGCCAGCGCTGCCCCTGCGCCAGCGAGCATGGTCGGCGCCAGCATCAGCCAGGAGGCGGGCCGGCGCAAGCCGATGGCGCGCCGGCCATCTGGTGTGAGCAGCAGCCAGGGCAACAGCGCCATCATCACGAAGCTGGCCGGCAGCATCCAGCGCAAGGCGGCCGGCCCCAGCATGCCGGCGCCGCGCATGGCGGCAAACAATACTGCGAGGAAAACGACAAGCAGCAGCGCCTGGCTAGCTGCCAGCACCGGGCGCCAGATATCGGCGCGCGGCACCGGCGCCGCCGCGTCGTTCAAGATTTGGCGGGCCGCATCGAGGTGTGCTGGGCCGACACCAGTTTCCATTGCGCCCCGTCTTTGTGCGCAACAAAACTGGCGCGCAGGCTGCGTGCCTGACCGCCGGCGTTGAAGCTGAGTTTGACGGTGACGATGGCGCTGTCGCCGAAGATGCGGACCTGGCGTTCGTCGACGGTGATGACAGGGCGCGTGGGCGACGCTTCCCCAGCGTAAAAGCCCAGCATCTTGTCGCGTGGGTCGACCTCTCCCAGGGGGGAAATCTCGACGAATTGCTCGGCAGTCAGGTTGCGCAGGGTGGGGACATCATGACGCGACTGGGCGTCGAGAAACTTGCGAACCAGTTCCGTGACGGACGCGCTATCGGAACCGTCACCGTCCTGGGCACAGGCATGAGGGCTAAAACAGGCTGCGCCGGCCACCAGCATGGCTGCCAGTGCATGGCGACGCTGCCGGGCGAGGGCGTGTAAGAAGGACATGAGCACACTTTCATGAATCAAACGCAGCGAGGGTATGCCGCCAAGATTAATTCATGGAAATTGTCACGTCAACATCTTAATAATCGCGACTATTTTTCGGTGGTGGTCGCGCGCGCTTCCAGTTCGGCCAGGCGCAGTTCCAGTGCATCGAGCTTGGCGCGGGTTTTCGCGAGTACCTGCGCCTGGATATCGAATTCTTCGCGCGTCACCAGGTCAAGCTTGGAAAACCCCTGCGTCATCATGGCCTTGACGTTTTTTTCGATATCTTTTGCAGGCGAACTTTCGATGGCCTGGTTGATCTTGCCTTGCAAGTCAGTAAAGAAGCTGTTCATGTCCATGGGTCGTCCTTGGTGAAATTGGTTATAAATCGCACCAAGGTGGTGCGATTGATTCGATTTGGTGCATGCTTGTCATAAAAGCGAGCTCGGGATCAACATGCCGCACCATTCATCTGGAGAGTGGGTCCAAATGTGCGAAAAACAAGCGCTTTTCGTGACTTTGAGGCTTGTGTACGAGGTGGCACGTATCCTGCTAAAGAAACAATTAAGCGGAATGTACAACAGAGAATTATGCACCGCAAGCGCTGTATTTCATTTCAATTCAAGGGAGATCGCCATGAACCACCTGAAAGTGCCACTGATGCGAGCAGCTTGCCTGCTCATGCTGGCTACCTCCACCATGCAGCTTGCGCACGCAGAAGATGCCAAGCCGGACAATGAAATCAGCTACAACGCAGCCCTCACTACCGACTACCGCTACCGCGGCCTGTCGCAAACCCGACTCGATCCGGCGCTGCAAGGCGGCGCGGACTTCGTGAATAACCCTACCGGGTTATACGTCGGCACGTGGCTGTCCACCATCAAGTGGACCAAGGACCTGGGCGGCGACGGGAATGTCGAGTGGGATATCTACGGCGGCAAAAAAGGCACGTTCAACGATTTGCTCAGTTACGACGTGGGCGGCCTCTATTATTTCTACCCATCGAACAAGTTGAACCCGAGCGCGAATACCTTTGAGGTATATGGTCAACTGGGCATCGGCCCGGCCTACGTCAAGTATTCGCGCTCCACCACCAATCTGTTCGGGACAAACGACAGCAAGGGCAGTACCTACCTCGACGTCGGCGCGAATGTCGAACTGACCGAAGGGTTCATCCTGAATCTGCACGCCGGGCACCAGAAAGTCGAAAACAACAGCCAGTATTCGTACGACGACTTCAAAATCGGCGTCACCAAGGACCTCGGTATCGCCACCGTGTCCGTGGCCGCCATCAAGGCCAATACCACCGCCTACCTGAGCCCGTCCGGCCGGAATCTCGGGAAGACCGGCGTGGTTATTTCTGTTTCAAAAACCTTCTGAAAGAGGCCGCAGCATGAAAATGATCACCGCCATTATCAAACCCTTCAAGCTGGACGAAGTGCGTGAAGCACTCTCGGCCATCAATGTGCAGGGGATTACCGTTACCGAAGTCAAAGGTTTCGGGCGCCAGAAGGGCCACACGGAGCTGTATCGCGGCGCTGAATATGTGGTCGACTTCCTTCCGAAAACCAAGATCGAAGCGGCCGTCGACGACGCCATCGTCGAGCAGGTGATCGATGTGATCGAGGCTGCGGCCCGTACCGGCAAGATCGGCGACGGCAAAATCTTTGTATACGACCTCGAGCAGGTTGTCCGTATTCGAACCGGCGAAACCGGCAACGACGCGCTTTAAGGGGAAAACTGAATGAAAATCGGAATGAAAAACTGGCTCGCCGGCTTTGCGCTGGCGTTTGCAATCGGCGGGATCAACCCTGCCATGGCGCAGGACACCGCGAAACCGGCTGCCACCGCTGATGCTCCTGCTGCCGCCAGCGCAGTGCCAGCGCCTGTGGTTGCCGCGCCGGCCGAAGTGGCGCCAGCCGCTGCCGCCGCCGCACCTGCTGCTGCCGCGCCGGCTGCACCGACCACCAACAAGGGCGACGTGGCCTGGATGTTCGTCGCCACCATGATGGTCATCCTGATGACGATCCCTGGCCTGGCACTGTTCTACGGCGGCCTGGTCCGCTCGAAAAACATGCTGTCGGTGCTGCTCCAGGTGTTCTTCATCTTTGCGCTGATCATCGTCCTGTGGTGCATCTACGGCTACTCGATCGCGTTCACCGAGAAAAATGCGTTCTTCGGCGGCTTTGATCGCTTGCTGCTGGGCGGCATCTGGGATCCGAAAGCAGGCACGTTCGCGCAAGCGGCCACCTTCACCAAGGGCGTGATGATTCCTGAATTCGTCTTTGTCGCCTTCCAGGGTACGTTCGCAGCGATTACCTGCGCACTGATCGTGGGCGCCTTTGCCGAACGCGCCAAGTTCGTCGCCGTGCTGGCCTTCATCGTGTTGTGGTTCACCTTCGGCTACCTTCCGGTCGCCCACATGGTCTGGTTCTGGCCTGGTCCTGACGCCATCACCGACGCCGCCACCCTGGCAACGGCTACCGGCAAAGCTGGCTGGCTGTGGCAAAAAGGCGCGCTGGACTTCGCCGGCGGCACCGTGGTGCACATCAATGCCGCTGTCGCTGGCCTGGTCGGCGCGTTCATGATCGGCAAGCGCATCGGCTACGGCCGTGAATCGATGGCACCGCACTCAATGACCATGACCATGATCGGCGCATCGTTGCTGTGGGTGGGCTGGTTCGGTTTCAATGCCGGTTCGGCACTTGAAGCGGGCGACGTCGCTGCACTGGCCTTCATCAACACGCTGCTGGCAACTGCCTGCGCTACCGTGTCGTGGGTTGCTGCCGAGTGGATCTCGAAGGGCAAACCTTCCATGCTGGGTGGCGCATCCGGCGCGGTGGCCGGCCTGGTGGCAATTACCCCGGCCTGCGGATTTGTCGGTCCGATGGGCGCACTGGTCATCGGCCTGCTCGCCGGTGCGATCTGCCTGTGGGGCGTGAACGGCCTGAAACGCCTGATCGGCGCGGACGACTCGCTCGACGTGTTCGGCGTGCACGGCGTCGGCGGTATCCTGGGTGCCTTGCTGACCGGCGTGTTCGCGGCGCCCCAGCTCGGCGGCCAGGGCATTTTCGACAACATCACCAACAAGATGTCGACCGATGCCTATTCGATCGGCGGCCAGGTGTGGATCCAGGCGCAAGCCATCGGTACCACGATTATCTGGTCGGCTATCGTGTCGCTGATTGCTTACAAACTGGTGGATATCGTGATCGGCCTGCGCGTTCCTGAAGAACAAGAACGCGAAGGCCTGGACGTGACCAGCCATGGCGAGTCGGCTTACCACGCGTAAAACGTTGCAATTCCAAGCGAAGGCGCCCTGCGGGGCGCCTTTTTTCTTTCTTACGATATATAAAGAGCGCATAAGGGGGTTTAAAAACGCGGCCTTGCCCTGACATGTTGAGGCTACTCATATCATCCAGCAAGCCTTAAGGACATCACATGGTTCCGCACCTCGTCACCGCCCAAAGCGGCCCGCTGCTCGATCTGGAAAAGAAAATCCTCGAGGCCACGCCGGCCATCGAGCGCTGGTTCCGCATGTCGTGGCAGGAGCACACGCCGCCGTTCTATTGCTCGGTGGACCTGCGCAATGCCGGTTATAAACTGGCACCGGTGGATACCAACCTGTTCCCTGGCAGTTTCAACAATCTTGCAACCGAAATGCTGCCCTTGTCGGTGCAGGCCGCCATGGCCGCGATCGACAAGTACTGTCCGGACGCGCGCAACCTGCTGTTGATTCCGGAAATGAACCACCCGAATCCGGATTACCTGGCGCACGTGTCGCGCCTGATGCAGATCTTCCGCCAGACCGGCCTGCACGTGCGCCTCGGTTCGCTATCGCCCGAGATTACCCAGCCGACCCCGCTGGCGCTGCCGGACGGGAACATGCTGGTGGTGGAACCGCTGGTCCGCTCGGCCAACGGCCGCCGCCTGGGCCTGGCCGATTTCGACCCGTGCACGATTTTGCTGAACAACGATCTGTCGAGCGGGATCCCGGCCATCCTGGAGAATATCCACGAGCAGTCGCTGCTGCCGCCGGTGCACGCCGGCTGGGCGCTGCGCCGCAAGAGCAACCACTTTGATGCCTACGACGAAGTGGCGAAGAAATTCGGCAAGCTGATCGACGTCGATCCATGGATGGTCAATCCCTTGCACGCCCGTTGTGGCGAGGTGGATTTCGAGGCTGCGAATGGCCTCGAATGCCTGTCGGACAACGTCACCATGCTGCTGGCAAAGATTAAAAAGAAGTACAAGGAATACGGCATGAAGGAGATGAAGCCGTTTGTCATCGTCAAGCCGGACGCCGGCACGCATGGTCGCGGCATCATCACCATCCGCGATGCCAACGAGCTGAAAGATTTGAGCCAGAAGCAGCGCGATAAACTGGCCGTCATGAAAAACGGCGTGGCCGTGCATGACGTGATCATCCAGGAAGGCGTGCCGACCGTGGAAACCGTGAATGGCGCGGTGGCCGAGCCGGTGGTCTACATGATCGACCGCTATGTGGTTGGCGGCTTCTATCGGGTGCATGCCGAGCGCGGCATCGACCAGAATCTGAATGCGCCGGGCTCGAAACACGTGCCGCTGGCGTTTGCGCAGCAGCATGCGGTGCCGGACCTGAAAGCCAAGCCGGGGACGGCGGCGCCGAACCGGTTTTATGTGTATGGCGTGGTGGCACGCCTCGCGCTGCTGGCGGCCAGTCTGGAGATGGAGCGGACGGATCCTAATCCGGAGGTGTATTGAGTCGCTGCGTGAATCACAGCTGTGTTTTTAATACCTCTAGCATATGAGTCGTCACCCCGGCGAAAGCCGGGGCGTATATTGAATTGAAAACACGGTGAAGCACGCGCAGTATAAGTACCGGCTTTCGCCGGTATGACGGCTGTGCGGCTGGCGGTGAGGGGGCATCTCTCCCACCTGATCGTGCTCATCCCGGCGTCCATCCCCGTTTCCGGCTAAAATCGAGGCATTAACATTCTGGAACTGTCCATGAAAATTGCCTTCCTCGCCGATCCGCTGTCCGGCTTCAAAACCTACAAGGACTCCACCTTCGCCATGATGCGCGAAGCGGCGCGGCGTGGGCATGCGGTGTTTGCATTCGAGCAGCGCCAGATGTTCCTGGAAAACGGCGTGGTTCAGGCCGATGTTGCGCAGATTACGATGACCGGCGATGCGGACGACTGGTTCCGCGCC
The DNA here is from genome assembly GCF_036688685.1 of Massilia sp. S19_KUP03_FR1. Taxonomy (NCBI): domain Bacteria; kingdom Pseudomonadati; phylum Pseudomonadota; class Betaproteobacteria; order Burkholderiales; family Oxalobacteraceae; genus Massilia; species Massilia sp. S19_KUP03_FR1. The sequence goes on along the minus strand of NZ_JAQQPS010000003.1, from coordinate 316,101 downwards.
GCGCCCGCCGAGCTGCACAGCCTGGCCGACTTCGACGCCGTCATCCAGCGCAAGGATCCGCCGTTCGACATGGAATACATCTACGGCACCTATCTGCTGGAGATGGCCGAACGACATGGCGCGCGCGTGTTCAACAAACCCTCGGCGATTCGCGACCACAACGAAAAACTGTCGATTGCCCAGTTCAGCAAGTACACCTCGCCGACGCTGGTGTCGTCGGACGCCACGCGCCTGCGCGCCTTCCACGCCGAACACAGTGACGTTATCTTCAAGCCACTCGATGGTATGGGTGGCGCCGGCATCTTCCGCGTGCGCGAAGACGGCATGAACCTGGGCGCCGTGATCGAGTCGCTGACTGCGCTGGAAACCCGCACGATCATGGTGCAGAAGTACATCCCCGAGATCGTCAAGGGCGACAAGCGCATCCTGCTCATCAACGGCAAACCGGTGCCGTTCGCGCTGGCACGCATTCCGCAGGGCGGGGAAGTGCGCGGCAACCTGGCCGCCGGCGGCGTCGGCGTGGCCCAGCCACTCACCGCGCGCGACCGCGAAATTGCCGAGGATCTCGGCCCGCAACTGGCCGCGCGCGGCTTGTTGCTGGTAGGATTGGATGTAATCGGCAATTGCCTGACCGAAGTTAACGTGACCAGCCCAACCTGCTTCCAGGAAATCACTGACCAGACCGGATTCGACGTTCCGGCCATGTTCATTGACGCCCTTGAGCATCAGGTCGCAGGAAACTAATCATGGTCGGTATCTTGCTGATGACCCACGCACCGCTGGGCCAGGCCTTCATCGCGGCGGTCGCGCACGTGTTTCGGGGGCCAACCGAGCGCTTCGAAGCCATCGACGTGGCGGCGGACCAGGACACGGCCAGTGTGAACAAACTGGCCAATGAAGCGATTGCGCGCCTGGACGACGGTGACGGCGTGCTGGTCATCACCGACATCAAGGGCGGCACGCCGTCCAATTGCTGCGGTTCGCTGGCGCTGCCGGGCCACGTGGAAGTCATCGCGGGTATCAGCCTGCCGATGCTGCTGCGTGCCATCACCTATCGGCGCGACACGCTCGACGTGGTGGTGGAAATGGCGCTCGCCGGCGCCCACAACGGCGCGGTGCGGGTCGATAATAGGATCCGGGTCGGCCAGGAGCAGGGCTGAACCAAACCAAGCGGTATAGATCGAAGTTCTGACGAGCGAGACACCAGGATAAAATGATTCAGCAAGAACTTGAAATTATCAACAAGCTGGGCCTGCATGCGCGCGCCTCGGCCAAATTCACCCAGCTGGCCGCCAAGTACAAGAGCGAAGTCTGGCTCACCCGCAATGCGCGCCGCATCAACGCCAAGTCGATCATGGGCGTCATGATGCTGGCCGCCGGCAAGGGCGCCAAAGTCACCCTGCAGGCCGACGGACCCGATGAAGAAGCCTGCGTCGCCGCCCTGACCGCGCTGATCAACGACAAGTTCGGCGAAGGCGAGTAATGCCGCCGGAGTTGAGCTTCACCCGTCATTCGTCAGGACCCTCGATGGCATCGTTCACACTGCACGGCATTCCGGTCTCGCGCGGCATTTCGATCGGCCGCGCGCACCTGCTCACGCCTGCCGCACTCGACGTCAAACATTACCTGGTGCCGGAAGAGCGCCTCGAAGCGGAAGTGGTACGCCTGCAGCAGGCGTTCGCCGAAGTGCACCGCGGCCTGCAGGCACTGTGGAAGGACCTGCCGCGCGAAGCGCCCACCGAGCTCGGGGCGTTCATCGACGTGCACGTCCTGATTTTGTCCGACCCGATGATTTCGGAAGCGCCGCTCGACATCATCCGTTCGCGCCACTACAACGCCGAATGGGCGCTGGTGACGCAGATCGATGAACTGTCGGCGCAATTCGACGAGATCGAAGACGCCTATCTGCGCGAGCGCAAGCAGGACATCCAGCAGGTCGCCGAGCGCGTATTGAAAGTGCTGATGGGGACCGAATTGACCGCGCCCCCGGGCACGGTCGACGTCGACGGCTTCCAGCCGCAGATGATCGTGGTCGCGCACGACATCTCGCCGGCCGACATGCTGCAGTTCCGCGACCGTTCCTTCATCGGTTTCGTCACCGACGTCGGCGGGCAGAACTCGCACACGGCGATTGTCGCGCGCAGCCTGGATATCCCGGCGGCAGTGGGCATGTCGCAGGCCTCGCGCCTGATCGAACAGGACGACTGGGTCATCATCGACGGCGATGCCGGCGTGGTCATTGCGAACCCGAGCCAGCTGGTGCTGGAGCAGTACCGCCAGCGCCAGGTGATGCTGCAAAAGGCCCGCAAGCGCCTGCAAAAACTGAAAAAGACGCCGGCCGTCACGCTCGATGGCACGCCCATCGTCCTGCACGCGAACATCGAGCTGCCGGACGACTGTCCCGGCGCGCTGGACAACGGCGCCACCGGCGTCGGCCTGTTCCGCTCCGAGTTCCTGTTCATGGCGCGCGGCGGCCAGTCGCACCACATTCCGAGCGAGGACGAACAGTTCGAGCAGTACAAGCGCGCGGTGGTCAGCATGAAGGGCCGCCCGGTAACGATCCGCACGCTCGACATCGGCGCCGACAAGCCGCTCGACCAGGCCGAGCACACGGCTTTGAATCCCGCGCTGGGCCTGCGCGCGATCCGTTACTGCCTGGCCGAGCCGCAGCTGTTCCTGACGCAGTTGCGCGCGATCCTGCGCGCGTCGGCGTTCGGCAAGCTGCGCATCCTGATCCCGATGCTGTCGCACGCCTTCGAAATCGACCAGTCGCTGGGCATGATCGCGCAAGCCAAAGCCGAACTGCGCGCCGAGAGCGTGAAGTTCGACGCAACGATCGAGGTGGGCGCCATGATCGAGATCCCGGCGGCGGCCCTGGCGCTGCCGATGTTCGTCAAGCGCATGGATTTCCTTTCGATCGGGACGAATGACCTGATCCAGTACACGCTGGCGATCGACCGCGTTGACTACGAAGTGGCGCACCTGTACGACCCGCTGCATCCGGCCGTGCTGCAGCTGATCTGGATGACCATCGAGGCGGGCCGCAAGGCCGGTATCGATGTCGCCGTATGCGGCGAGATGGCGGGCGACGTCAAGCTCACCCGCCTGCTGCTGGGGATGGGGCTGCGCGAATTTTCCATGCATCCGGCCCAGCTACTGGCCGTCAAACAGGAAATTTTGAATGCCAACCTGACCGTCCTGGCGCCACGTACGCGCAAGATCCTGCGCTCGATGGAACCGCACGACATTGCACTGGCGGTCGAGCAACTGCAGTCCGCCTGATTTTTGCACTTTGCTGCACCCTCTTTGAACGAAATCTAAACGACATACATGGGATCGATCGGAAACGTCACACCGCAAACGATGCACTTCGCCGAGCCGCTGCGCCTGCAAAGCGGCTCCCAGCTGGCCGACTACACGCTGATGTACGAGACGTATGGTGAACTCAACGCCGCGCGCTCGAACGCGGTGCTGGTCTGCCACGCCCTGAATGCATCGCACCACGTGGCCGGCACTTACGAGGGCGACCCGAAAAGCGCCGGCTGGTGGGACAATATGGTCGGTCCGGGCAAGCCGCTCGACACCAACCGCTTCTTCGTCATCGGCGTGAATAACCTCGGCTCCTGCTTCGGTTCCACCGGGCCGATGCACAACAATCCGGCCACCGGCAAACCCTACGGCGCCGCCTTCCCGCTGGTAACGGTGGAAGACTGGGTGGCCGCACAGGCACGCCTGGCCGACCGCCTCGGCATCGAACAATTTGCCGCCGTGATGGGCGGCTCGCTGGGCGGCATGCAGGCGCTGGCCTGGAGCATCATGTTTCCGGTGCGCCTGCGCCACTGCATGGTGATTGCGTCGACACCGAAACTGTCGGCGCAAAACATCGCCTTCAACGACGTCGCCCGCCAGGCGATTTTGACCGACCCCGACTACCACGGCGGCGATTTTTACGAGCATGGCGTGGTGCCGAAAAACGGCCTGAAAGTGGCGCGCATGGTCGGTCACATCACCTACCTGTCGAACGACGACATGGCCGAGAAATTCGGCCGCAAACTGCGCAACGCCGCCGAAACCAACGAGTACGCGTTCGACTTCGGCGTTGACTTCGAAATCGAATCCTACCTGCGCTACCAGGGCGACAAATTTTCCGAGTACTTCGACGCCAACACGTATTTGTTGATCACCAAAGCGCTCGACTATTTCGACCCCGCGCGCAGCTTCAATGGCGATTTGACGAAGGCGCTGGCGAGTACGGCAGCGCAATTCATGGTGGTCTCGTTCACCACCGACTGGCGCTTTTCGCCGGAGCGCAGCCGCGAAATCGTCGAAGCGCTGGTGTCGAACCGGCGCCGCGTCACCTACGCCGAGATCGATGCGCCGCACGGGCACGACGCCTTCCTGCTGGAAGACGCGCGCTACATGAACATCGTGCGGGCCTACTACGACCGCATCTGGCTTGAGGAGGCTGCATGAATTTCGAAGAACTGAGCGCGCTGCGCCCGGACCTGGCCTTTATTGCACACTGGGTGCCGAAGGGCGCGCACGTGCTCGACGTGGGTTGCGGCGATGGCGTCATGCTGCACCACCTCCAGTCGGACAAGGCGTGCAGCGGGTACGGCATCGAAATCGCCGACGACGAGCTGCTGAAAAGTACCCAGCGCGGCATCAACGTCCTGCAGCACGACATGGAAAAGGGCCTCAGCCTGTTTGGCGATAACTCCTTCGACACGGTGCTGTGCCTGTCGTCGCTGCAGATGATGAAGCACGTCGAGTCGCTCCTGCGCGATATCGTGCGGGTCGGTTCCGAGGCGATCGTGTCGTTCCCGAACTTCGCCTACTGGCCACACCGCGTGGCGCTCGCGCGCGGGCGCATGCCGGTCTCGAAACTGCTGCCATACGAATGGTACGACACGCCCAACGTGCGCTGCGCCACCATCTTCGACTTCGAGGAACTGGCGGCCGAATGCGGGCTTGAAGTGCTGGAACGGGTGGCGCTGGCCGACGGCAAGCCGGTCAGCTTCCTGCCGAACCTGCGCGGCAGCCTGGCGGTATTCAGGCTGCGCAAAAAAACCCACGCGTTGTAAGGACCGACATGGGACGCCAGGCCGAGCGCAATGCCCGCGTGCCGCTGCCGATTCGCGACGGCGTGGCGCCCAGCTACCTGTGGGTGACGCAGGCGTGCGCAGGCGGCATGCTGGACTTTCTGGCCGCGCGCTTTGCCGACGTGACGCGCCAGTCGTGGCTTGAGCGCATGGCGCGCGGCGACGTGGTCGATGCCGCCGGCAGCAGGCTGGGGCCGGACAGCGCGGTGCAAAACGGCATGCGCATCTGGTACTACCGCGAACTGGAAGCGGAGACGCCGATTCCGTTCGACGCGCAAGTGCTGTTCCAGGACGAGCATTTGCTGGTGGCCGACAAACCACACTTTTTGCCGATGATTCCGTCCGGGCGCTTTCTGCAGGAGACGCTGCTGGTGCGCCTGAAAAAGGCGTACGCGCTGCCGCATCTGACACCCATCCACCGGCTCGACCGGGAAACGGCGGGCGTGGTGATCTTCTCGCACAACCCGGCCACGCGTGGCGTCTACCAGTCGCTGTTTCAAAAGCGCGCCGTGCGCAAAACCTACGAGGCGCTGGCGGCGCCATTGGTGGGGCGCGATTTTCCGTTCACCTACCGCAGCCGCATGGTCGACGGCGAGCAGTTTTTCGTCATGCGTGAAGAGGCTGGGGAGCCGAATTCGGAGACGCTGGTCGAGCTGATCGCGCGGCGCGGCGCTGTCAACCACTACCGCCTGCATCCGCACACGGGCCGCAAGCATCAGCTGCGTCTGCACATGGCCACGCTCGGCGCGCCCATCCTCAACGACGCCTTTTATCCGGTGCCGCTGCCATGCAAGGGCGACGATTTTTCAGCACCGCTGCAACTGCTGGCCCGCTCGATCGGCTTCGACGATCCGCTCACCGGCGTTGCGCGCAGGTTTTTTAGCGAACGATCCCTCGACTTGCCATCCGATTAAGCATCGTTGTTACTATTCAATAGTTTTCCGGATTGAAAATTCTGTACGCTTCTCGGTTGGACTTATTTGAGAGAGACGCATGAATATCTGGATCGTTATTTTGTGTGCCGTGCTGGTGCTGGTGGCGGTGCTGGCGCTGCAGGCCGGGTTGAAGCCGGCCAGGAAAGACGGCGTTGGTTCGTACAAGGCGGCTGCCTTAATGACCGAGAACGAACGCGATTTTTTTGTCAGGCTGGTCGATGCACTGCCGGATCACTACATCTTTCCGCAGGTGGCCATGGGCGCCCTGATCGTGCCGTCTTCCACCGACAAGAAGCTGGCCCACGTTGACCGCCTGCGGGTGGCGCAGCAGCGCGTCGATTTCGTGGTGTGCGACCGCGCGTGCAAGGTCACCGCGGTGGTCGAACTCGACGACCGCACCCACCAGGGGCCCAAGGATCAGCGCCGCGACGAGCGCCTGAACCAGGGCGCCATCCGCACGGTGCGGTTTCAGTCCAGAGCCAAGCCGCATGGGCAGGCGATCCGCGAGGCCGTGCTGGGTCAGTCCAGCATGATGGCGATGCCCGCCGCACGCTTCGCGAACGCGTGATTCAAAGCGCGTAGTCGATGATCAAAGGGGCATGGTCGGAAAACCGCTCGTCCTTGTAGACTGACACCGTGTGCGCCGTGGCGGCGATGCCGGGCGTGGCGACGTGGTAATCGATGCGCCAGCCAACGTTCTTGGCATAGGCCTGGCCGCGGTTGCTCCACCAGGTGTATTGCTCCGGCCGCTTATCGAGGCCGCGGTGCACGTCGACCAGTCCCAGTTCGTCGAAAATGCGTGTCATCCACGCGCGCTCTTCGGGCAGGAAACCGGAGTTTTTCTTGTTGCCCTTGTAGTTCTTCAGGTCGATTTCGTTGTGCGCGATATTCCAGTCGCCGCAGATGACCACTTCGCGGCCTTCCGCCTGCAGCCCCTGCAGGTGCGGCAGGAACGCCTCCATGAAACGAAACTTGGCTTCCTGGCGCTCCGGCCCCGACGAGCCGGACGGGCAGTACACGGAAATGACGCTCAGGTTACCGACATCGGCGCGCGTGTAGCGGCCCTCGGCATCGAATTCCACGCAACCGAAACCGGTGCTCACCTTGTCCGGTTTAGCGCGGCTGTAGACACCGGTGCCGCTGTAGCCCTTTTTCTCGGCGTAGTGAAAATGGCCGTGGTAGCCATGCGGCGCCAGGAATTCTTCGACCATGTCGGCTTCCTGGGCCTTCAGTTCCTGCACGCAGATGAAGTCGGCGGACTGCTTTTCCAGCCAGTTGAAGAAGCCTTTTTTGTGGGCGGAGCGAATACCGTTCAGGTTGGCGGAGATAATTCTTGGCATAGGTAGGGAGAGAGAGAAGCGGAGGGATTAAAATACCGGCACTTATTATTTTTGGAGGCACCGTGAGCAATTTGCGTCAACAGTTTATCGCGTTTTCAGTCTCGACGGGCGTGCTGCGGTTCGGTGAGTTCACCACCAAGGCCGGGCGCCTGTCGCCGTATTTTTTCAATGCGGGCCTGTTCCACCAGGGCGGCACCTTGAAACAACTGGCCGAGTTCTATGCCCAGACCCTGCTCGATTCGGGCGTCGAATTCGACATGCTGTTCGGGCCGGCCTACAAGGGTATTACCCTGGCTTCGGCCACTGCGGTGGCGCTGGCCGGGAAGGGACGTGATACGGCCTTTGCCTTCAATCGCAAGGAAGCCAAGGACCATGGCGAAGGCGGCACCATCGTCGGCGCCAAGCTCGAAGGCAAAGTCGTCATCATCGATGACGTGATTTCGGCGGGGACCTCGGTGCGAGAATCCGTGGCCATGATCCGGGCCGCAGGCGCCGAACCGTGCGCGGTGCTGATCGCACTCGACCGCATGGAAAAGTCGGGCAAGGACGGGGCCTTGTCCAACCGTTCCGCGGTGCAGGAAGTCGCCGATGAGTTCGGGATTCCGGTGATCTCGATCGGCAACCTGGAGGATTTGTTTGCTTACCTGGGCGCGGCCGGGGCTGACCCGGAGCTCAGCAAACACAAAGATGCCGTGGCGGCCTATCGCGCGCGTTACGGCGTATCGGCGTAGCCTCGCGCTAGAACTGTTCCCACGCCGGCTCCGGCGTCACATGCGCGATGCGTTTGACGACCGGCGCCGCACTTTTCGCCTTCGCGATGGCTCGCTTTGGCGGCGCCGCCCTGGCAGCGCTGGTCTTCCTGACGCCATCTGCGGCTTGCGATGAAGCGAGCGCGCTGTCGATTGCGCTGTCGATTGTAAATACACTCACCACCTGGGCCAGCCGTGCCGCTTGTTCCTCCAGCGCGGCCGTGGCTGCCGCCGCCTGCTCGACCAATGCCGCATTCTGCTGCGTGACTGCATCCATTTCCGAAACCGCCTGGTTGATCTGTTCGATGCCGGCTTCCTGCTCCCGCCCGGCGGCACTGATTTCGCTCATGATGGTGGTGACACGTTCAATACTGCCGACCACTTCCGCCATCGTATCGCCGGCATTCGAGACGAGTTGATTACCTGCTTTAACCTTGTCGAGCGAATCGCCAATCAGGCCTTTGATTTCTTTTGCAGCCGCGGCAGAGCGTTGCGCGAGATTGCGCACTTCCGATGCCACCACGGCAAAGCCGCGGCCCTGTTCACCGGCACGTGCTGCCTCAACGGCCGCATTCAGTGCCAGGATATTGGTCTGGAAGGCGATGCCGTCAATCACGCCGATGATGTCGGCAATCTTGTTGGCGGAGGTGTTAATCGCGGCCATGGTCGTCACCACGTCACCAACCACCGCACCGCCCTGACGGGCAATCTCGGTGGCCGACTTGGCCAGCTGGTTGGCGCGGCGCGCGTTTTCGCCATTCTGTTTCACCGTCGAGGTCAGTTCTTCCATCGACGAGGCGGTTTCTTCGAGTGAACTGGCCTGCTGCTCAGTACGCGACGACAGATCCATATTACCTTTGGCAATTTCTGTGCTCGCAACCGCGATCTCGTTGGTGCCCGTGCGGACCTGTCCGACGATGGTCTGCAGATTGCCGTTCATCTCCTGCAGCGCCCGCAGCAACATGCCGATTTCGTCAGTGCTGGTCACGTCGATTTTCTCGGTGAGATTGCCCTGCGCTACCGCCTGTGCCAAATGCAATGCGCGGTCGACCGGCCGGGTGATCGAGCGGGTCGTCAGCGTGCCAATCAAAATAGCGAGAAGGATGGCTGCGCCGGAGACCACCAGGACGACAATAATGGCTGACTTGCCATCTGCGAGTGTTTGCGCGCCATCGGTGTTCATGCGCAACTCCTGATAGTCAGCCAGGGCAGACAGGACCGAGAAATAAGCACTCTGTGGTCCCCTGACGCCGCTAAACAGGTAAGCCCCTGCTTCGGCTGTCTTGCCCTCCTGGATGAGGCGTATTGTGGCCGATCGCACTACGCCATACTTGTCGCGTGCCTCTGCCACCGCGCCAAACAATTCCTCGCCTTTTTTCGTATTCAGCATCCCCTTCAGCTTGGTCAGAAAAGCGTCGTTTTTTTCGATTGACGCTGTAATTCTTTTAAACGATAAACTTATCTCCTCCTTGTTTGCGCCAGCAATGATCGCATTGCGCAGTGCCCGAGCCTGTTCGTTAATTTCCTGCTTGATGGAATTGGTCAGCTGTACCTTCACGTAGCGATCGTTGAGAATTTCGCTGATCGCCTGGTTACTGTGCGTGATACGTGTAATTGACAACGATGCAAGTGCCACAAGTAGCAATAACATCACGCCAAAACCCAGGCCCAGTCGGGTTGCCAGTTTCCAGTTGGACGGTTTCATTTTTTCCTTGGTATCTAAGCAGTTTTATTGCCGTATTCAAACGACGGGATAAATTGGCGTGACTTGAGGGCGAAACAGAATTGGGGAATATCGGAACGGAAAAGCAATGGCGTGCCGTGAAATCATGCTAGCGCAATGTGTATGCTTTGAGGGAATTTTCTGTAAATACATCGTTATGCACGCTAAACGTGCGGATTTGTTGCGCACCCACCACGAATTGAAAAATACCTTACTTTTTTATAAACGATGAGTTTTATTCAATATTAAAAAATGGATGCAATCAAATGCAAAAAAGGCACGGCGAACCGTGCCTTTTGCCTTGCCGAAAACACCAATCAGCCGGCCAGCTTCTTCTTCAACAACTCCGTCAACTGCGCCGGATTCGCTTTACCTTTCGACGCCTTCATCGCCTGGCCAATCAGCGCATTAATCGCCGCTTCTTTACCCGCGCGATACTGCTCCACCGATTTCTCGTTTGCCGCGAGCACCTGGTCGACAATCGCTTCCAGCGCACCCGAATCCGAAATCTGCTTCAGGCCGAGCCGCTCGATGACCGTATCGGCACTATCTTCCGCCGTCGATTTTTCCGCCCACATCGCCGCAAACACGTCTTTCGCAGCCTTGTTCGAAATAGTGCCGTCGGCAATGCGCTTGATGAGCAGCGCCAGTTGCGACGCTTCCACCGGCGAATCGGCAATATCGACGCCTTCTCGATTCAGGGTCGACGACACATCGCCCATCAGCCAGTTGGCAATCGACTTGGCATTCTCTTTACCGGCTTTCGCAATCACCGCTTCAAAATAGGTCGCCAGCGCCTGCGACGAGGTCAGAATCAGGCTGTCGTATTCCGGCAGGCCATAGTCGCCCGTGAAGCGCGCACGCATCCCGGCCGGCAGTTCCGGCATGCTGTCGCGCACGCGCGAGATCCACTCTGGGCCGATAACCAGCGGCGGCAAATCGGGATCGGGGAAATAGCGGTAATCCTGCGCGTCTTCCTTGGTGCGCATCGAACGCGTTTCTTTCTTGTCCGGGTCCCACAGACGGGTGGCCTGGATGACTTTGCCGCCGTCTTCAATCAATTCGATCTGGCGCCGCACTTCATAGTGAATCGCTTCTTCCATGAACCGGAACGAATTCAAATTCTTGATTTCGCAGCGGGTGCCGAATTCGGCTTGCCCTACCGGGCGCACCGACACGTTGACGTCGCAGCGGAACGAGCCTTCCTGCATATTGCCGTCGCAAACACCGAGCCACATGACCAGCGAATGCATCGCGCGCGCGTAGGCGACGGCTTCGGCGGCGCTGCGCATTTCCGGCTCCGACACGATTTCCAGCAGCGGCGTGCCGGCGCGGTTCAGGTCGATGCCGGTCATGCCGGCGTAGTCTTCGTGCAGCGATTTGCCGGCGTCTTCTTCCAGGTGCGCGCGGGTCAGGTTGACGGTGCGTGTTTCCAGCCTGCCGTCTTTCTCGTAGCCAAACGTCAGCGTGCCGCCGACCACAACCGGATCGGCGAACTGGCTGATCTGGTAACCCTTGGGCAAATCGGGATAAAAGTAATTTTTGCGCGCGAAAATGGATTCGGGCGCGATCTTGCCGCCGACGGCCAGGCCGAAACGAATCGCGCGTTCCACCGCGCCGCGGTTCAGTACTGGCAGCACGCCCGGCAAGGCCAGGTCGACCGGGGAGGCTTGCGTGTTCGGCGCGGCGCCAAAGGCAATCGCGCTGCCGCTGAAGATTTTCGAATTGGTCGTGAGCTGCACGTGGTTCTCAAGACCGATGACGACTTCCCATTGCATGTTGTTCTCGCTTTCTTGTTAGATGCCGGCTGGCGTGCGCGCATGCCAGTCGGTCACTTGCTGGTACTGATGCGCAATGTTCAGCAGCTTCGCTTCGGCAAAATAATTGCCGATGATTTGCAGGCCCACCGGGCGCCGGGCGTTTTTCTCGCCCTGGCCAAAGCCGCACGGCACCGACATGCCCGGCAAACCGGCAAGGCTGGTCGACAGCGTAAAAATGTCGGCCAGGTAGTTGGCGACCGGGTCATTGGTCTTTGCACCCAGGTCCCACGCCACCGTCGGCGCCACCGGGCCCATGATCACGTCACACTGGTCGGCGAACGCAGCCTGGAAATCGTCGGCGATCAGGCGCCGGATTTTTTGTGCCTGCACATAGTAGGCATCGTAGTAGCCGTGGCACAGCACGTAGGTGCCGACCAGGATGCGGCGCTGCACTTCCGGTCCAAAACCTTGCGCGCGTGACTTTTTGTACATGTCCGCCAGATCCGTGTACTCGGCGGCGCGGTGGCCGTAGCGCACGCCATCGAAGCGCGACAGGTTCGACGACGCTTCGGCCGGCGCGATGATGTAGTACACGGGAATCGACAGCGATGTTTTCGGCAGCGAGATGTCGACCAGCGTCGCACCCAGCTTGACGAATTCGTCCAGCGCGGCGCGCACGGCTTGCTCGACGTCGGCCGCCAGGCCTTCGCCGAAATATTCCTTCGGTACGCCAATGCGTAGACCGGTCAATGGCTCGTTCAGTTCGCGCGTAAAGTCTTCGCGGATATTTCCTTGCTCCGCGGTCAGGCTGGTGGCGTCGCGCGCGTCAAAACCGACCATTTCGCCCAGCAGCATGGCGCAGTCTTCGGCGCTCTGGGCCATCGGGCCGCCCTGGTCGAGCGACGAGGCGAACGCGATCATGCCGTAGCGCGAGACGCGGCCGTAGGTCGGCTTGATGCCGGTGACGCCACAAAATGCGGCTGGCTGGCGGATCGAGCCGCCGGTGTCGGTGGCGGTGGCGGCTGGCGCCAGGCGTGCAGCGATCGCCGCAGCCGAGCCGCCGGACGAGCCGCCCGGGATTGCCGTGGTGTCCCACGGGTTCAACACGGCGCCGAAGGCCGAGTTTTCGTTGGACGAACCCATGGCGAATTCGTCGCAATTGAGTTTGCCCAGCGTGACCATGCCGGCGGCGGCGAATTGTTCGACGACGGTGGCGTCGAACGGGCTGGTGTAATTGCCCAGCATTTTCGAGCCGGCCGTGGCGCGCAGGTTTTGCGTCACAAAAATATCCTTGTGCGCGATCGGGATGCCGGTCAGCGGGCCGGCGCTGCCGTCGGCAAAGCGGGCATCGGCCGCGGCCGCTTGCGCCAGCGACAGGGCAGGGTCGATGTGCAGGAAGGCATTGTGCGTGCTCGCCTGGGCGCGATCCAGAAAGTGCTGGGTCAGTTCAACGGACGTGATCTGTTTCGCGTGCAGCAGCGTGGACAACTCTTTGATGGTCTTGGTATGCATGAGGATCGAATTATTCAATGACTTTAGGAACCAGGTACAAACCGTCCTGGGTCTTCGGGGCCGGCGCCTGGTATGCGGCACGGTGGTCGGTTTCCGTGACCACGTCGTCGCGCAGGCGCAAGGGCAGGTCGCGGATGGTGGCCAGCGGCTGGGACAGGGGCGCGACGCCGGTGGTATCGATCGCCTGCATCTGCTCGGCCAGGGCAAAGATGCCATTGAGTTCGTCCAGCGCAACGGCGGCCTGGGCGTCGTTCATCTCGAGCTGGGCCAGGTTGGCGATCCGTTTTACATCAGAAAGTGTCAGGGACATGGCTGGGGCGCGGCCAAAAGCCGCGTATTCAAGGTGAATGATAAAGAAATGGTAAGCAATCCGGAATAACAGTCTGCTTGATCTGATAAAAGCTTGCTAACACCGCCGATCTGACCGCTGAACAGAGGGGCAATTGCGCGGTTTTTCAGCATTTAAGCGTTAAATTATAAGGTAGAATGGCGGGTTAATGCGTTGTCGGCGCTTTCATAGGGCAGCCGCAGCATGACAAGACCGCGCCGCAATCGTCGATTGGCGCGTGGCGAGACTTCCCTTTAATGTTTTGGCGCGTTGTAGGCGCACATTTCACGCGCGACCGTTGCGCATCAGGACACACATGTTTGGTTTTTTACGCAGTTATTTTTCGAACGACCTGGCAATTGACCTTGGCACCGCGAATACCCTGATTTACGTCCGTGGCCTGGGCATTGTCCTGGACGAGCCCTCGGTTGTGGCGATCCGCCAGGAAGGCGGCCCGAACGGCAAGAAGACGATCCAGGCGGTCGGCAAGGAAGCCAAGCAGATGCTTGGTAAAGTGCCAGGCAATATCGAGGCGATCCGCCCGATGAAAGACGGCGTGATTGCCGACTTCACCGTCACCGAGCAAATGCTCAAGCAATTCATTCGCATGGTGCACGACTCCAAATTCTTCCGTCCATCGCCGCGCATCATCATTTGCGTGCCGTGCGGTTCGACCCAGGTCGAGCGCCGCGCAATTCGCGAATCGGCGCTTGGCGCCGGCGCCTCGCACGTCTACCTGATTGAAGAGCCGATGGCCGCAGCCATCGGCGCCGGCTTGCCGGTGTCGGACGCAACCGGCTCGATGGTGGTTGACATCGGCGGCGGCACCACCGAAGTGGGCATCATCTCGCTTGGCGGCATGGTGTACAAAGGCTCGGTGCGCGTGGGTGGCGACAAGTTCGACGAAGCCATCGTCAACTACATCCGCCGCAACTACGGCATGCTGATCGGCGAGCAGACCGCGGAAGCGATCAAAAAGGCCATCGGTTCGGCGTTCCCGGGTTCGGAAGTGAAGGAAATGGAAGTCAAGGGCCGCAACCTGTCCGAAGGCATTCCGCGCTCGTTTACGATTTCGTCCAACGAAATCCTGGAAGCGCTGACCGACCCGCTGAACAACATCGTCTCGGCCGTGAAGAACGCCCTCGAGCAGACCCCGCCGGAACTGGGCGCGGACATCGCCGAAAAAGGCATGATGCTCACCGGTGGCGGCGCCTTGCTGCGCGACCTCGATCGCTTGCTGATGGAAGAAACCGGCCTGCCGGTGCTGGTGGCCGAAGATCCGCTGACCTGCGTGGTGCGTGGTTCGGGCATGGCGCTCGAGCGCATGGACAAGCTGGGCTCGATCTTTTCCTACGAGTAAGCAGCGAGCCCCGTAAGCAAAGGTAAGCGCGCTGGCGCTTGCCTGGGCAGGTGGCGAAAATGCGTGCTCGCAAGCTATTGAGCAAGTGCTGCGGCATGACGCCCGGCTCCAGCCCTCGCTTGAAGCGATCCCCTATCGCATCAATTATTGGAAGTCATGGAATACAGTCCTCCGCCGTTGTTCAAGCAAGGCGCGCCTGCGCGGGTCAAGGTGGCGGTGTTCGCATTTCTCTCTGTTGCCTTATTGATCATTGATGCGCGTTTTCACGCGCTCACCAGCCTGCGCCAGGTGGCCGGCACGGTGCTCTATCCCCTGCAAATGGCGGCCCTGATTCCGCGCGACGCCGCCGGCAACATGGGCAATTATTTTTCGTCGCTGTCGGCTCTGCAGAAGGAGGTGCGCGACCTGAAAAGCGAGCAAATCGCGAATGCCACCTTGATGCAGCAGGCGCAATTGCAGATGGCCGAGAATGCCCAGTTGCGCAAACTGATGGACGCCAAAGCCCACCTGCCAGTGCAGTCGATGATGAGCGAAATACTGTACGACGCGCGCGACCCGTCGACCCGCAAGATCGTGCTCGACCGCGGTTCGCAAAGCAATGTCACGCTCGGTTTGCCCGTGATCGACAACTTCGGCGTGGTCGGCCAGGTCACCCGCGTGTTCCCGTTCACCTCCGAAGTCACGCTGCTGACCGATAAGGAACAAGCCATTCCGGTGCAGGTGCTGCGCTCGGGCCTGCGCACGGTGGCATACGGACGCGGCCAGTCCGGCACGCTCGACCTGCGCTTCGTGGCGCCGAATGCCGACATCGTCGTCGGCGACGTACTGATTACCTCCGGCATGGACGGTATCTACCCGGCCGGCCTGGCCGTGGCCAGGGTGGCGCAGGTGGAAAACGTCGGCGCCGGTGCGTTCGGGCGCGTGATCTGCCAGCCCCTGGCCGGCGTCGACCGCAACCGCCAGCTGCTGATTGTCATGACGCATGTCCCCTTGCCGCAGCGGCCGGTCGACACCGACGCGGTCAAGCCGACCGCATCGGCGCGGAAAAATCTGCCGAAAATGGCGCCCTTGCCCTTGCCGACCTTGAAGGCGCCGGAAGTGGCGGCGCCGGCTGCGGTGCCGCCGGCGCCGACCAAAACCGTGCCCTTGCCCGTCGCCGGTGTCAGCAAGCCGGCCGCAGCACCAGTTAAACCGATCCAGGGTGCACAATGAACCGTCCCCATTACATTCTCCTGCCGGTCAGCCCGCTGTTCATCACGCTCAGCCTGACCTGCGCTTTCATGCTCAACCTGTTGCCCTGGGGCCGCTGGACCGGTGCGCCCGATTTCGTCGCGCTGGTGCTGGTGTTCTGGGGCATCCACCAGCCGCGCAAGGTCGGCATCGGCGTGGCGTTTTCGATGGGCCTCCTGATGGATGTGCACGACGCGACCCTGCTCGGCGAAAATGCGCTGGCGTACACCTTGCTGTCCTATTTCGCCATCATGATCCACCGGCGTGTGCTGTGGTTCCCGATCATGACGCAGGCGCTGCACGTGTTCCCGCTGCTGGTGATGACCCAGGCGGTGCAGGTGCTGGTGCGCTTCACCGTGTCGGGCCGCTTCCCCGGCTTCGTGCAATTCGTCGAAAGCGTGGTGGGCATTGTCCTGTGGCCGGTGATCACGTGGCTGCTGCTGGCGCCGCAGCGCCGCGCCGTCGACCGCGACCACACCCGGCCGATTTGACCGAAAGTGACCGAACGCTTTGACTGAAATAAAAGATAACGACCGCGAAATCCACCTGTTCCGCATGCGCATCACGGCGCTGGTGGCGCTGGTGCTGATCTGTTTTTCGCTGCTGGCCGCACGTTTCGTCTGGCTGCAGGTCTACAAGCATGGCCAGTACATGTCGCAGGCGGAGGACAACCGCATCGCCATCGTGCCGATCGTGCCCAACCGCGGGCTGATCGTCGACCGCAACGGCGTGGTCCTGGCCCGTAATTACTCGGCTTACACGCTTGAGATCACGCCGTCGAAACTGACGGCGAACCTCGAGTCGGTGATCGACGAACTGGCCAAACTGGTGCTGATCGAGCCGAAAGACCGCAAGCGGTTCAAGCGTTTGGTGGAAGAATCGAAAAATTTTTCCAGCGTGCCGCTGCGCACCCGCCTTTCCGACGACGAAGTGGCGCGCTTCACGGCGCACCGCTTCCAGTTTCCCGGCGTGGAAGTGCAAGCCCGCCTGTTCCGCCAGTATCCGCTGGGCGAAGTCGCCTCGCACGTGATCGGGTTCATCGGTCGCATCAACCAGGGCGAAGCGAAGTTACTCGAAGCCGGTGAGGACGCCGCCAACTACAACGGCACCGATCACATGGGCAAAGAGGGCCTGGAAAAGAGCTACGAAAAAGTCTTGCACGGCACCACTGGCTATGAAGAAGTCGAACGCACTGCGCGCGGGCGCGCCATCCGCACCTTGTCGCGCACGGACGCCGTCCCCGGCAGCAACCTGATTCTGTCGATCGACATCGAGCTGCAAAAAGTGATCGAAGAAGCCTTCGGCGACTTCCGCGGCGCGCTGGTCGCCATCGAGCCGGAGACGGGCGACGTGCTGGCCTACGTGTCGCGCCCGGGGTTCGATCCGAACCTGTTCGTCGACGGCATCGACAGCCAGAGCTGGAATGAACTCAATACCTCGCTCGACCGACCGCTGATGAACCGGCCCCTGTCCGGCGCCTATCCCCCTGGTTCGACCTTTAAACCGTACATGGCGCTGGCCGCGCTGGAACTGGGCAAGCGCCGTCCCGAATGGGGTTTTAACGACCCCGGCTTCTTCATGCTGGGCGGGCACCGCTTCAACGACGATAAGAAGGGCGGCCATGGCTACATCAATATGTACAGCTCCATCGTCCAGTCGTGCGACACCTACTACTACCAGCTCGGCAATGAGATGGGCATCGACGCCATCCACTACTTCATGAAACCGTTCGGCTTCGGCCAGCTCACCGGCATCGACCTGGAGCACGAGAAGGTCGGCATCCTGCCGTCGAAGGAGTGGAAAGCGGAGCGCTTCAAGAAAAACCGCGCGGCGCAGAAGTGGGTCGGCGGCGATACGATCTCGATCAGTATTGGTAACGGGTTTAATACTTTTACACCGCTTCAGATGGGCCATGCGATTGCCACCCTGGCCAACAACGGCGTGGTGATGAAACCGCACCTGGTGAAAATTGTCGAAGACGGCGGCACCCATGCGCGCACACTTACCGTGGCAACCGCCAGCGGGCGCATTCCGCTCAAGCAGGAAAACATCGACATTATCAAGCGTGCCATGGTGGGCGTGATCCTGGAAGGCACCGGCTCGACCGCCTTCCGCAATGCCGGCTACACGGTGGGCGGCAAGACCGGTACCGCCCAGGTGGTGGGCCTGAAGGGCGGTAAATACAACCACGCGGCCACGCCTGAGCGGCTGCGCGACAACGCGCTGTTTACTGCCTTTGCGCCGGCCGAGAAGCCACGCATCGCGATTGCAGTGGTGGTGGAAAACGCCGGCTTTGGCGGCGTGATCGCTGCGCCGATCGTACGCAAGGCGCTCGACTATTATTTGCTGGGCAAACGCCCGGGCGACAAGGACAAGCCGAAAATGCTCAAGGATGCGCCCAACGGGGACGACCCGGAAGAGGGCGACCATCATGACCCGGCCACGCAGGTCGACCAGACCACGGCGGCGGCCGACCTGGTCCCCGCCCCGGTTCCGAAGGGATAAACCATGCGCTTCAATGAACGCCGCTCGCTGGGCCGCCGCCTGAAACCCTACTTCACCGTGTTCGACGGTCCGCTGGCGATCATCCTGTTCCTGCTGCTCTCGACCGGGATCCTGACGCTGTCGTCGGCCGGCGCCGATTTTCCCGGCCGCGTCGAAGGCCAGCTGCGCAACATCCTGCTGGCCTTCGTCATCATGTGGGCCGCGGCCAATGTGCCGCCGCAAACGCTGCTGCGCCTGGCCGTGCCGGTGTATACCTTCGGCGTCACGCTGCTCATCTGTGTGTTCCTGTTCGGAGTCATCAAGAAGGGCGCGCGTCGCTGGCTGCATATCGGGTTCGACATCCAGCCGTCCGAAATCATGAAGATCGCCATGCCGCTGATGCTGGCCTGGTATTTTCAAAGCCGGGCTGGTCTCATCAAGTGGCAATCGTTCGCGGTGGCGGCAGCGCTGCTGGGCGTGCCGGTGGTGCTGATCCTCAAGCAGCCCGACCTCGGCACGGCGCTGATGGTGACCGCCTCCGGTTTTTACGTGATCTTCCTGGCCGGGCTATCGTGGAAAATGCTGATCGGCCTGGTGGTGGCGGCCGGCGCCAGCCTGCCGGTGGCCTGGTCCATGATGCACGACTACCAGCGCGAACGCGTGATGACGCTGATCGACCCGACCACCGATCCGCTCGGTAAAGGCTTCCATATCATCCAGTCGACCATTGCAATCGGCTCGGGCGGCGTGACGGGTAAAGGCTATATGAAGGGTACGCAGGCTTACCTGGAGTTCATCCCCGAACGCACCACCGACTTCATTTTTTCGGTCTACTCGGAGGAGTTCGGCCTGGTCGGCAACCTGATTTTGCTGTTCCTGTATCTGCTCTTGATCGGGCGCGGCCTGATGATTGCGGCGAATGCCCCGAACCTGTTCACGCGCCTGCTGGCCGGCGCGATCACGATGATTTTCTTTACCTACGCTTTTGTGAACATGGGCATGGTGAGCGGGATCCTGCCAGTGGTCGGCGTGCCACTGCCGTTCATGAGTTACGGCGGCACTGCCTTGTTCACCCTCGGACTGGGCAGCGGGATCTTAATGAGCATCCAGCGCCATCGCAAGCTGGTGCAGACCTGAGAGGGCAGCCTTTGAAACGATTGATCCAGCAAACGGCGACCTGGCTTCCGGTCGCCGGCTGCGCCATGTTCCTGAGCGGTTGCGCCAGCAGCGACGGCCACCGCATCATTCCCTTGCCATGGCCGCACAAGCCGGCCGCGCAACATGGGGAGGCGCCCAAGCTGCCCCCAGCCGGCTCCGGCCGCGGCGGCTACTACCAGGGCGACGGCCCGGGCGCGAATCCGCCGCCGAACCTGGATCTCGTGCCGGACGCCGTATTCAAGGCCGAACCGTATGCGAAATACGCGAACCGGCCGTATTCGGTATTCGGCCAGACCTACACACCGATGATCGACGACATGCCGTATTCGAGGCAGGGCGTGGCCAGCTGGTATGGCGTCAAGTTCCACGGCCAGAAAACCTCGTCCGGTGAACTGTACGACATGTACAAGATGACCGCGGCCCATCCGACCTTGCCGATTCCGTCGTACGCGCGCATCACCAGCCTGGAGTCGGGCAAGCAGGTCGTGGTGCGCATTAACGATCGCGGGCCGTTTCACTCGAGCCGGCTGATCGACGTGTCGTACACCGCTGCGCTGAAACTCGGGTTATTGGGCAAAGGCAGCCACCAGGTGCAGGTCGACCGCATGCTGGCGCCTGATCCGGCCCGGGCCGCCACGCTGCGGCGCGAAGCGAACGCCGAGGTGGCGTCGGCCGCCAATGGGGCGCCCGACGACATGACCAACCTGATGCTGAAGGACCGGATGGCGTTTGAGAGCGCGGCGCTGGTGGCGCCTGCCGATGCGCCGGTGGTCGCCAGCGCAGGCTTCTATTTGCAGCTGGGCGCCTACGGCCGCGCGTCCGGCGCCGAGGACATGCGTGCGCGCCTGCAGGCGGCCGGGATCGACGGCGCCACGCTGGAAGTGGCGCAGGCGGGCAGCATCTTCCGGCTGTTCCGCGGCCCGTTCGCGTCGCGCGCCGACGCCCAGGAAGCGGCGCGTTCCATGCCCACCACACTGGGCTTGAAGCCGCTGGTCGTGAAACGCTAGCGAATTTCCTGGCCTGCGCGCCGGGCTTACACCGCGTAACACATCGTAACGCTGCGCCTTGCATTTTCGGCGTCGACTGTACTATCCGCCCTGAGTATTTCCACATGGAAATCCTCCCTGTGGCGCCGCCCCGATCAACCCTCGTATCGGATAGCGGTCTTTTCATGAGCATGCGGCGGCGTCT
Organism: Massilia sp. S19_KUP03_FR1; assembly: GCF_036688685.1. Taxonomy (NCBI): domain Bacteria; kingdom Pseudomonadati; phylum Pseudomonadota; class Betaproteobacteria; order Burkholderiales; family Oxalobacteraceae; genus Massilia; species Massilia sp. S19_KUP03_FR1. Next base: position 295,229 of record NZ_JAQQPS010000003.1, on the reverse strand, counting down.
AGCCGATGCTCGTCTGACGAGGGATTGCAATGAAACGATTGATCAAACAAGCCGGGGCGTGGTGCATCGCCGCCGGATGCGCAGTGCTGTTCACTGGCTGCGCCAGCACCAGCAACGATAGCAAAACCATCGCACTGCTCCCGTGGCATCGCACGGCGCCGGTCGACCACGCGGGCCTGCAAGCGGCGCTGCCGCCGGCAGGCTCGGGCCGGGGTGCTTACTACCAGGATGACGGGCCGGGCACAAATCCGCCGCCGGAGTTGTACCTGGTGCCGGACGCCGTCTTCAAGGACGAGCCCTTTGCAAAAGTCGGCAACCGCCCGTATTCCGTCTTCGGGCAGAAGTACACGCCGATGCTGGACAATGCGCCGTACTCCCAGCAGGGCGTCGCCAGCTGGTACGGTGTCAAATTCCACGGCAGTCGTACCTCGTCCGGCGAACGGTATGACATGTACAAGATGACCGCGGCGCACCCCACGTTGCCGATTCCATCGTATGTGCGCGTGACCAGCCTGCAGAGCGGCAAGCAGGTGGTGGTGCGGATCAACGACCGTGGCCCGTTTTTGTCGGGGCGCATGATCGATGTGTCGTACACCGCAGCGCTGAAGCTGGGTCTGTTGAAGAAGGGCAGGGCGCACGTACGGATCGACCGCATTCTGGCCGCCGACGCCGCCAAGGTCGTCGCGCTGCGGCGCGAAGCCCCTGCCGACGCCAAGAGCGCGCCGCGGCAGGCGACCACCGCGTTTTAACCGCCTGTTATTTGCAGGCCCGGGTTTCCTGGCCGGTGTAGGTTTCGGCCATGCGTTCGATGCGCGCGCTGGTGCCCGCCTCGATGCCGCGGAATTGATAGGTGACCCGCGTCCCCGAGGCGCGTCCCGCCACCTTGGCGCTGTGCACACCTTGCTTGACCAGCGCCGCCAGCTGCGCCTGCGCAGCCGCTTCCGATTTGAAGACGCCCAGCGAGACCGCCCACTTCATCGGCGAGTCGGCGTTCATGACAAAAAAGTTCGTCACGTCCAACGCTTTCAGTTCGGCCACTTTGCGCTCGGCCGCTTCCTTGCTGCCCTGCGGCGGAATGAACACGATGTAACTGGAAAAATCGGTCGCCGCGACTTCGCGCCGCGTTTGACGCGATCCCAGATCGAGCTTTGCGAGGCGCGTTTCAAACTTGCGTGCATCGGCTTCGCGCAGGTTCGACACTTCCGTGCAGACCAGCGCGGGCGCCAGTACCGGTTTCGGCGCCGCTGGCGCAGGTTCTTCGGCGGGCGGCGGTGGCGTGTCTGCGGCCACCGTCGCGGCGGCCAGGGTTTCCTGGGCCTGCTGCGCGGTCAGCATCACCAGCTTGTCGGTACCGATCTGTTTCAACAGGCGCTGCGGCTCGTGTTCGTCGGCGCTCAGGTGGCCCAGATAACCCTGGCTGGCTGCGAACCAAACGGCGTTGGCCGCTAGCAGTGCCCAGAAAGCGAATTTCAGCATGACAGTTCTCCTTGTTGCGCCATGGCGGTGGCCGCCGCATGGAGGCCGGCCAGTACCAGATTCTCGCGCGCGGTGTGCGCAATGGTCAAAGCGGGCACGATGTAGCCGGCGGCGCCGCCGGAAACAATGCATTCTTGGGCGCGATGCGCGGCGACGGCGCGTTCGATCGCGCCGGCCTGCGCATTGATGCAGCCGGAGATGATGGCGTCCATGGTGTTATCGGCGAACGTCGACGGCAAGGCGACCCCCGCTTGCACTTGCGGCAGCTGCGCCGTATTTTTTGCCAGCGAACCGGCCATCAGCGCCAGCCCCGGCAGGATCATCCCGCCGGTAAACACCCCGCCTGCGGTGATGGCGTCGATGGTGGTGGCGGTGCCGCAGGTGGCGACGACCAGCGCGCGACCCGGGTGGAGCGCGCGCGCGCCGATGGCCGCGGCGAAGCGGTCGCAACCCAGCTGGGCCGCATCGCGGTAGCCGTTGGTGACGCCGGCCAGCGCCGGTTTTGACGCGAACCATGTCACCGGCAAGGGCGCGACCAGCTGCGCCAGCTGCGCACGCATGTCCGCGCCGGCCACGTTCGAGACCAGCGCGCAGGCGGCGCCGAGCGCGCTCCAGTCCAGCGTCGCAAGCTCGGCATGCAGCACGGCGCCGTGCTGCAGCCACTGGCCGGGCGCGGCCAGGGTATCGGCCAGCGCCCACTTGACGCGGGTGTTGCCGGCATCGATCAGCAGGATCTTCATAGCGGGCGCAGCGAGACGTCGCCGGCATGCACGACCACGCGCCCGGCGGCGCTGTCGAGCAGCAGCGCGCCACTGTCGTCGACACCGGCGGCGCGGCCCGTGTGCAGCGTGACGCCGTTGTCGATGATGTTCACGTCCTGCCCCTGATAGGCGTGCCGGCTGTTCCAGCGCGCGCAAAAGGGCGCAAAGCCGGCGCCGGCAAACGTGGTCAGGGCGTCCGCCAGCGCGTCGAGCAACGCGGCCATCAGCACGTCGCGGTCCATCTGCGCCAGCCAGGTGGCGGCGGCCACGCTGCGCCCGATCTGCTGTTCCAGCGCGTCGGGCACCGACAAATTCAGGCCGATGCCGATGATCGCCCAGGTGCCGCCCGGCGCCGGCCGGGTTTCGACCAGCATGCCGGCCAGCTTGGCGCCGTCTTTCATTAAATCGTTCGGCCATTTCAGTTGCACGGGCACGTCGAGCTGCGCCAGGGCTTCAGCCAGCGCCACGCCCACGGCCAGCGGCAGGCCGGCCACGCGCTGCACCGGGCCGTCGAACTTCCAGGCCAGCGAAAAGGTCAGCGCGCCGCCGGCGGCGGTGAGAAAACTGCGCCCGGCGCGCCCGCGCCCGGCGTTCTGGTGCAGCGCCACCAGCAGCACCGGTGCAGCCAGCGTCGCGGCGCGGGCCAGCAAGTCCGAATTGGTCGAGCCGGTTTCCTGCACCACTTCGACCGCCACGCCGGATCGGCTCAGCGCGCTGATGCGCTCGGCGTTCACTTCTTTTCGGCCTTGGCTTTGGCGACCAAAAAGTCCATGACCTGCAGCGCGTGTTCCTGCTGCTGCGCTTCGCTGATGTTCTGTGGCGCGTTCTTGTTGGCCATCGACGGTGAGGTGGTGTACTTGCCGTCGATGGCGATCATTGGCCAGTGATCGATTTTATATGCCGCCATCATGCCTTCGGCACGGCGCAGCTTCGATGGAATGCCGAACGAGCGGTAGGCGCCGGTGAACGCAGCGCGGTCGATGCCGGCCTTGGCGGCCCACTCGAACACTTCATCGTCCGATTGCAGTTTCAGGCGATCCTTGTGGATCGCATCGAACACCCTGGTGTGGTACTGATCGGCCAGGCCCATGGCCTCCAGCGTGTAGTACAGGCGCTGCTGCGGCGCCACGCGCGGGTCGCTGGCCACGTGGACGCGCTTGAACACGATGTTGTTGCCCTGTTTTTTGACCCAGGCCGACAGCAGTGGCTCGAACACATTGCAATGCGGGCAGTAGTAAGCGAAGAACTCCGTCACTTCGACCTTGTTGCCCGATTCCGTTGGCTGGGCGGTAGGCAGCGTCATGAACTCGTTGCCGTTCATCGGCGTCGCGGCAAAGGCGCTGGCGCCGGCGAAACCAAGCAAGGCGGTCGTGCAGATCAGGCGGCGGATCAAATTCATGCTCACTCCAGTGGGTTGGTTGTCGGGTTATTTCTGGTTGCGGACGATGGCCACGTCGACGCCGCTGTCGAGCAGCTTGGCGCGCGCCTTGTTCATCGCTTCGACCTGCGCATATGGACCCACGCGCACGCGGTGCAGCACGCCGCTGTCGCTGTTGCGGTCCGAAATAGCCGCTTCGAAACCGAGCAGCGCCAGTTTGGCGCGCGTGCTTTCGGCGTCGGCCATTTCGCGGAAGGCGCCAGCTTGCAGGTAGTAGGTGACGCGGTCTTCGCCGGCAGCAGCCGGTGCGGCTTCACGCACTGCCGGTGGCGGCGTGGTGGACAGAGCAGGGCGGTCGGCCGGCTCTTTCAGCGAGGCGATGACTTTGCCGAGCGGGTCGGCGTCGGCAGGAGCCGCAGCAGTAGCAGCCGGCTTGGCAGCGACCGTCTTGTCGGCCTTGTCTTCTTTCTCGATCAGGGCGCGATTGGCGGCGCGCGCCGCTTCGCGGTTGCCGTACAGCGGCTTGTTCGGGTCGGCCGCATCGGACGGCGCCGGATCGGCCGGGCGTCCCAGCTTGCCCGACTTGTCGGTGAACGGGGTGGCGCCCTTGGTGATCGTCAGCGCCACGGCCACCGCGATGCCCAGGCCGATGATCAGGCCGATGATGAAGCCGGTCAGCGTGTTGCCACGCTGGCGGCGCTGGGAAAGAATGGTCATGGGCGCTTTCAATTACATTTGATCGGGTGCGGACACGCCGATCAAACCGAGGCCGTTGCGCAGCACCTGGCGCGTGGCCAGGACCAGCGCGAGACGTGCGCGCATGACAGCATGGTCTTCAACCAGCACTTTTTCGGCGAAATAAAAACTGTGCAGGTTTGCCGCCAGTTCACGCAGGTAAAACGCCACCTGGTGCGGCGACAGTTCGACCTGGGCGCGCGCCAGCATGTCGGGATACTCGGCCAGCGTGGCCAGCAAGGTCATTTCGCTCGGCGCCGTCAATGGCGACAAATCGGCGTCGGCCACGGTGGCAGGATCGCCGCCCCAGTTCGACAGCATGCGGCAGATGCGCGCATGCGCGTACTGAACGTAATGGACCGGGTTTTCGTCGGTGCTCTTCAAGGCGACGTCGACGTCGAACACGAATTCGGTATCGGCCTTGCGCGAGATGAGGAAGAAGCGCACCGCATCGCGGCCCTTGGTGATGTCGCCGCCGCCCGACCATTCGATCAGGTCGCGCACGGTGACGTAGGAGCCGGCGCGCTTGGAAATTTTGACTTCCTCGCCGTCCTTCATGACGGTGACCATTTTGTGCAGCACGTAGTCGGGGTAACCCTTCGGGATGCCCAGGTCGACTGCCTGCAGGCCGGCGCGCACGCGCGCGATGGTGCCGTGGTGGTCGCTGCCCTGGATATTGATGGCCTGGGTAAAGCCGCGTTGCCATTTGACGATATGGTAGGCCACGTCCGGCACGAAATAAGTGAAGGTGCCGTCGGTCTTTTTCATGACCCGGTCCTTGTCGTCGCCGTAGTCGGTGGTGCGCAGCCACAGCGCGCCATCCTGCTCGTAGGTGTGGCCGGCTGCAATCAGGCCCGCGACGGCGGCATCGACCTTGCCGTCCGCGTACAGCGACGACTCGAGGTAGTAATTGTCGAACTTGACGCCGAACGCCTGCAGGTCGATGTCCTGCTCGTTGCGCAAATACGTCACTGCAAACGGGCGGATCGAATCGAGGTCGTCGACCTTGCCGCTGGCGGTGGCGGGCTGGCCATCGCTGGCCGAGACCGTTCTACCGGCCAGGTAATCGTTGGCGATATCCTGGATGTAGTCGCCGTTGTAGGCCGACTCCGGCCAGGCGGCGTCGCCCGGCTTGATGCCGCGTGCGCGCGCCTGCACCGAATTGGCCAGTGTGGCGATCTGCACGCCGGCGTCGTTATAGTAAAACTCGCGGGTGACAGCGTATCCCTGGGCGTCGAACAGCGCAGCCATGGCGTCGCCCAGCGCAGCCTGGCGGCCGTGGCCGACGTGCAGCGGGCCGGTCGGGTTGGCCGACACGAATTCGATGATGACCTGCTTGCCGGCGCCGCTGTCGCCGCGGCCGTACCGCGCACCTTCCGCCAGAATGGTATGCACCACCGATTGCTTCAGGGCCGGCGCCACGCGCAGGTTGATGAAGCCGGGACCGGCAACGTCTGCGCTGTCGACCAGGCCTTGGGCGGCCGGATCGGCCAGCACTGCGGCGACCAGGCGCGTGGCCAGTTCGCGCGGGTTGGCTTTGAGCTGTTTGGCCAGCTGCATGGCGATATTGCAGGCGACGTCGCCGTGGGCCGGGTCGCGCGGGCGCTCCAGGGTCACGTTGGGTGCGATGTTGGCAACTGAGCCTGATTCGGCGAGGATCGGCGTCAAAGCGGACTGGAACAGGGCGACGATCTTTTGTTTTTGTTGGGCGAGCATGAGCAGGGTGTCAACTATAAGAAAAATGCATAAAAAGCGGTGGCAGCGCCACGGGCAAACGTTGACCATTATACTGGTTCGGAGCGCCCCCGGCCGCCCGCCCGGTCCACCGCTTCAAGCGTTTTTAAGCTTGGCTGAAGAACATGCCGGTACAATGGGCGCCTTTTCTGCATCCCATGCCTGGACCCCCGCCATGACCGACAAGCGCCCGACGCTCAGTATCAAACCCAAAGCCGCCAAGGTGGGCCCGTCCAAAAAACCGTATGCCAAGCCTGGTCACGCCAAGCCAGCACCGGCCAAGGCCGCCGTGCCGGCCCATGCGTATTCGCCCGCGCCCGCACCCGTGCCTGCTCCCACCCGCGCGCCTGCGCCACGCGCGCCGGAGGTCCAGCAAACCAATAAGGCCGTCCTGCAGCCCGGCTACAAGCCTGACCTGAAGAGCGATTCGCTGGCGCTGGCCCTGCTGGGCGCAGCCAACGCCGTGGCCCAGGTGCGTGGCGGCACCGCGTTACCAAGCGCCCTGTCGATGGCCTTTGGCGTGGCCGGTCCGACCCCGCAAACCCGGGGCGCGATCCAGGACATCGCCTACCGCGCCATGCGCCAGGCCGGGCGCAGCGAAGTGCTGCTGGCCTTGATGACGACCAAGGCGCCCGAGCCGGCCATGCTGGCCTGCCTGCTCATTTGCGCGCTGGCGCTGCTGGACCCGCCGCCGGGCACCGACGCCCCGTACGAACCGTTCACCGTCGTCGACCAGGCCGTCACGGCCGCTTCGTCGCACCCCGACCTGGCCCATGCCAAATCGATGGTGAATGCCGTGCTGCGGCGCTACCTGCGCGAACAGGACGCCCTGCTCGAGCAAGCCATGAAGCAGCCGCTGGCGCAGTGGAATTATCCTCAGTGGTGGATCGACGCCACCCGCGCCGCCTATCCGAAGAACTGGGAAACCATCCTTACGGCCGGCAACCAGCCGCCGCCGCTGACGCTGCGCGTGAACCTGCGCAAAACCAGCATGGAAGCCTACGCGCGCCAGCTGGCCGACGCCGGCATTGCCACCACCCAGGTCGGCCCGAGCGCGTTGCGCCTTGCGCAGGCGGTGAACGTGGCCATGATCCCCGGCTTCGAAGAAGGGCTGTCGTCGGTGCAGGACGCCGGCGCCCAGCTGGCCGCGCCGCTGCTCGACGTCAAAAATGGCATGCGGGTGCTGGACGCCTGCGCCGCTCCGGGCGGCAAGAGCGGCCACCTGCTGGAGTTGGCGAACATTCACCTGACCGCGATCGACTCGGATACCAAGCGCCTCACGCGCGTGGCCGACAATCTGGCAAGGTTGGGCTTGAAAGCGACCGTGCTGACCGCGGATGCTGAACAGGCCGGCTGGTGGGACGGCGTGCCGTTCGACCGCATCCTGGCCGACGTGCCGTGCACGGCGTCCGGCATCGTGCGGCGCCACCCGGATATCCGCTGGTTGCGCCGCCGTGGCGACGCGCTCCAACTTGCAACACTTTCAAGCAAAATACTCGACAACCTTTGGCAGATGCTTGGCCCCAATGGTAAATTGCTGTTCGTGACATGTTCGCTGTGGCCCCAGGAATCGGAGGCGCAGGCGGCCGCGTTTGCAGTGCGCAACGGCGCCACGCGTCTCGACGCGCCGGGCCAGCTTCTCCCCGTGAGCGAGGCCGGGCAGGATCATGACGGTTTGTTTTACGCCCTGTTCCAGAAGAACGCGGCGTAACGGTCCGACCACAACCTTCCGCTTTTTCTCATCCTAGGCCCGGGCCCCCTGTGACACGATTCATCCGCCTCTTCGTCTGCCAGCTGCTGCTCGTCCTTGCCTGTACCCAGGCGCAGGCGGCCGATGGCGTCGAGGTCACGCGCGCCAACATCGAGGCGAGCGACGAAGGCTACAAGCTGGCCGTCGCCTTTTCGTTCGATCTGTCCCGGGGCATGGAAGAAGCCATCCAGCATGGCACGCCGCTCTCGTTTACCACCGAAATCGAACTGACCCGGCCGCGCTGGTACTGGACCGACGACAAGGCCGTCTCGACGCGCCAGACCACGCGCATCAAGTACGATGTGCTGACGCGCCAGTACACCATCTACGTCACCGGCAGCGTGCAGCAAAGTTTCGGCACGCTCGAGGAGGCGATGTTCCAGATCCGCCGGCCCAGCCGCTGGGTCATCGCGCCGCGCGGCGCCCTCAAGCGTGGCGAAATCTATACCGTCTCGTTGCGCATGTACATGGACCGCGAGCTGCTGCAAAAGCCGCTCCAGGTCAATGCGTTCAACGACTCGGACTGGCGCCTGTCGTCAAACAAGAAATCTTTTACTTACCGGGCGGACTGACACTTGACCCAGATTTTGCGTTATGCGCTGGTTATTGGCGGCGCGGTCACTTCCATCCTGCTGTTTCTGTTGGCGGCGGCGTCGGGCAACTCCGGCTTTTTCGACAAACATTATTCCTGGCTGCTGGGCGTGAACGCGGGTGTCGCGGCAGCGCTGATGCTGCTGGTGATCGTCGCGCTGGCGCGCCTGTATTCGCGCTACAAGAGCGGCAAGTTCGGTTCGCGCCTGATGGCGCGCCTGGTGTTCCTGTTTGCCGGCATCGGCATCTTGCCGGGCGTGGTGATTTTCTTTGTCTCGGTGCTGTTCGTGTCGCACTCGATCGATTCCTGGTTCGACGTGAAGATCGAATCGGCGCTCGAATCGGGGCTGAACCTGGGCCATGCCGCGCTCGATGAAGCGCTGGTCCAGCTGGGCACCAGCACCACCACGGCTGCGGCCACGCTGGCCGGCCAGGACGAGAAGGGCGTGCAGACCATCCTGGCCCGCATCCTGGCCGATCAGAGCGGCATCGAGAATGCGCTGCTGGTGGGCGCCGACGGCAAATTGCTGGCGTGGGCGTCAGAAGACCGCCGCGCCAACCTGACGCCGGACATGCCGACCCCGCAAATGCTGCTGCAAGCGGCCATGCCGGGCGGTTATGCGCGCCCGGAAGGCGGCATCGAGCGCGACTTCCGCGAGCCGGCGCCGGCGAATGCGCTCGACGCCGCCACCGGCCTGCGCCTGCGCGTGGTGCTGGCCGTGCCCGAGCAGCCGGGCGCCCAGCCGCGCTTCCTGCAAGTGCTGCAGGCCGTCCCCGTGAACCTGGCGTCGAACGCCGAAGTGCTGCGTACGGCCTACAGCGAATACCATTTGCGGCTCGACTCGCGCGTCGGCCTGCGCAAGATGTACATCGAAACGCTGGTCCTGACGCTGCTGCTGGCCATCTTTGGCGCCATCGGCTCGGCCTTCCTGATCGCCGGCAAGCTGGCCGAACCCTTGCTGGTGCTGGCCGAAGGCACGCGCGCCGTCGCCGAGGGCGACCTGTCGCCGCGCCCGATCGTGGCCTCCAACGACGAACTGGGCACGCTGACGCAGTCGTTCAATGCCATGACCGGCCAGCTGTTCGAAGCGCGCACCGCCGTCGAGCGCAACCGCTCGGCACTGCAAAGCGCCAAGGCCCACCTGGAGTCGGTGCTGGCGAATATGTCGGCCGGCGTGATCGTGCTCGACTCGGAAGGCATCGTGGTCAACTCGAACGATGCCGCGCACCGGATTTTGCTGATCGAAGTGGGCAACCTGGCTGGCCGGCCCTTGTCCGTCATCGAAGGGCTGGAAAGCTTCGCCGGCGCGGTGGCGCGGGCGTTTTCGACGCAGAGCGCGCAGACGGCGGCCGGCAGCGCGCGCCAGCGTTCGCACTGGCAGCAGGAGATTGCCATCCCGCGCCGCTCGGATAACGCCGACGACCACGCCATCACCTTGCTGGCGCGCGGTTCACGCCTGCCGGTGGGCGCTGGCAGCGGTTTCATCGTCGTGTTTGACGATATTTCCGATGTGATTTCGGCGCAGCGTTCAGTGGCCTGGGGTGAGGTCGCGCGCCGCCTGGCCCACGAAATCAAGAACCCGCTGACACCAATTCAACTGTCGGCCGAGCGCATGCAGATGAAGCTGGCGGGCAGCCTGAACGCGGTGGACGCGGCGCTGCTGAAGAAGGGTACCGACACCATCGTCAACCAGGTCGACGCGATGAAACGCATGGTCGACGATTTCCGCGATTACGCAAAGGCGCCGCCGGCGGTGCTGGAAAAACTCGACCTGAACGCACTGATCGGCGAGATCCTGCACCTGTATCTGGCCGAGGACGACACCGACATCATCCACCTGCATCTGGCCCCCGATCTGCCGACCATCCTCGGCGACGCCACGCAGTTACGCCAGGTCATTCACAACCTGTTACAGAATGCACAGGATGCCCTGGCCGAGCATGGTGCCGGTGGCGTCATGCCACGTATCGATGTCAGCACCGAAGCGATTCATTATGAGGGTACGGGGGGCGTGGCCGGTACTGCGGTTCGTCTGGCAATTGTCGACAATGGCCCGGGTTTCGCGCCCAAAATCCTGTCCCGTGCGTTCGAGCCCTACGTCACCTCGAAGGTGCGTGGCACCGGCCTGGGCCTGCCGATGGTGAAGAAAATCATCGACGAACACGGTGGCCGGATCGAGCTGCACAACCGCGCCGACGGACGTGGCGCATCAGTATCGATTTTGCTGTTAAAGTTATCACATGAGGCGAACTTGGCCTAAAGCGTATTCACGCATAGAATGAGGCTGTTTCTCCGGTCGGAATTGTAAAAGGCACACTAGATGGCGAACATACTCGTAGTTGATGATGAAATGGGCATCCGCGAGCTCCTCTCGGAAATTCTGGGCGATGAAGGTCACGCGATCCAGCTTGCCGAAAATGCGCAACAGGCCAGGGAAGCACGCGCGGCCGGGGCACCCGATCTGGTGCTGCTCGATATCTGGATGCCGGATACCGACGGCGTTACCCTGCTCAAGGAATGGCAACGCGATGGTTTACTGACCATGCCGGTCATCATGATGTCGGGCCACGCGACGATCGACACCGCGGTGGAAGCGACCCGCATCGGCGCCCTGAATTTCCTCGAAAAGCCGATTGCCCTGCAAAAGCTGCTCAAAGCGGTGCAGCAAGGTCTGGCGCGGGGCCAGGAAGTGGTACGCGCGCCGGTCATGGCGCCGCGCCCGATCATGGCCGCGCCCGCCGAAGAGCATCCGGCGCCGCTGTCGTCGTCTTCGGCGTCGATGTTTTCCATGCCGTCGACGGCGTTGCAAATGGGCGCGCGCGTTGGCGCCATTGCCAACGGCGAACCGCAGCAGGGTTACACGCTCAGCTTCGACCTGCCGCTGCGCGAGGCGCGTGACGCCTTTGAGCGCATGTACTTCGAGCACCACCTGGGCCGCGAAGGCGGCAGCATGACGCGCGTTGCCGAGAAAACCGGCCTCGAGCGTACACACCTGTACCGCAAGCTCAAGCAGCTGGGCGTCGAGCCCGGCAAGCTGGCCAAAAAAGGCGGTTGATGCCAGTGCCGACGGCGCTCACCCTCGTCACGGGGGCGTCGCCGGCTGCACGTGAACGTTGTATTTCGGCCCTGCTTGGCGCCGTCGCGCCGGGCGCCAGTTGCGCCGTCATCCTCGAAGGACTGGCGGACGCGGCCTCGCCATTGCTGCCCGATTCCCATCTTTCCGTGGCGCGCATCGCAGGCGGCTGTTTATGCTGCGCTGGTAATCTCGTTTTGCGTGTAACATTGAATCGTCTCCTGCGCAATCACCCCGACCGGGTCTACATCGGTGTCGGAAGCAGCGACCATCTCGATCAGTTGCGATCATGGCTGGCAAGTGCGCCATACGATCAGCTGCTGGAGCTGGCGGACGATGTTCATGCATCGCCTTGAAATGCGCCCCCGCCGGCCCCATCTCTTCATGGACAGGCAGCTTGTTACCGGCTGCCACACTGACTGATCGGAGCCCGGCATGAATGTGATCTACAACAGCGAGCAATACAGCGTCGTCGAGTTTGGCGTGGACAAGGAACTCGAAGCACTGCGTTTCGGCGGCTACGAAATCGTCGACAAATCGGGGCGCCGGGAAGCGTTCATCGCGGGCAAACTCGCCCAGAGCTTCCGGCGCGATGTGAACAATCTCATTGCCAGCGAGCCGACCATGGAGGAGATCGACGATTTCCTGGGGTCCTACGACGTGTTGATGAGTCAGCCGGTGCTGCTGCACTAGCCAGACCGTCGCACTACGTCGGCACATGTTAAGCTATTGGCATGTGCCAGCTCCTCGCAATGAATTGCAACGTCCCCACGGACATCATCTTCAGCTTTACCGGCTTCGTCCACCGCGGCGGCCGCACCGATACCCACCATGACGGCTGGGGTATCGCGTTTTTTGAAGGTACCGGTGTGCGTCACTTCGTCGACCACCAGGCCGCGATCGCTTCCCCTATCGCCGAACTGATCAAGCAGTATCCGATCAAGTCGACCAACGTCATCGCCCATATTCGCAAAGCCACGCAAGGCCAGATCGCCCTGGAAAACTGCCACCCGTTCGTGCGCGAACTGTGGGGCAAGTACTGGGTGTTCGCCCACAACGGTGACCTGAAGGCCTTCGCGCCCGAGCTCGACGGCGCCTTCCGCCCGGTCGGCAGCACCGACAGCGAGCTGGCCTTTTGCTATGTGATGCAGGAGTTGCGGCGCCGCTTCGGCGACACGGCCCCGGGCATTGCCGCCTTGCGACCTGTCCTCGCTGAACTGTGCGCGCACATTGCCGCCTTCGGCACGTTCAACATGACGCTGTCCGACGGCCTTGCGCTGTACGTCCACTGCTCGACCAAGCTGTGTTATGTGGTGCGCCAGTTCCCGTTCGTGACGGCCTGCCTGTCCGACGAAGACCTGACCATCGATTTTTCCCAGGTCACCACGCCGCAGGACAGGGTTGCAGTGATTGTTACAGAAGCATTGACGACGAACGAAGTCTGGGTCGACTTCGGCACCGGAGAACTGAAAGTGTTTGTGGACGGCGCACCACTGTTAGTCGACGTATAGCCGAAGTGCAATACTTCTGGCGGCGAATCGGATAAAGTAGGCGCTTCCCGTCTCGATAAATCCTGCAATGACCAATTCCGCCTTGGAGAACGCGTCCCAGCCTGTCCGCCCCCGTGATTTTTACCTGGGACGCCAGCCGGTGATCGACCGCCAGCAAGCCTTGTTCGGCTACGAATTACTGTTTCGCAGTGCGGCCCGCGGCTCGGCCGAGTTCGGCTCGGGCCTGGCTGCCACCGCCGCCGTCATCGCCCACACGGCCCAGCTCGGCCTCGAGAAGGTGATCGGCGCAGCGGTCGGCTTCATCAATGTCGACGCCGAGGTGCTGGCCAGCGATATCTTCGCCTTCCTGCCGCGCGACCGGGTCATCCTCGAACTGGTCGGTACCGTGCAGGCCACCGACGCGCTGCTGGCGCGCATCGCGGAGCTGGCTGGCCACGGTTTCCGCTTCTGCGCCGCCGGCATTGCCTCCGACACGCCCAACGTGCAGCGCCTGCTGCCGCTGGTCGACTTCGTCAAGCTGGATCTGCACGACATGCCGCAAGCGACGCTGGCGCGGCTGGTGCCGCTGTGGCGCCGCGCCGGCAAGAAGCTGGTCGCGGAAAAAGTCGAAACGCGCGAAGAATACAAGCTGTGCATGGAGCTCGGCTTCGACTACTTCCAGGGTTACCATTTCGCCAAGCCGGCCGTCCTTGGCGGGCGCAAGCTGTCGCCATCGCAGCTGGCGGTGGTGGAGCTGATGAACATGGTCACCTCGGACGCGGAAAACAAGGTCATCGAAAAGGCCGTGAAAAAGGATGCTGCGCTGGCGCTGAACCTGCTGCGCCTGGTGAACACGCCGGCCGTGGGCGCGCGCCAGCGCATCGACTCGCTGGGCCAGGCGCTGATGCTGCTGGGCCGGCGCCAGTTGCAGCGCTGGCTGCAAATCCTGCTCTACGCCGAGCCGGGTGCGCGCGGCCATACGCTCAGTCCCTTGCTGATGCTGGCCACCACGCGCGGGCGCCTGATGGAACTGCTGGCCCAGCGCCTGCGCCCGGGGCAGCGCAACCTGTCGGAAATCGCCTTCACGGTGGGCATGATGTCGCTGATGGACGTGCTGTTCGAAGTGCGTATGGACGACCTGATGGAGCAGATCCCGATGATCGACGACGTCTCGGAAGCGCTGCTGTACCGCAGCGGTTTTTTCGGCGAGCTGCTGAAACTGGCCGAATCGATCGAGCGCATGGACGACGTCGCCGTCGAAGTCGCACCGACCCTGAAGACGCTGGCCATTTCCAGCGACGATTTGCTCGACCTTGAAGTGGCGGCGTTTGAGTGGTCGGACAACGTGGTGCGTTACGCGATCTAGGTACCAAGCTGTCAGGTTCGGGTCAATCGTGTGCAAGCTGCCGGATGGCGGCGCCCGCTGTGCTAGACTTTTGGCACTTGCCGCTTTCCTGAATCGACCCTCATGCTAGTCAACTCGCTTATTGTGCTGTTCACCGTCGCCGCCATGGAGGTGTTTTCCGTCCTGGCGCACAAGCACATCATGCATGGCTTCGGCTGGAACTGGCACAAGTCGCACCACGAGCCGCGCACCGGCTGGTTCGAAAAAAACGATTTATACGCGGTGTTCTTTGCAGGTGTGTCGATCCTGCTGATCTGGCTCGGCACCGAAGGGCGCCATCCGCTCGAATGGATCGGCGCCGGCATGACGGCCTACGGCTTTCTCTACTTCGTCGCCCACGACGGCCTGGTGCACCGCCGCTGGCCGTTCAAGTACGTGCCGAAGAGCGGTTATCTGAAACGCCTGTATCAGGCCCACCTGATGCACCACGCGGTCGAGGGCAAAGAGGGCGCCGTGTCGTTCGGCTTCCTTTACTCGCCCCCTGTGGCAGTCGTCAAAGCGCAGTTGCGCCAGCTGCACCAGGGCCCGCTACAGGGCCGGGGCCGGGGCGCTGCCAAAGCCCAGGCGGACGAGCAGGCGCCTTCATAATCCGCGACGCCAGCGCCTGCAAACCACCCAGCGCCAATAAACGCAGCTTGGCTGCCTTCGATGTGCTCACGCGCTGATCCCACGCGTGCGTGCCGCGCGCGCGCACGTCGATGCCAATCTGGCGATACACCCCATGGGCTGTGGCAATCGCCCAGGCCGAGCGCAGCGGCAGCGCGTGGATGCCGCCGTTCGCCGATCGGTAGTACGGTTCTGCCTCAGCCACCAGGCGCGCGGCGACTTGCGCCAGGGCGGGCAGGTAGTCCGGCAACTGCGCCAGCGCGACGCCAGCCGGCACGCCCGCTTCGCGCAGCCACTGCGCCGGCACGTAGCAGCGCCCGACGCGGGCGTCTTCCACGATGTCGCGCGCGATATTCGTCAACTGAAACGCCATGCCCAGATCGCAGGCCCGGTCCAGCACCGCATCGTCCTGCGCGCCCATGATCTGGGCCATCATCAGCCCCACCACGCCGGCCACGTGATAGCAGTAGCGCAGGGTGTCGTCCAGCGTCTCGTAGCGGGCGTCATCGACGTCCATCGCGAAGCCGGCCAGGTGGTCGAGGGCGTAGCGCTGCGCGATGTGGTGGTTGCGTGCGACTTCCTGGAAAGCGGCGAACGCCGGCACCGTCATCGGTTCGCCTGCGTAGGCGCGCGCGGTGTCGCGCTGCAGTTCGGCCAGGGCCGCGGACGCATCGTGTTCCACCGTGCCGGCGTTGTTGAAGCCGAGTTCCTGGTCGTCGATGACGTCGTCGCAATGGCGACACCACGCGTACAGCATCAGCACGCCGCGCCGCGTGCTCGGATCGAACAGGCGCGCGGCGGCGGCAAAGCTTTTTGAGCCGACCGCGATGGTTTCGGTGGCGTGCGCGAGCAGTTGCTCAGCCCCGACCTGGCTCATGCCTTCATATCCTCGATCATCAGGCCAGCCGTGGCCTTGGCCGATCCAACCACGCCCGGGACGCCCGCGCCCGGGTGGGTGCCGGCGCCAACCAGGTACAGATTCTGGATCTGGCTGTCGCGGTTGTGCGGGCGGAACCAGGCGCTCTGCGTCAGGATCGGTTCCAGCGAAAACGCCGAGCCGAGGTGGGCACCGAGCTGGTCGCGGAAATCGAACGGCGTGAAGAAGCGGCTGGTGACCAGCTGGCTGCGCAGGCCCGGCATGTAGCGCTCTTCGAGATAATCGAAGATACGGTCGCGGTAGCGCGGACCTTCTTCTTCCCAGTCGATGTCGGCAGTGCCCAGGTGCGGCACCGGCGCGAGCACGTAATGGCTGCCGCAGCCCGGGGGCGCGAGCGACGGATCGGTAACGCACGGCGCGTGCAGGTACAGCGAAAAATCGGTCGGCAGCGCCTTGGCGTTGAAGATGTCCTGGATCAGGCCGCGGTAGCGCGGTCCGAAGCACACGGTGTGGTGCTGCAGCTGCTCGTGGTGCTTGTCGAGGCCGAAGTACAGCACGAACAGCGAATTGCTGAAGCGTTTTTTGGTCAGCGACTTGCCCTTGTCGACGCCGCGCGGATGGTCGCCCAGCAGTTTCGCATAGGTGTGCACCACGTCGGCATTCGAGGCCACCGCGGTGGCCGGGAAATGGCGGCCATCCTTCAGGCGCACGCCGGTCGCTGCATTGCCGGACATCTCGATTTGTTCGACTGCGGCATTCAGTTCAATGGTGCCGCCGATGTCCTGGAACAGCTTGACCATGCCATTGATGAGCGCACCGGTGCCGCCGCGCGGAAACCAGACGCCCCACTTGCGCTCGAGCGCATGGATCAGCGTGTAGATCGACGAGGTGACAAATGGATTGCCGCCCACCAGCAGCGAGTGGAACGAGAACACCTGGCGCAGTTTTTCGTTTTTAACGAAGCGCGACACCATGCTGTACACGCTTTTCCATGCTTCCAGCTTGGCCAGCTCCGGGCCGGCGGCGATCATGTCGCGGAACGACAGGAAGGGCACGGCGCCCAGTTTCAGATAGCCTTCCGCGAACACGGCTTCCGAATACTTCAGGAAGCGGCGGTAGCCCGCGACGTCGTCCGGGTTCATCGCGTGGATCTGGCGGTCGAGCGCTTCCTGGTCGTTGACGTAATCGAATTGCGTGCCGTCTTCCCAGCACAGGCGGTAGAACGGCGAGACCGGCAGCATCTCGACATAGTCGCTCATTTTTTTGCCGGCGACTGCGAACAGCTCTTCCAGCGCGGACGGATCGGTAATGACGGTGGGGCCGGCGTCGAAGGTGAAACCCTGGTCCTCGTAGACGTAGGCGCGGCCACCCGGTTTGTCGCGTTGTTCGAGCAGGGTGGTCGGGATGCCGCTGGCCTGCAGGCGGATGGCCAGCGCCAGGCCGCCGAAGCCGGCGCCAATGACGACGGCTTTGTTATGGTTGTTCATGCGCATGTCCAGACAGGTGTAGGTGTTTTGGGTGGGTTTTGCGTGCGGCTGCCATGGCTTCCATGACGGGTACCGGCGGCTTGCCGGAAACCAGGCGCAACTTGTCGAGCGGGTTCAAGGCGCCGGCATAGAAGCGCGCGATCAGCGGCGCACGCAAATGATAAAAGCGCTGCATCACGCTCCAGCGCTGGTCGGCACGGCCGGCCAGGAACAGCATGCGGTTGAGCAGACGAAAAAATCCCTGGCTGCGCCATTCGCGCTGCGCTTCGGCGCGGATGGCGGCAAACAGTGCCGGCGCCGCCAGGTCCGGCAAGGCCGCGATGCGCTCGGCAAGGCGCAACGCGTGGGGCAACGAGTAGCCGGTGGTCGGATGAAACAGGCCGGCGCGCAGACCGGAGCAGGGTTGTCCAGCGAGTTCCTGCCAGTAGGCGTCGAAGTCGCCGGCCAGCGTAATGGGCAGCGAGCCGCGCTCTTCGCGCAGCAGTTCAACCACGTCCCACCGATGCGCCTGCGCATACGCCGCGATATTCGCGCGCAGGTGGTCGGGGTCGATGTGGCCCTGGTCGACGTAGTGCGTGTCTTCGATCAGCAGCGTGTCGGGCCCAAACGGTAGCACGTAGACGAAGCGGTAGCCACCGCCCTGCGCGACGGTGGCATCCATGATGATGGGAGCTGTCAGGCCATGCGGCGCGGCCAGCCGCACTTCCTGGCCGAGGAAGGTCTGGTAGCCGAGCGCCACGCTGGCGCTGGCGCGTACGCCGCGGCCATCGATGACGGCGCCGGCATGTAACACGTCACCGCTGGCCAGTGTGACCGAGGTGGGCGTGACGGCGGCGACCGCGCAGCCCAGGCGCAGCTGGTCGCCCAGCGCCGCATTGATAACGCGCGCGAAATCGGTCGAGGCGATGCTGCTGTAGCCGCCGGCGAGCGCGCGGGTAAGTGCCGGGAAGCGCACTTCGTAGCCCGGCCAATGGTGCGTCACCAGCGGCGCGATCCAGGCTCGCTGTGCGCTGCTGAGATCGCTGTCATGAAACGACCAGGTGTGGTTGCCGCCCATCGTCGCTGCCTGTTCCAGGACCAGGATGCGCAGGTCGGGCCGCTCGCTCGTCAAACGCCAGGCGATCAGGCCATTGGCGAGACCCGCGCCGACCAGGATGACATCCCACACACGCGCAGTCATCGCAGCACGTGTTCGATGATGCCGGCCGCGCGCGCGGCGCCGCCGGCCTGCTCGACCTCGATGGCCAGGGCATCGAGGGCGGTGGCGAAATGGGATTGCTTCAGTAGTTGCTCCAGCATGCGAGCCAGTGTAGCGGTACTGCCCAATCGTGCCGACCCGGACAAGCCGATGTCGGCGTGACAAACGCGGGACGCGACGCCGGGCTGGTCGAAGGCGATCGGCAACGCCAGGATCGGCGTGCGCGCGACGATCGCATCCATGACTGTGTTCAGGCCCGCATGCGACACCACGGCATCGGCGCGCGCCAGCACCGCAGCCTGAGGCGCGAAGTCGGTCACCCAGGTCGCCCCGGCGCGCACCAGCGCGCGTTCCTGCGCCGCATCGAGGCCACCGCAATGGGCGATCAACAACTGCGCGTTGAGCTTGCGGGCGGCCTGCGCGATCCGCTTGAACAGCGAGAAGCGCTGGCCTTGCAGTGTGCCGAGCGAGGCGAAAATGAAGGGGCGGCCGGCGGCGACCGGCGGCATGGCGCTGGTGATCTGGCTGGTGCTGGCGGTGCGCAGCGGGCCGACGTGATGAAACGTGGCCGGCAGCGCGCTGCGCGGAAAATCGAAGCCGGACACGGTCTGGCTGATTTGCGCCAGCGGTGACAGGCATTCGTGCAGCATGCTGCGCGGCGATAGTTTGAACGTGGCGGCCCACTGCGCCACCACACGGCTGTGCGCGCCCATCATCCAGTCGTAGACGCGTGCGCTGCCCTGGTACATCTGCAGCGCGCGTTCGGTCGTGTCGAATTTGAACGGCATCACCGGCAGCGGAATGCCTGGTTCGCGGTTGACGGGCAGGGCGCAGGCAATCGATATAAACGGTATGCCGGCGGCGTCTGCCGCGAGCGCGCCGGCCGCTTCCATCTGGTCGGCCAGCACGGCGTCGATGCCAAGCAGTTGCATGGCTGCCGGCAATTCGCGGCACAGCATGTCGGTGGTAAGGGCCATGTCGGCAATGACGGCGCGGATGCCGAGCGGTCCACCCGGATTGGCGGCGCGGCGCAGCGATTCGGCCAGCGAGCCGGTGGGGTGCGATGCGGCGCCCAGGACGTGGAAGCCGAGGCGCGGGTCGCGCAGAAATGCTTTGGCGTCGACGCGGTGCAGAAAGGTGACGCGGTGGCCGCGTTCGATCAGTTCGACCGCGATTGCTTCAAGGGCATTGAAGTGGCTGAAATATGCCGGACCTACCACACCAAAATGCGCCATGAACTCGACCTTTTTTTGACGGCGCTTGCAGAATGCCGTGCGCCTCGATTGGCCGGAAATTTTACGCGATAACCGGGAGTTACGGCGGCGCTTCGAAGACGACGAACCCCTGCTGTATCATGCAGAAAAGTCGGCTTGTGTATTTTCCATTATGATTATACACATGTTATTTTTCTGCTACATCACGGTGAGGATCGCGTGTCATGGGTGCACAAGTCATACAAAGCGGCGCCGGGACCGGGCTGCATCATGAACTAGGTTTGCTGAAAACCACTTTCGAGGACAGGTTACACCAGGTGTTGGGCGAGCCCGATCCGCTCGATTTGCTGCAGTCGGCGATGCGCGAAGCGGCGCTCGGCGCCGGCAAGCGCATGCGGCCCTTGCTGATGATGCTGCTCGCGCGCGACCTCGGCTGTCCACCGGCCGGCATGCTCGACGCCGCCTGTGCGGTGGAACTGGTGCACGCTGCGTCCCTGATCCTCGACGACATGCCGTGCATGGACGACGCCACGCTGCGCCGCGGTCGGCCCACCATCCACGTGCGCTTCGGCGAAGACGTGGCGATCCTGGCCGCCATCTCGCTGCTCTCCCGTGCTTTCGGCCTGGTTGCCACCGCCCCGGGCATTCCGGCCGATGCGCGCACGCGCATGAGTTCCACGCTGGCCAACGCGATCGGCACCAAGGGCCTGGCCATGGGGCAGTTACAGGATCTGCGCTCGGGGCGCGGCAAGCGCTCCTGCGACGATATCGCCGTGACCAATGAACTGAAAACCGGGATGCTGTTCGATGTGGCGGTGAACATGGCCACCGTGATTGCTGAAGCGGGCGACAGCGTGGTGCTGCCTTTGACGCGATTTGCCAAGGCAGCGGGGCAGGCGTTCCAGATCCGCGACGATTTGCTCGACTCGCATGACAGCGCTGTCACGGGCAAGGATGCCGGCAACGATGCCGGCAAGTCGACCATCGTGCTGACGCTGGGTGCGGAAGAAGCCCAGCGGCAGCTGGCGTTCCTGGTGCAGGAAGCCGATCGGCATCTGGTCAGCGCGCTGGGGGAACCGGCGGGGACCAGGTTGTTTATTCGTGCCTTGTTTGCAGATAAGGCGGCGCCGGTGGCTGTGCCGCGGGTGCCTGTTTCTGTGCGCGGGGCGGCGTTTGTTACTGGCTAGTGCGTAAGTGGTATCGGCCCCGGCCTGCGCCCGGGTGACGGTTTTGAAGATACTGGCTTTAAAACCGTCATTCCCGCGCAGGCGGGAGCCCTTACCACCTAAGTTGCTACGACAAATTCGGCGCCAGCCACCGCTCCACATCCTGCTTCGACTCCCCGCGCCGTTTGACCATGTCCTCGACCTGGTCATTGGCTATCTTTCCGACGACAAAATACTTCGATTGCGGGTGCGCCAGGTAGAAGCCCGAGACGGCCGCCCCCGGATACATCGCAAACGACTCGGTCAGCTCCATCCCGATTTCTCCCGCCTGCAGCACATCGAACATGGCTTTTTTGACCGTGTGCTCGGGACATGCCGGATAACCCGGCGCCGGGCGGATGCCGTCGTACTGCTCGGCGATCATCTGCTCGCTGCTCAGCTTCTCGGCCGGCGCATAGCCCCACAAATCTGTGCGCACGCGTTCGTGCAGGTACTCGGCAAATGCCTCGGCCAGGCGGTCGGCAAGCGACTTGAGCATGATCGATGAATAATCGTCGTGCGCGTCTTCGAAGCGCTTCTCGTACTTTTCGATGCCCAGGCCCGCGGTGACCGCAAACAGGCCGATGTAGTCGGCAATGCCGGACGATTTCGGTGCGATGAAGTCGGCCAGGCACTGGTTCGGGCGCGCCACGCCGTCGACGACGGGTTTTACGCCCTGCTGACGCAGGCCGTACCACGTGAACGCGACTTTCGTGCGCGTGTCGTCGGTGTAGACCTCGATATCGTCGTCATTGATGCTGTTCGCCGGCAGCAGCGCCACGACGCCATTGGCGGTGAGCCAGCGGCCGTCGATGACTTTCTTGAGCAGCGCCTGTCCTTCCTCGAACACCTTCGAGGCCGACTCGCCCACCACGTGGTCAAGCAGGATAGCGGGGAAGGGACCGGCCAGGTCCCAGGTCTGGAAGAACGGGCCCCAGTCGATGTAGCGCGCCAGCGTCGCCAGGTCGACATTCTTGAACACGCGGCGGCCGATGAATTTCGGTTTCACTGGCGCGTACGCCAGCTTCGCTTTGTTCAACCGTGACGCGGCCAGTGACAAGGTCGGCAGCGCCTTCTTGTTGGCGTGCTGCTCGCGGATACGGGCATAGTCGGTGGCGATGTCGGCGATGTAGGCGTCGCGCGACTCCGGCGTCATCAGCGACTGCGCCACCGACACGGAGCGCGACGCATCCGGCACGTACACCACCGGCCCCTCGGTATGCGGCGCGATTTTCACCGCCGTGTGGGCGCGGCTGGTGGTGGCGCCGCCGATCAGGAGCGGCGTCTTGCGCTCGCGGAACCATGGGTCGCGCTGCATCTCGCGCGCCACGTGCGCCATTTCCTCCAGCGACGGCGTGATCAGGCCTGACAGACCGACCAGATCCGCGTTCTCCGCTTTCGCGCGCGCCAGGATTTCGGAGGCCGGCACCATCACGCCCATGTTCACCACTTCGAAGTTATTACACTGCATGACAACCGAGACGATGTTCTTGCCGATGTCGTGCACGTCGCCCTTGACGGTCGCGATGACCATCTTGCCCTTCGGCTTGGCGACCACGCCGGTGCGCAGTTCTTCGCTGGCTTTTTCTTCTTCGATGTACGGCACCAGATGGGCCACGGCCTGCTTCATCACGCGTGCCGATTTCACCACCTGCGGCAGGAACATCTTGCCTTGCCCGAACAGGTCGCCGACCACGTTCATGCCGTCCATCAGCGCGCCTTCGATCACGTGGATCGGACGCCCGCCATTGTTCAACTGGTCGACCCGCGCTTCCTCGGTGTCTTCGACGATCCACTGCGTGATGCCATGCACCAGCGCGTGCGACAGGCGCGCGCTGACGCTGTTCTCGCGCCACGCCAGGTTCTGTTCCTGCGCCTTGCCGCCAGATTTCAGGGTGCCGGCGATCTCGATCATGCGCTCGGTTGAATCGTCGCGCCGATTCAGGACCACGTCCTCGACCCGTTCGCGCAATTCGGCCGGCAGGTTGTCATACACGCCCACCATGCCGGCGTTGACGATCCCCATGGTCATGCCGGCCTTGATGGCGTGGTACAGGAACACGGTGTGAATCGCTTCGCGCGCCGGGTCGTTGCCGCGGAAGCTGAATGACACGTTCGACACGCCGCCCGACACCTTCGCATGGGGCAGGTTTTCGCGGATCCAGCGGGTTGCGTCAATAAAATCTACAGCATAATTGTTGTGCTCTTCGATGCCGGTGGCAATGGCGAAGATGTTCGGGTCAAAAATGATGTCTTCCGGCGGGAAGCCCACCTGTTCGGTCAGCACTTTATAGGCGCGTGCGCAGATTTCGGTCTTGCGCGCGAAGGTATCGGCCTGGCCCTTCTCGTCGAAGGCCATGACGATGACGGCCGCGCCGTAGCTGCGGCACAAGCGCGCCTGGCGGATGAATTCTTCTTCGCCTTCCTTCATCGAGATGGAGTTGACGATGGCCTTGCCCTGCACGCATTTCAGGCCCGCTTCGATGACCGACCATTTCGACGAGTCGATCATGATCGGCACGCGCGAGATGTCCGGCTCGGACGCGATCAGGTTCAGAAAGCGTGTCATGGCGGCCAGCGAATCGAGCATCGCTTCGTCCATATTGATGTCGATGACCTGGGCGCCGTTTTCCACCTGCTGGCGCGCCACCGACAATGCTTCATCGTACTGTTCATTGAGGATCATCCGGGCGAAGGCTTTCGAGCCGGTGACGTTGGTGCGCTCGCCCACGTTGACGAACAGCGAGTCGTCGTCGACCGTGAACGGCTCCAGGCCCGACAGGCGCAGCGCGACCGGCACCTCGGGCACCACGCGTGGCGCATTGTTGGCCAGCAGGTCGGCGATGGCGCCGATGTGTTCCGGCGTGGTGCCGCAGCAACCGCCGGCGATATTAATAAAACCCGCGTCGGCGAATTCGCGCAGCAGCGCCGAGGTGTCGGCCGGCAGCTCGTCGAAGCCGGTGTCGCTCATCGGGTTGGGCAGGCCGGCGTTCGGGTAGATGCAGACAAAGGTGTCGGCGATCTTCGAGAGCTCTTCGGCGTAGGGGCGCATCAGTGCTGCACCCAGGGCGCAATTGAGGCCAATGGTCAGTGGCTTGGCATGGCGCACCGAGTTCCAGAAGGCAGGCACGGTCTGGCCGGACAGGATGCGACCCGACGCGTCGGTGACGGTCCCGGAAATCATCAGCGGCAGGCGCGCGCTGGCCGGGTGCGCATCGAAGTATTTGTCGATGGCGAACAGGGCCGCCTTGCAATTGAGGGTGTCGAAAATGGTTTCGACCAGCAGCAGGTCGGACCCGCCATCGACCAGGCCGCGTACCTGTTCATAGTAAGCGTCGACCAATTGATCGAACGTGACATTGCGCGCAGCGGGGTCGTTCACCTCGGGCGAAATGGAGGCGGTCTTCGGCGTTGGTCCAAGGGCACCGGCGGCGAAGCGCGGCTTGTCGACGCTGCTGTATTTGGCGCAGGCGGCGCGCGCCAGGCGGGCCGCGGCGACGTTCATTTCATAGGCCAGGTGGCCCATGTGGTAATCGTCCTGGGCGATGCTGGTGGCGCCGAAGGTGTTCGTTTCGATCAGGTCGGCGCCGGCGGCCAGGTAGCGCTCGTGGATTTCCTGGATGATCTGCGGCTGGGTGAGCGTGAGCAGTTCGTTGTTGCCCTTGACGAACAGCTCGCGCGCGCCGATGCCGGCGGGTGCCGCAAAATCGGCAAAGCGCGCGCCGCGGTAGGCCGCTTCATCCAGTTTGTATTGCTGGATGATGGTGCCCATCGCGCCGTCCAGGATCATGATGCGACGCGACAGGATAGCGCGTAACTGGGCGTCAATCGGGGACAGGGCGGCGGAGGCGGTGGTCATCGTTCAGCTTTCAGGGTGCGGCGTTGCGCGGCGGGGCAGGGCAGAAATTATACGTCATCGACGCTGCATTGTTTTAAGGCAGCTAATTGAGGACCGCCTGGACGCGATCTGGCCGCAAATTTGTAAATACCCGTTTGCTTTGTATCGTTATGTATCAGGCGTCGGAATTGTTACACCGAGATACAATTCGAGTCGTCTCAGCAATCTCCTCGTTACATACTGAGGTCACAATCGTCAAGACGCTGCGATGTGCGTGGTGCTGGCTGAGGCAATCGAGAGGAAATATCATGAACAAAGAATACGAACCATCGTGGGAACAAGCCACTGCTTACCGCGCCGATGAATCGGTTGCGCCATCCGTGAAATCGGCAAAATCGGCCGCTGCTGGCGTCAAGCAGATCGTCACGATCCGCCTCGATGTGGATATGCTGGACTGGTACAAATCGGCCGGTCCTGGTTACCAGACGCGTATTAACCAGATCCTGCGCGATCATATGGACGCGGCGAAGAGCCACTGAGCATGAATGCCTCATCCTCGCCGAAGCGAGGATGACGGTATCAGGTGAAGCTGGCGCCCTCGAGCGCAAACCCCGCGAGGAAGGCCGCCGCTTCCAGGCGCTTGCCGCCCGCCTTTTGCAACTGCAGTAACTTGAGACTGCCTTCGCCGCAAGCGATGTGAATGCCGTGCTCTGCATCCGCCACCAGCACCGTGCCAGGCGGCATTCCGCAGTTGTCATCGCCGACCGTGGCCGCCCAGATCTTGAGGACCACGTCACCCGTCTTCGCATGCGCGCCGGGGAAGGGATTGAATGCGCGCACCTTGCGTGCCAGCACCTCGGCCGGCAGGCTGAAATCCAGCGCCGCTTCTTCCTTGCTGATCTTGGCCGCGTAGTTCACACCTTGTTCCGGCTGGACAGTGGCTGGCAAGTCGCCCACTTTCATCCGGCGCAAGGCGTCGACGATCATCGCGCCGCCCAGCGCGGCCAGCTTGTCGTGCAGGCTGCCGGTAGTGTCATGCGCGCCGATGTTCACGCTTTCGATCATCAGCATCGGCCCCGTATCGAGTCCTTCTTCCATCAGCATGATGGTCACGCCGGTGGCCGCATCGCCCATTTCGATGGCGCGGTGAATCGGCGCGGCGCCGCGCCAGCGTGGTAACAGCGAACCGTGGATATTGATGCAGGGCTTGATGTCGAGGGTGCTGCGCGGCAGGATCAGGCCGTACGCCGCCACCACCATCACGTCATAGTCGATGCCCTGCAGGCGCGCATGGGCGGCCGCCGCTTCCGCGGCACGGGCCGGATCCTTGGCATCCATGCGCAGTGACACCGGCTGCAATACTTCAATGCCATGCGCCAACGCGAACTGCTTGACGGCGGACGCCTGCAATTGCATGCCGCGCCCGGCCGGGCGGTCGGGCTGGGTCAACACAAGGGGAATCGTGAACCCTGCTTCGTAAATAGCGCGCAGTGCAACCGCAGCAAACTCGGGCGTGCCGGCAAAGACGACCTTCATCGGCTTAATAACGCCGGCCGGCTGCACGCAGCGCCGCTTCGCGCTCGATGCCGGCTTTTTCTTTGAGCATTTTGCTCTTGATGCGGTTGCGCTTCAGGGGCGAAAGGTATTCGACGAAGACCTTGCCCAGTAAATGGTCCATTTCGTGCTGGATGCACACGGCCAGCAAACCCTCTGCTTCCAGTTCAAAAGGCTTGCCTTCGAGATCGAGTGCCTTGACGCGCACCTTGGACGGGCGTTCGACGCCATCGTAAATGCCCGGCACCGACAGGCAGCCTTCGTCGTAGACCTGTTTGTCTTCGCTGGACCAGGTAATTTCCGGGTTGATGAATACCTGCAACGCATCCTTGGTCTCGGTGATATCGATGACCACGAGTTGTTCGTGCACGTCGACCTGGCTGGCGGCCAGGCCGACGCCCGGTGCCTCGTACATGGTCTCGGCCATGTCCTGGACCAGCTTGGCCAGGCGGTTGTCGAATTGGGTGACCGGCCTGGCGACTTTATGCAGGCGCGGATCGGGATAACGCAGGATGTTCAGGATTGCCATAATTTTTCAATTCGATGTAATCGATGGTACTTCAATAAGAGGTCTTGACACGCTTACCAGAAACCGTACGAGAAGCAACACCGGTACCCGCCTGCACAGGGTGTGGAGCGCGGTTTGTCTTGCTAGTTCGTGGAATTGTGTGCAGAATTTGATTCAGTTCGGCAATATTTTCCCATGTTAACCATAACTGGGGGGCCGTGTTGTCCTGGTTCTGGTGCTGTCCCGGGCGCTGTTGTCGCGCAGCCAGTGATTCCGTGTATTTGTTTTAACGTCGCACATTATGGACATCGTCAATGAAAAATTTTAGCACAATCGCGACCCGCTTTGCTGCCGCGGCCCTGGTTGCGTTTGTTGTCGCCGGCCCCGTCCAGGCTGCCGCCAACTGCGCATTCAAACCGAACGCCCCCGACCAGCACCTGGTCGTCAAAGGCGATACGCTGTGGGATATCTCCGGCAAATTCCTCGAGCACGCGTGGTGTTGGCCGCAGGTCTGGGGCATCAACAAGGACCAGATCAAGAATCCGCACTGGATCTATCCGGGCCAGATTGTCTATTTCGATCGCAAGAATGGCCGCCTGTCGCTGAACAAGCCAGGTTCTGGCAATGGCGGTGACGGTATCACGCGCCTGTCGCCCCAGATCCGCACCGAAGCGACCGGGCGCGACGCGATCCAGTCGATTCCGTCCGGGGCCATCGAGCCGTTCCTGAGCCAGCCGCTGATCGTCGAAGCCGATGAGCTGGCCGGCGCGCCGCGCATCGTCGCAGCACAGGAAGAGGGCCGCGTTTATCTGGCCAAGGGCGAGAAAGCCTATGTGCGCGGCGATTTGAAGGATGGCAAGAACTTCCAGGTGTTCCGTCCGGGCGCACCGTTGACAGACCCGGCCAGCGGCAAGGTCATTGCATACGAGGCCGTGTATCTGGGCACCATGGTGTTGTCGCGCGCGGCCACGCCTGGCGTCGATGTCAGCACGTTTGTCGTTTCCAACACGGTCCAGGAAATGGGCATCGGCGATTTGCTGGTGCCGGCGCCGCCGACGGCAATTCGCAATTATGTGCCGCATTCACCCGAGCGCACCATCGATGCACGCGTGATGTCGATTTATTCCGGCGTGACCTTTGCTGGCCGAAGCCAGATCGTCAGCGTCAACAAGGGCGCACTTGACGGACTCGATATCGGCAGCGTCCTGCAGCTTTATCATTTCGGGAAGATGGTCGACGACCCGGGCAGCAAAGGCATGCTCGGCAACAAGCAGAAGATCCGTTTGCCAGATGAACAAATTGGCGATCTGTTCATATTCCGCACGTTCAAAAACGTGTCGTATGGCTTGATCATGGAAGCGACGGTGCCGGTGGAAGCTGGCGACGTGGCGAAATCACCGGAGTAAATCCACCGTGCGTGACACGGACCCCACCCCCAGCCCGGCCCCCTCCCTCGACCTCGGTTCCTGGCTGCGCCTGGCGGCAGTACCGGGGGTGGGGCGGATCACGGCAGCGCAGCTGCTGCGCCATTTTGGGTCACCGGCGGCCATTTTCAGCGCCGCTATCGACCAGCTTCTCCAGCATGTCACCCCGGCGCAGGCCAGCGCCCTGTGCGCCCCGGCTTCCAGCGAAACGGCCCGTCTGCTCGACACCACGCTGGCCTGGCTGGAGCAGCCCGGCAACCGCATTCTCTCCCTGCTCGATCCTGCTTATCCGCCGTTGCTGGCCGAAATCCCCGATCCACCGCTGCTGCTCTATATAAGAGGGCGCCATGCGCTGTTGCAGGGTGCGGCGCTGGCCATTGTCGGCAGCCGCAACGCCAGCGTGCAGGGCCAGGCCAATGCCAGGGCCTTCGCCGCGGCCCTGTCAGCGGCGGGCATCACCATCGTGTCGGGGCTGGCGCTGGGCATCGACACGGCCGCGCATGAAGGCGCCTTGCGCGGCTGCGGCAGTACCGCAGCCATCATCGGCACCGGCGCCGACCGCATTTATCCGGCTCGCAACGCTGCCCTGGCCCGGCGCATTGCCGAGGAAGGCTGCATGGTCAGCGAGTACCCGCTCGCTACGCCCCCCAGGCCGGAACATTTTCCACAGCGAAATCGCATCATCAGCGGCCTGACCGCCGGCGTGCTGGTCATCGAGGCGGCGGCCGGCTCCGGTTCGCTGATCACGGCGCGCATGGCAAACGAGCAGGGGCGCGACGTGTTCGCGCTGCCGGGCTCGATCCACGCGACGCTGTCGAAAGGTTGCCACCAGCTCATCCGCGACGGCGCGCAACTGGTCGAAACGAGCGACGAGGTGCTGCTGGCCTTGTCGATGGCGCCGCTGGTGCGGACCATGCAGCCGACGCCGGCGCCGGTCAGTCCCTTGCTCGCCCTGCTGGGCCATGAGGCCATTCACATCGATACCATCCTGTCCCAGGGCGCCCTGAGCGCCAGTGCACTCAGCGCCGAACTGCTCGAGCTGGAGCTGGCGGGAATCGTCGCGCGTTTGCCTGGGGGCATGCTGCAACGCGTGCACCGGTAACCGGCGTATGCGGCACGCGTGGTGCTTGGCCGAAACCGGCGGAACTGCTAAAGTGTCAGCATGTTTGATATCCTCGTTTACCTGTACGAAACCTATTATCGGCCGGACGCTTGTCCCGAGCCGGAAGCGCTGGCGCGCAAATTGTCAGCAGTCGGTTTCGACGACGTGGAAATTTCCGAAGCACTCGACTGGCTCAACGGCCTGACCAATATGACGCTTGCCGAGCAGGGCCTGGCGGCAACGTCGACCGGCACGCGCTTTTATATTGAGCAAGAAATCGATACGCTCGGCACGGCCGCAGTCGGCTTCATCCAGTTTCTCGAAGTGGCTGGCGTGCTCGGTCCCGTGCAGCGCGAAATCGTCATCGAACGCGCGCTGGCGCTGGACGAAAGCCCGGTGGCGCTGGGTGACCTGAAAGTCATCGTCCTGATGCTGCTGTGGAGCATGGGCAAAGAGCCCGACGCCTTGATGTTCGACGATCTGTTTGGTTCTGACGACGAACAAACCCCGCGCCAGCTGCACTAAGTACCTGCCCGCGCGCATTGGCGCTTGCCCGCGGCGGCGCAACGCGCTTATCATTGGCCGCAAATTCCATCGACCCATCCGCGGACTGCGCCTTTTTGGCCCGTCCCGTGCAGAGCATGTATGATGCGCCTGCCAAACAACTATCTGTACGACGAGAAACCATATGACAAAAACCCTCATCATCGCCGAGAAGCCCTCCGTCGCGAACGACATCGCCAAGACGCTGGGCGGCTTCACCAAGCACGATGAGTATTTCGAATCCGACGAGTATGTGCTGTCGTCGGCGGTTGGTCACCTGCTGGAAATTGCGGTGCCGGAAGAGCACGACGTCAAGCGCGGCAAGTGGAGCTTCGCGCATTTGCCGATGATCCCGCCGTACTTCGCGCTGAACCCGATCGCCAAGACCGAAGCGCGCTTGAAAGTGCTGAACCGCCTCATCAAGCGCAAGGACGTCACCGGCCTGATCAACGCCTGCGATGCCGGGCGTGAAGGCGAACTGATTTTCCGCCTGATCGCGCAAAACGCCAAGGCCAAGCAACCGATCCAGCGCCTGTGGCTGCAATCGATGACGGCGAACGCCATCCGCGAGGGTTTTCAGAAGCTGCGCAGCGACGAAGAAATGTTGCCGCTGGCCGATGCGGCCCGTTGCCGCTCGGAAGCGGACTGGCTGATCGGCATTAACGGCACCCGCGCCATGACGGCCTTCAACTCGAAAGAGGGCGGCTTTTATCTGACCACCGTCGGCCGCGTGCAAACGCCGACCTTGTCGATCGTTGTCGAGCGCGAAGAAAAAATCAAAAAATTCGTTTCGCGCGATTACTGGGAAGTGCGCGCCGAGTTCGTTTGCGCCGCCGGCATGTACGAAGGCCGCTGGCTCGACACCAAGTTCAAAAAAGACGAACTCGACCCGGAAAAACGCGCCGAGCGCCTGTGGAGCAAACTGGCCGCCGAATCGATCGCGATTGCCTGCAAGGGCAAGCAAGGCACTGTCACGGAAGAGTCGAAGCCGACCACCTCGATGGCGCCGGGCCTGTTTGATCTGACCAGCCTGCAGCGCGAAGCCAACGGCCGCTTCGGCTTCTCGGCCAAGAACACCCTCGGTTTGGCCCAGGCGCTGTACGAAAAGCACAAGGTCTTGACCTACCCGCGTACCGATTCGCGCCACTTGCCGGAAGACTATATTGACACCGTCAAGGAGACGCTGAGTCACCTGAAGGAAAGCAATAACTACAACCAGTTCGCCGGCCAGATTCTGAAGGCCGGCTGGGTCAAGCCGAACAAGCGCATCTTCGACAACACCAAGATCTCGGATCACTTCGCGA
Organism: Massilia sp. S19_KUP03_FR1; assembly: GCF_036688685.1. Classification (NCBI taxonomy): domain Bacteria; kingdom Pseudomonadati; phylum Pseudomonadota; class Betaproteobacteria; order Burkholderiales; family Oxalobacteraceae; genus Massilia; species Massilia sp. S19_KUP03_FR1. The sequence goes on along the minus strand of NZ_JAQQPS010000003.1, from coordinate 263,975 downwards.
TCATCCCGACCGGTGTCGCGCCGAAGAATTTGTCGGAGCCGGAACAAAAGCTGTACGACCTGGTCACGCGCCGCTTCCTGGCCGTGTTCTTCCCGCCAGCCGAGTTCCAGGTCACCACCCGCTTCACCGAAGTGTCCGGCCACCAGTTCAAGACCGAAGGCAAGGTCATGACCAATCCGGGCTGGCTGGCCATCTACGGCAAGGAAGCCATCGGCGACGACAAGGAGGGCGGCGGCATGCTGGTCCCGGTCGCCAAGGGCGAAAAAGTGTTGGCCGATAAATTGTCCGCCAACGGCCTCGTGACCAAGCCGCCGGCGCGCTACAGCGAAGCAACCTTGCTGTCCGCCATGGAAGGCGCCGGCAAGCTGATCGAAGAAGACGAATTGCGCGACGCCATGGCCGGCAAGGGACTCGGCACGCCAGCCACTCGCGCCGCCATCATCGAGGGCTTGCTGGGCGAGCGCTACCTGATCCGGGAAGGGCGTGAGCTGATTCCAACGGCGAAAGCATCGCAGCTGATGACCTTGCTGCGTGGACTGGGCGTGAACGAGCTGACTGCACCGGAATTGACCGGCGAGTGGGAATACAAGCTGTCGCAGATGGAAAAGGGCAAAATCTCGCGTGAAGAATTCATGCGCGAAATCGCCCAGATGACGCAGATTATCGTCAAGCGCGCCAAGGAATACGATAACGCCACCATCCCCGGCGACTATTCGACGCTGGCCACGCCATGCCCGAATTGCGGCGGCGTGGTGAAAGAGAATTACCGCCGTTTTGCCTGCACCAAGTGCGAATTCAATATGAGCAAAACGCCGGGGAGCCGCCAGTTCGAAATTCCCGAAGTCGAGGAATTGCTGAAGAACCGCACGATCGGTCCGCTGCAAGGCTTCCGCTCGAAAATGGGCCGGCCATTCGCCGCCATTTTGCGCATCGTGCGCGATGAAGACATCAACAACGTCAAACTCGAATTCGACTTCGGCCAGAACGACGAAGAAGGCGAAAACGGCGAAGGCGTCGACTTCACCGGCCAGACGCCACTCGGGCCTTGCCCGAAATGCAATGGCGGCGTGTTTGAACTGGGCCTGGCCTACGTTTGCCAGCACAGCGTGGCGAAGCCGAAGATTTGCGATTTCCGCAGCGGGCGCATCATCTTGCAACAGGAAATTTTGCCGGAGCAGATGGCGAAATTGCTCAACGAAGGCAAGACCGATTTGATGCCGGGGTTTGTCTCGCAACGCACGCGCCGGCCGTTCAAGGCCTTCCTGGTCAAAGGCAAGGATGGCAAGATCAGCTTCGAGTTCGAAGAGCGCAAAGTGAAACCGGGCGCCAAGCCGAAAGCGGCGCCTGTGAAGGATGCGGAAGAGGGCGATGAAGCGGCGCCGGCCAAGAAGGTCGCGGTCAAAAAAGTCGCGGTGAAGAAGGCGGCAACGAAAACCGTGGCGGCGAAGAAGGCGGTCGCGAAAAAGGCGCCGGCCAAAACGGCGGCCAAAAAGCCTGCTGCCAAAAAGGCAGCAGCAAAACCGGTCTGATGTAGTCGAGGCCCAATAAAAAACCGCGGACCTTCACAGGCCGCGGTTTTTTTACGCGCGTACGTTCAGCGCAGGGCGCTTAAAACCGTACGGACCACTCTTCCTGCAAGGCCTTGATGGCCGCTTCGCCATTGTGGATCGCCTTGACCCGGCGCACGACTTCATTGCGCCATGCTTCGTCGGCATCCTGGTCCTCGGCACCGTCCAGGTCCTTGAGTAACATACGTAACAACTCATTCTTCTCACTGGCGCTAAGTAGCTGAATTTGTTCCGTAATTTCGGCGACCAGGTTCGTCATGATGTAACTCCAGTGTAATATTTGTGAGAAATAATAACGCGAAGTTCATCGTATGTCGACTGCTACCACATTGTCGGACGGTTTCCGGTCGATCAGCTTGTTATCCGGATCGATGCCGGCCCGCGCCGGCCGCCGGTCGACAGTTAATTTCAAGGTAATATCGCGGGTGCCGATCTTGCGCCATTCGCGCAGCAGCGGCTTGCCGTCGGCATCGTCGACGCCGAATTCGATGTAGTCGTTCAGAGGCACATCGGTCTCTTGCCCCAGTTCACCGGCACGGCGCTTGGCGGCCTGCGCCACCAGCGTGACGAGATACTTGCCATCGGCCTGTTTCACGGCGCTGGCGCTGACCGCGCGGTTTTCGTATAGCACGATCGCCTCGAACAGGTCGTCGATCAGATACGCCTTGTCGGGCGGCGTCACGGCGCGCAGTGCGGCGATCAGCGGCGTCACGGTCGGGTAGGGGGCGCCCTGGTTGCCGTATTGCGCCAGCATGCTGCGCAGCACCCCGTTGACCTTGCCTTCACCCACGAGGTCGGCCAGCAAATACATGGCCAGACTGCCCTTGCGGTAATGGATGTAGTCCTGGTTTTCGTTTTGCGCCAGCGGCAACTCTTTCTTTGGTTCTCGGGCGCGGCCCATCAAATACAGATCGAGGTCGTAGCGCAGGAAGCGCTGCATCTTCGCCGCGCCCATGGTTTGCTTCATCACCATCAGCGCCGTGTATTCGGCCAGCGTTTCCGACAGCACCGTCCCGCCGCGCGTGTTGGCGGCAATGAGCTGGTGCGCCCACCACTGGTGCGCCGTTTCATGCGCTGTTACATAGAACGGGTAATCGATATCCTTCGGCTTGCTGTCGTCGACCCTGGCGATGAATCCCAGCCCTTCCGAGAAGGCCACGGTGCCGGCGAACGCCTGGGCGTAGGTGTTGTAGCGCGGGAATTCGGCGATGCGCAGTTCATGCAGGCCATACGGCCCGAACTGGGCGCTGGCGTAGGCCAGGGTGGCCTTTGCGCCTTTGGCCATGCGCTCCAGGTTGTATTCGTGGCCGGGGTGATAGAACAGGTCGATGGCCACGTCTTGCCAGCGCTCGTGGCGCACTTCGTAGCGCGCCGACAGGAAGGCATAGAAATTGAGCATCGGTTTTTCCATGCGGTAGTGGAAATAGCGCCGGCCGTTGGCGTTCCATTCGCGCTCCAGCGTGCCGGGCGCGACCGCAATCTGGTCGGCGCTGGTGCTGACGATGGCGTCGAAGTTGATGCGGTCGGCGTCGGCGCCGATGTAATTGTTGGCAAGACCGGCCGGGTCGTCGCGCGCCAGCATGCGCTCGCGCGGCGGCAAGCCGTGGCGGCGGCGGTCGCGTTCGTCGTTCAGTTGTACGGCCTCGACATAGCCGATGCGCGGCAAGACATCGTTGTGGAAGAAGGTGCCGTTGGCGACCACCGGCGTCTCGCGTCCCATGCCGAGCACCCCGCCCGGACTGAACGCCAGGTCTATTTCCAGCGCCAAGCGCGCCCCCGGCGCCAAAGGACTGGCCAGGCGATAGCGGTAAAAGCCACGCACTACGTCGCGCGTGACCAGTGTGGCGGTTTGCGAAAACGCCGCCTTGAACTGCGCGCCCTCGGCCTGGTACAGCAGGATATCGCCGACCGGCACGCCGCTGCGATTTTCCAGCTGGTAGGTGCCCTTCACGCGCAGGCTGCGCTGTTCCGGCACGATGTCAACCGCCAGCGTGACGTCGGTGATGCGTGGCTGGGGCAGGGCGGCGAAGCGCTGATAGCGCTGTTCGTATTCGGCGCGCAATTTGTCGCTTGCATAGGTGGTGCGGAAATTTCCCACCACGTTCAGGTTGTAATACAGCAGCGCGCCGGCGCCGGCAAACAGGACCAGTCCGGTGCCAAATACGGCCAGCACCGGCCGTGTGAGGTCGCGGCGGGCCTGTTGCAGGCGCAGGGTAAATCGTTCGCTGGCGCCGCGTGGCCACAGCACCAGGGTGAGCGCCAGCAGCATCAGGGCAAAGCCGCCCCAGTACACGTCGAAGGCGCGCTCGACGGCCAGGAAGTGGCCGAAGCCGTTCATGGCCGAGTACACCAGCGGTGGCGAGCCGCCGGGCATCAGCAGCGGGTGCTCGAAGCCAAAGCCGTGCAGCGCCAGCGTGACGATGTAATAGAGCACCATGGCGAAATAGGCCAGGTATTTCTGGTTGATGATGGCTTGCAAAGCAATGGCCAGCACCGCCAGTAAGGCGTACTGCGGCAGGTCGATCAGGAACAGGCGCTGCAGATACAGGCCCGGCTCGAGCGCCCAATACCCTTTGGCCAGCTGGATCAGCATTCCGCACAGCATGGCGAACACCAGCATGAGCGCTTGCAGGCCGATCAGCCCGAACAGCTTGCCCAGCAGCGGCAACCAGCTCGGCAGCGGCAAGGCGTCGACCATGGAAGCGATGCGTGCTTCCCGTTCGCGCCAGACCAGTTCACCCGCATAAAACGTGGTGACGATCAGCATGAACAGGCTGTACACGCCGCCGATCAGTTCGAGGATCTGGTATGTGACCGGGTAGGTGGCGGTGCCGAAGATGGACCCCATGTCCAGCGAGGACGCAAACAGGGCCAGCGCGCCGGCCAGCACGATGACGGCAAAATAGATGTTCTTGACCGATTCGCGCAGGTTGAACCAGATCGACTTGATCAGTAGCAGCCCCAGGCTGCGCGCGGCGAAATCGGGCGTTTCTGCCGTCTGCAGGGCGGTCTGCGACAGGGCCGTGGCGGCCGCTTCGGCGCGTGGGCCGCGGCTGTCGTCGGCAGCGATGAAGTCGAAGCGCCAGGCACCCAGCAGCAGTACGATGGCGCCAAAGCCCAGCCAGATGACGCGGTTGAGCAGGTACACGCCTTCGAATGGCACCGCCAGCGTGTTGCGCTCGGCCGTGGTCCAGTATTCGGTCAGGCGGATCAGCGCCGTGGTGCCGAACGGATCGATCAGCGCGGCCAGCGTTTTATAGTCGAGATCGCGCGCCAGCGAGGGCGCCACGATATAGCCCAGCATCATGACGACACTGCCGACGTAGACCGGCAGCATGCGCCGCGTCAGCGCCGCCAGGACAAAAAAGATGGCGCCGAAAATGAACAGGTTCGGCAGCAGGGTAAAGATATACGGGCGCAGGTAGGTGCCCAGCAGGGCCGGCCCTAGCCGGTCCGGCTCGATCCCGGGCCAGAACGTGCCCAGCCAGGCGCCCAGCACGATGCTCGAAAACACCAGGGCCAGCACCGCCAGCGCACCGAGGAAGCGGCCGAAGACATAGGCGTGCTTGCCGATCGGCGCGCTGAAAAAGAAATGGTGCATCTGGTATTCGAAATCCTGCTGCACCGCGCGCCCCATCATGGCGGCCACGACGATCACACCGAGGCAGCCCAGGAACGCCACCGTCAGTTCCACCGAGCGGGGCGCGTTGATGAAGACCTTGCCGCCGAAATTGATCGACGCTTCCCGGAACACCCCGCCGGCGGCGGCCATCCACAGCATCGCCAGCGCCAGGAACATGGCGAAGTAGACCCAGGTGGACAACAGTTTCAGGCGCTGGCGCGCTTCGAAGCCGGCGATGGTGAACAATGGACGTAAAGCGGCTTGCATACTCAGCAGATTCCCGCGGCGCCGACCGGATGGCCGGCGATGGTGGCGAAGTAGACGTCGTCCAGGGTGGCCAGGGCCGGTTCGAAATCGTCGCCCGGGTCGCCGTCGGCGTAGACGTGCACCAGCGTGCGCCCGGCGAGCAGGCGCGTGGAAATGACGGCGTGGCGGCGCTGGTAGTGGGCCAGGTCCGACTTCGGCACGAAGCGGCCCCAGATGCGGTCAGAAATATCGTCGACCAGCCGGGTCGGTTCGCCGCACAGCAGCACGCGGCCCTTGTTGATGATGGCCATATTCGCGCACAGGTCGGCCACGTCGGAGACGATATGGGTCGACAGCAGCACGGTTTTGTCGGCGCCGATGTCCGACAATAAATTGTGGAAGCGCACCCTTTCCTGCGGGTCGAGTCCGGCAGTCGGTTCATCGACGATGATCAGTTTCGGGTCGCCCAGCAGGGCCTGGGCAATGCCGAAGCGCTGGCGCATGCCGCCCGAAAAGCCGCCCAGTTTCTGGTGGCGCACCTCGAACAGATTGGTTTGCTGGAGCAGGCCGTCGACCACTTCGCGGCGCCGGTTGCGCTGCGACAGGCCCTTGAGCATGGCGAAATGGTCCAGCAATTCGTAGGCGCTGACTTTTGGGTAGACGCCGAAATCCTGGGGCAGGTAGCCGAGCAGGCGCCGCACGGCGGTTTTTTCATCGAGCACGTCGATATCGTCGAGGAACACCGAGCCAGTATCGCATTCCTGCAAGGTGGCCAGGATGCGCATCAGGGTCGACTTGCCGGCGCCATTCGGACCGAGCAGGCCGAACATCCCGGTTGGAATAGTCAGCGTCACTTTGTCCAGCGCCACGACGCCGTTGGCGTAGGTCTTGGACAAATCTCGGATGCGTAATTCCATCGTGTTACTCCCTTATCATTCATTGCATTGTATTAAATTTGTCGCAGCGGAGGCGGTAACTTGCGACGCAGCGTGAAAACATGTTCCCAGAGTGCAAAAAGCCTGCCCCAGGGCGGCCTGCGCGTGGTTTTTTGTGGATAATGAGGGCATGGACACTGTGATCAAAGACAAGGCCCTCGCCATCATGCGCCAGGGCCGTACGCGGGTAGAAGCGACCGACTGGCTGCGCGTGACGCTCGGCTTGTATTACCTGGCCGGGCTGATCAAGGAAGAGGCGATCGATTTCAAAAAGGTCGACCGTGTCTATAACAAGGTGATCTATCAGGCGCTGGGGCCGGGCCACAGCATCACCAGCGCGCTGCAGTTCATGAGCGGCGCCAAAGTGGTGCCGATTCTGGAATCGGCCCGCTTCATGGCAGCGTTTAGCGAACTGTGCACCGAGGTGCCAGTGGCCAGTATTCCGTTTCTGTTATCGCTGAACCTGGGCGTCGCCAAAAATATCTCGGGGATCGATATTGCGGGCCCGGTGTATGACTGGGTGGAAAAGGAAAAAGACAAGCAGAAGCTTGCGGACACGCCGCTCAACAGCGCGGGAATATAATAGGTCTTTCCCGCCCGATCACCTGCGCCCATGACCATTCACCGTTTTCATTCTCCCCTCGACCAATTCATCGTCGGCATCGACAAAGCCCTGCGTGTCATGAGCGGCGTGACGGCGCAGACCCGCCCCACGCCCGGCGCGCGCGCCGATGACGGCAACCTGGACGCGCAGCAGCAGCGCCACAGCGCCGGCCTGATGCGCATCAACCATGTCGGCGAAGTGTGTGCCCAGGCGCTGTACAACGCCCAGGCGCGCTTCGCCACATCGCCAGCACTCAAGGCTCAGTTCGAGCAGGCCGGGCGCGAGGAAGAAGACCACCTGGCCTGGACCGCGCAGCGGCTCGCCGAGCTCGGCTCGCAGCCGAGTTTTTTCAATCCGCTCTGGTATGTGGGCTCGTATGCGATGGGTGCGGTGGCCGCAAAACTGGGCGATGCGCGCAGCCTGGGCTTCGTGGTGGAAACCGAGCGCCAGGTGGAAGCGCATCTGAACGATCACCTGGACCAGTTGCCGCAACTGGACGCCAAGTCGCGCGCGATCGTCGAGCAGATGCGCCTCGATGAAATTGAACACGGTGCGACCGCCGAGGCGATGGGCGCGAGCGAAGTGCCGGCGCCGGTCAAGCTCGCGATGACGGGCATGGCGAAAGTGATGACAACGACGGCCTACTATATTTAGTCGTCAACCTTCCACAATTTCGAACGAGTGCGTGATCTCGGCCATCTTGGCCAGCATGATCGACGCCGAGCAATATTTTTCGTGCGATAGCGACACGGCCCGCTCCACTGCCGTGGTTTTCAGGTTGCGGCCGGTGACGACGAAGTGAAAATGAATCTTCGTGAACACCTTCGGATCGGTATCTGCGCGCTCGGCTTTCAAGGTCGCCTCGCAGCCGCGCACGTCTTCGCGCCCGCGCTTGAGGATCAGCACGACGTCGTAGGCCGTGCAGCCGCCGGTACCCAGTAACACCATCTCCATCGGCCGCGGCGCCAGGTTGTGGCCGCCGCCTTCCGGCGCGCCGTCCATGTTCACCATGTGGCCGGATCCGGTTTCGGCCCTGAAACTCATGCCCGACGGGCCGTTCCAGCTGACTTTGACTTCCATAAAATGCTCTCTGGTTAAATGATGCCCATGATTGTAGCGGCTACACGGCCAGCACGTAGCGCTCGCTCTTCATCCGCCAGGCGGCGAATGCCACCGCCGCCAGCGCCGCGATGGCGCTGCTGGCAAAGGTCAGCACGAAGGGGAGTGCGCCCATGGATTCGCCCTTGGCAATTTCGCGCAACAAGGTCTGGTTCGACAGCATCGGCACCAAATACATCCAGGTCGCCGTTTTCAGTTCCAGCATCGACACGGCGATACCCGGAATCATCGGCACCAGCATGATGAAACTGAGCATGCTCTGCGCTTCCTTGAACGATTTCGCGTTCATCGCGATGGCGATCTGTAAACCTGCCGCAAACAGGGAGAGCGGCACCGACACCAGGCACACCAGCGCCAGATCGCTTGAGGTGACGCGCCACGACATGCCGATTTCTTCCAGCGGCAGCCAGGACAGGATCGCGTGCGCCAGCGCCAGTTCGACCGTGATGCCGATCACGGACAGGCTGCCGGCCGCCAGCCACTTGCCGACGATCAGTTCCCATGCGTGGGCGGGCTGCGACATCAGCACTTCGAGCGAGCGCCGTTCGCGTTCGCCGGCGGTGCTGTCGACCGCGGCCGACAGGCAGCAAATAAACGCGGGGAAGAACAGGAAGCCAAGGATGCTGCCGATCAGGCCGGCGGAGCGTGCGGCATTCGAGCCCGTATCGTAGCGCTGCAATTTGATCGGTGTCATGGTGGCCGGCGACACGCCATGCGCCAGCAGGCGCGCACCGGCGATATTCGTACTGTAGGCCTGCAAAACCTCGTCGATATCGCGCCGGCGCGCGTCCAGGTCGGACGCCGAGTTGTACCAGAGTTCCATTTTGGCGGGACGCATGGCCGCATAATCGACCGTGAAATCGTCGGCCAGGCGCAATACCGCGGCGACCTTGCGACCGCGCAGCAGCGCTTCGATCTGCTCGTCGCTCTGCGGCGGCAGGCTTGTCACGGTGACGTTCTTGTGTTTCAGCCGCGCCATCAAGGTCGGCGCCTTGTCGGCCCCGATCACGGACAGCGCAATGCCTTCGCGCTCGGGCCGCGTGGCGCGCTCGATCTGCTGGTTCAGGATATAGCCGAGCATCACCGGATACATCAGCGTGAACAATGCCAATAAACCCAGCGAGCGCTTGTCGCGCAGGGTTTCGCGGAATTCCTTGAGGAAGACGATCAGGAAACGGGGTTTTTTATTGAATATCATGCGAGCAAGCCTTCATCGGTGCCAACCAGGCTGACGAAGGCGTCTTCCAGGCTGGCGATGCCGGTGCGCTCGCACAATTGCTGGGGCGAACCCTGCGCCACTGTCATGCCTTTCGCGATCACGATCACGTCGTCGCACAGGTGCGACACTTCCTGCATCACGTGGGTGGCCATGATCACGCAGCAACCTTCGCTGCGCAAGGCCGATAGGGCCACGCGCAGCGCCCGCGTACTCATCACGTCCAGGCCGCGGCTCGGTTCGTCGAGCAGCAGGTGGCGCGGGCGGTGCAGCAGCGTGCGCGCCATCGCCACCTTGATGCGCTGGCCCTGCGAAAAGCCCTTGCTGCGGCGCTCCAGGATATCGTCCATCTGGAGCAGGTTCGACACTTCATCGATGCGCGCCGTGAGCGATTTGCCGCCCATGCCGTGCAGTTCGCCAAAGTAGGCCAGGTATTCGCGCGTCGACAGGCGCTCGTACAGGCCGAACTGGTCGGTAAGAAAGCCGATGTTGGCGCGCACCGCCAGCGGATTGACGGCCGGATCGACGCCGTCGACGGCGATGGTGCCGTGGTCGCGTTTCAGCAGGCCGACCAGCAAGCGCAGCAGCGTGGTTTTGCCGGCGCCGTTTGGGCCAAGTAAAGCCGTGATCTGGCCGTCCCGGGCCGTAAAGCTGACGCCGCCGAGCGCCTGCACGGCGCCGAATTGCTTGCGGACTTCATTAACTTCAATCATGGGTACTTTACGGTTGCGGCCCGGCATTGCCGAGCTGGAAAGAGGGCGCCGGAATCTCGTCGAGGCAGGTAGCGTCGAGCGGTTTTTCGGGATTGTCGAGGAAGGTGCGCAGCAGGCGTGGCGTGCAACCCAGTTGCGACACGCCGTGGCCGGCATTGGCGACCACGATATGGCGCGCATTGCGCATCGACTGCGCGGCCGAGGCCGCTCGGTGCGGCGGCGTGACCGGGTCGAGTGCGCCGGAAAACAGCAGCGCCGGCGCCGTGATCATGGTCGGCGCGCGCCATGGCACAGCCGGCACGTCGATGGCCTTGCACATGGCCGGCATGCGTCCGATCATCGTGCGGGTCAGCACGCCGGTGTCGCTGGCCAGCAGTTGCGGGGTCAGGCGCGGCATGTCCTCGGCGCACACCACCGCCAGGTGCAGCAGGATGGCGTTCGAGCCGTCGGCGGAAAAGTCGTTGGCCAGATTGCGCCGCGCCACGAACGGTTCCCAGTGGCCCTGGTAAGCGTTGTGGATCAAAAACGGTAACCTGCGCGTATCGATCGCCGAATACAGGATGCTGTGGATGGTGCCCTGATAGCGCGCGCTGCTCATCGCCACCTTGCCTGGCAGTGCGGTGCGCGGGTCGGCCATCGCGATGACGAGGTCGCCCTTGTCGACGCGTGCGCTGACGGCATCGAATTCGGCGCGCAGGTTCGGGAATGCGGCATGGCAGGCAACATCCCTGGCGCAGGTTTTGAACAGCTTGTCGAGCGCGGTCTGGCTGTCGCGTCCGCCGGCGGGAATGACCTGTTCGGGCGCGGCCACGCCGTCGAGCACCAGCGTGCGCACGCTATCCGGGTACGCGCGTGCATACACCTGGCCCAGGCGGGTGCCGTAGGAGCCGCCCCAAACATTGATCTTGCCGTAGCCGAGCGCCTGGCGCACTTGCTCGATATCGCGCGCGGCGTTGGCGGTGGTGTAGGCCGCCAGCGGTCGATCCGGACGCTTCCTGGCGGCGGCGATGCAGTCGAACATCTCCTGGTCGAGCTGGGCCTCGATCATGGTTTCCTGCTCGGGCCGGGTGGGGCAGTCGAGCCGGCCGCTCAGGCCGGTGCCGCGCTGGTCGATGAGCACGATGTCGCGCGTGGCGCGCACGCGCCGGAACGCGGTCGACAGCAGTGGCAGCACGTCGCTGCCCGCTTCGCCGGGGCCGCCGGCCAACACAAACAAGGGGTCGCTGCGCGCCGATTCGCGGAACGCCGGCGCCACGGTCACGTGCAGCGCCAGCGTCGGGCCGCCGGGCGCGGCCAGGTCGACCGGCACGGTCAGGCAGCGCAGGGCTTCTTCGACGCCGGGCAGGTGGCAGCTGCGTGCCTTGACGGGTGCGGCGGCCTGGGCTGCGCCAGCGAACAGGACGGCAGCAGCGAGGGAGAGGCAGACTGGCAAGCGGTATTTCAAGCGGCGTCTCCATTGATTATCACCACAGTCTAAGTTCACGACCTTCTTCTGGTCAACTACCACAGCGGCGTAATGGCCCCTTGACCCGCGCAGGCAAGATCGGCTATCATCGTCGGCTTTCCGTTTGCTCAGGAAAAGACATAAGGCAGAGTCCGCAAGATAGTAGAAGCGGAACCACCATTTGAGCGATTTAATACATTAGGAAGTCATCATGAAAACTTTTTCCGCTAAAGGACATGAAGTCCAGCGCGACTGGTTGGTGATTGACGCGACGGATCTGATCCTCGGACGTGTTGCCAGCGAAGTGGCACTCCGACTGCGCGGCAAACACAAACCGGAATTCACCCCTCACGTCGACACCGGCGATTTCATCGTCGTCATCAACGCAGGCAAATTGCGCGTTACGGGCACCAAGGCCACCGAGAAGACGTACTACCGTCACTCCGGCTACCCAGGCGGCATCTACGAAACCAACTTCAAGAAAATGCAAGAGCGTTTTCCTGGTCGCGCGCTTGAAAAAGCGGTCAAGGGCATGCTGCCTAAGGGCCCGCTTGGCTACGCCATGATCAAGAAGTTGAAAGTGTATGCGGAAGGTTCCCACCCGCATGCTGCCCAGCAACCGCAAGCACTCGTTCTCTAAGGAGCTGACATGATCGGCAACTACAATTACGGCACCGGCCGTCGCAAGAGCGCCGTCGCACGCGTGTTCATCAAGGTCGGTACCGGCTTGATCATCGTCAACGGCAAGCCAGCGTCGGAATACTTTTCGCGCGAAACCGGCCTGATGGTCATCCGTCAACCGCTGGAACTGACCGGCAACGTCGAGCGTTTTGACATCAAAGTCAACGTGCACGGCGGCGGCGAGTCCGGCCAGGCTGGCGCAGTTCGCCACGGCATCACCCGCGCACTGATCGACTACGACGCAGCACTCAAGGGCGACCTGGCACGTGCCGGTTTCGTTACCCGCGATGCACGTGAAGTCGAGCGTAAAAAAGTCGGCCTGCGCAAAGCACGTCGCGCAAAGCAATTCTCGAAGCGTTAATTTGCTTCATGCGGCGCCCCGGCGCTGTTGGAAGAGCCGCCCCGCGCAAGCCGGGCGGCTTTTTTATTAGTGTGACTGTTAAAATTGCACGTCGTCCGCGAGGACCCCATTTTTATTCAAGGATAAGCGATGATCAAAGTAGGCATTGTTGGCGGGACCGGCTACACCGGCGTTGAACTGTTGCGCTTGCTGGCGTCCCACCCGGAAGCCGAACTGACCGCGATCACCTCGCGCAAGGAAGACGGTTTACCTGTCTCCGACATGTTTCCATCATTGCGCGGCAGCGTCGACCTGGCGTTTTCGGCGCCGGACAAGGCTGACCTGAACAGCTGCGATGTGGTCTTCTTCGCCACCCCGCACGGCGTGGCCATGGCCCAGGCGCCGGCATTGCTGGCCAATGGCGTGAAAGTCATCGACCTGGCAGCGGACTTCCGCCTGAAGGACCAGGCGACATTCGAGAAGTGGTACAAGATTCCGCACACGGCCCCTGAATTGCTGGACGAGGCCGTATATGGCTTGCCAGAGCTGAACCGCGACGCCATCACCAAAGCGCGCCTGATCGCCAACCCGGGTTGCTACCCAACCACGATGCAGCTGGGCTTTTATCCGCTGCTCAAAGCCGGCATCATTGACGCCGGCAGCCTGATTGCCGACGCCAAGTCGGGCGTGTCCGGCGCCGGCCGCAAAGCCGAGATCGCTACGCTGTTCTCCGAGTCGAGCGACAATTTCAAGGCCTACGGTGTCTCCGGTCACCGCCACACGCCGGAAACCTCGGCCCAGCTGGCGCGCTATACCGACCAGAAAGTCGGCCTGCTGTTCACGCCGCACCTGGTGCCGATGATCCGCGGCATGCATGCCACCTTGTACGCGCGTTTGACCAAAGACATCGACGATGCCGCCCTGCAGGCGCTGTTTGAAGACGCATATAAAGAGGCGCCGTTCGTCGACGTGATGCCATTCGGCTCGCATCCGGAAACGCGTTCGACGCGCGGCTCGAACATGCTGCGCCTGGCGCTGCATCGTCCTGACGGCGGCAACACGGTGGTGGTGCTGGTGGTGCAGGACAACCTGGTCAAGGGCGCCTCCGGCCAGGCGGTGCAGTGCATGAACCTGATGTTCGGTTTCCCGGAAACGATGGGCTTGCAGCATATTGCGCTGCTGCCATAACTTGTGTTGTGGCCGCTTGGCCGCATATAGCGGGAATGATGCTGTACTGTCGCTTTTCCGGCTTGCCGTACTGGCAAGCTTGGAGCGGCCCGCAGCGTGACTTGAGTCAACGGTCTATAATGACCAATAAATTTTCCCTGGTAGGAGTTCCCCATGAATGCAGTTGCCGAAGTGCTCGACACGACGATTCCGTCGCCAATCATTTTTACCGATAGCGCCGCCGAAAAAGTGGCACAGCTGATCGAGGAAGAAGGCAATCCCGACCTGAAATTGCGCGTGTTCGTGCAGGGCGGCGGCTGTTCGGGCTTCCAGTATGGCTTTACCTTTGACGAAATCGTCAACGACGACGACACCACCATGGTCAAGAACGGCGTCCAACTGTTGATCGATTCGATGAGCTACCAGTACCTGGTGGGCGCCGAAATCGACTACAAGGATGACCTCGAAGGCGCCCAGTTCGTCATCAAGAATCCAACCGCCACGTCGACCTGCGGCTGCGGTTCGTCGTTCTCGGTCTAAGTTTTACCTCGATGCCCCGGCGCTCGCCGGGGCATATTTTCCCGCACAGATTGTCAGGCCGGATACAGCGCGCCGAGAATCCGCTCGCCTTTTGCACCCGTAACGGCGGGTAAATTGCCCGGCAATCTCTGGGTGAAACGATACCCCAGCCAAGCAAACGCCAGCGCTTCGACCCGGTTCGGCGCCACACCCAACACCTCGGTCGATTGCACGGTCGCCTGCGGCATGGCCGCGCCCAGTTGTCGCATCAGTTCGCCATTTTCCGCGCCACCCCCGCACACATACACTGCCGACACGTCGGCATTCTCGTCGTGGATCGCGCGCGCGATCGTGGTCGCCGTCAATGACGTCAGGGTCGCCTGCACATCTTCCGGCTTGAGCGCGTGCGGCAACTGCGCCAGGCGGACGTCGAGCCAGTCGGCGTGGAACAGGTCGCGCCCGGTGCTTTTTGGCGCCGCCAGCGTGAAATACGGTTCGTCGAGCAGGATGCCGAGCAGGGCCGGATCGAGCAGACCGGTCGCCGCCCAGGCGCCGTCGGCGTCGTAGGCGCGGCCCTGGTGGCGCGCAATCCACAAATCCATCAACACATTGCCGGGGCCGGTATCGAAGCCGCTAACGCGCCCGTCCGCATGCAGCACGCTGATATTGCCGATGCCACCGATGTTGACCACTGCGCGCGCCGTGCCCGGCTGGCCGAACTGGGCCGCGTGAAAGGCCGGTACCAGCGGCGCGCCCTGGCCGCCGGCGGCGACGTCGCGGCTGCGCAGGTCGGCAATCACGTCGATCCCGCACAGTTCGGCCAGCAGGGACGGGTTATTGGTCTGGCGCGTAAAACCCAGTTCGGGGCGGTGGCGGATGGTTTGCCCGTGCACCGCGATGGCGGCGACCGGCCCGCTGGCCGCCGGCAGCAGTTGCGCCACGCATTCCGCGTAGAGGGCGGCCAGCCTGTTCGCCACCAGCGCTTCCCGTTCGATCTCGTCGGGCCCGCTGACCTGCAGTGCCATCAGTTGAGACCGCAAGGCGGGCGGGAAGGGGATGAAGGCGGCGGCGACGGTGCGGATGGCGCCGTGGCCGAAATCGGCCAGCACGCCATCCACGCCGTCTAGGCTGGTTCCGGACATCATGCCGATATAGAAGGTGGAATTTGCCATGGTGGTTCCTCAAAAAGCATTCGGCAAAAGAAAAAGCGCCTGGATGCGCATCTTACTGCGAATCCAGGCGCTTTCGGACCAGCTGAAACTTAGCGTGCAGCCAGGCGTGTCGTCAGCGCTGCGCTGGTGTTCGACAGCAGCGTGAAGCGGTGGCGCATGTCCAGCGCGGCGGTTTTGAAGCGCGCCAGTTCGCCGCTGTTCAGTGGCTGCTGGGCCAGGTTGCCGAGCGACATAGGGTCACGCGCCTGGTTGGCGACGCGGAATTCATAGTGCAGGTGGTTGCCGGTCGACCAGCCCGTCGAGCCGACATAACCGATCACGTCGCCCTGGTTGACGCGGGCACCCTTGCGCAGGTTGGACGCAAAACGGCTCATGTGGGCGTAGGCGGTGGTGTAGTTGGCCCAGTGCTTCAGGATCACCAGATTGCCGTAGCCGGTCACGCCGTTGCCGGCGTAATCGACAACGCCGTCGCCTGATGCGCGGATCGGGGTGCCGTTCGGTGCCGCGAAATCGACGCCCTTGTGCTGTTTCCAGTTGCCCGTGACCGGGTGGCTGCGCATGGCGAA
Source organism: Massilia sp. S19_KUP03_FR1 (assembly GCF_036688685.1). Lineage (NCBI taxonomy): Bacteria > Pseudomonadati > Pseudomonadota > Betaproteobacteria > Burkholderiales > Oxalobacteraceae > Massilia > Massilia sp. S19_KUP03_FR1. Next base: position 248,063 of record NZ_JAQQPS010000003.1, on the reverse strand, counting down.
GCCCGACGAAATACGGGAAAATTCGATTGGCGACTTGAGGAAGGCTTTTTTGAGCGCCTTGCCGTCCAGGGTGTAATAACCGCCCTGTTTCGTGATTGGATCTTCGAACCAGACCGACTGGTAGGTGGCGCCGCGGTTGGTGAACTCGCCGGCCAGTACTTTGCCGACTTTGACCATTTCGCCGTCCAGCCAGAAGGTTTCGTAGACCACATTGAAATGGTCGCCGCGCTTCAGGTCGGAACGGAAATCGATGTTGGTCGAGAACATCTGGATGATCTGGCTGACCACGCCGTCCGGCATCTTGCTGCCGTCGGTGGCCGAGTCGGTGGCCGAATACAGGGAGTTATTGATGGTGCGCGCACGCATTTCGACGCGGCGTTCCAGCTTGACCGGGGCTTGCGCCGCCACCAGCTTGCCATCCTTGCGGGTGATCGTGATGGTGTTGGTTGGCAGGTCGGACTTGTCGGCCAGGGTGGCTTGCAGCGAAATCAGTTCACCGTTTTCGTCGGTTTCTGCCTGGATGCGCTTGCCCGTTTTGAGCTGCATGACAGCGCGGGCGACCTTGTCGGAGCGGATGAAGGCCAGCGCTTGCTGGTCTTCGACGCCGAGGCGGTTGAGCATGGCGCCAAGCGAGTCGCCGGCACGAACACGTTCTTCGTGGACGAATTGCTGGTCTTGCTGCATGGAAGCGATTTGTTCGCTCAGGTTGGGCAGGGCCAGATCCTGGGCGATCGATTTGCTGTTCGCATCGTCGTTTGAACTGACGGGGGCGGTCGCGACTGCACCAAACGCAACGACGGTCAGGGCAACGGCACCCGCACCGACGATGCGGGTTTTGCGAGACGTTCCTGCCAGCTTGCTAGTGATTTTATGTATGAGATTCATGCAATCAGTTAAAATTTGCCGCTTGAACGCCTGTCAGACGCACTTTTTATTCTTGTTATCGTTCTTAAAAGTTTTCGCGGGGCAAGATTGATGGGATCGGGAATTATAGCGCACTCTTGCGTCCTACAACTGTTTTAGCCATTTTCCTACAAGAATTTTATATGACCGCACCCGCCGTATCTGTTAGTACTATCGGTAAAAATGCTTTATCTACCGCAACCCAGCCTCTGCCGCTGACCGATCTCGTCCTCGAATCGCTGGCGATTACGAAGCGTGGCGTCGACGAACTGCTGATCGAGAGCGAGTTTGCGCAGAAGCTGGCGCGTGCCGAAAAAACGGGCACACCGCTGCGCATCAAGCTGGGACTGGATCCTACCGCACCTGACCTGCACCTTGGCCACACGGTTGTACTGAACAAGCTGCGCCAGTTGCAAAACCTGGGCCACCAGGTGATTTTTCTCATCGGCGACTTCACCTCCATGATTGGCGACCCGTCGGGCCGCAACATCACGCGCCCGCCGCTGACCAAAGAACAAATCGAAGCCAACGCCATGACCTATTTTGGCCAGGCCTCGCTGGTGCTCGACGCTGCCCGTACGGAAATCCGGTACAACTCGGAATGGTCCGATCCGCTGGGGGCGCGCGGCATGATCGAGCTGGCGTCGCGTTACACCGTGGCGCGGATGATGGAACGCGACGATTTCACCAAGCGCTACAAGAGTGGGACTCCCATCTCTGTCCATGAGTTCCTTTATCCCTTGATGCAGGGCTACGATTCAGTGGCTTTGAAATCGGACCTTGAGCTGGGTGGAACAGACCAGAAATTTAACTTGCTGGTCGGACGCGAACTGCAAAAAGATTACGGCCAGGAGCCCCAGTGCATCCTGACCATGCCGCTGCTCGAAGGCCTGGACGGCGTCGACAAGATGTCCAAGTCGAAAAACAATTACATCGGGATCACGGAAGCGCCGGCCATGATGTTCGGCAAGCTGATGAGCATTTCCGACACCATGATGTGGCGCTATTTCGAATTGCTGTCGTTCCGCTCGCTGGAAGACATCGCCGCGTTGAAGGTAACAGTTGCCGGCGGCGCCAACCCGCGCGACGCGAAAGTCGCACTGGCCCAGGAAATCGTCACGCGCTTTCACTCGGCCCAGGCAGCCACCGAGGCGCTGGCCGATTTCGTGAATCGCTCGAAAGGCGGCATTCCGGACGACGTGCCGGAAATCACCCTGGCTGGCGCACCAATGGGCGTTTCGCACTTGCTCAAGGCAGCCGGCCTGTGCGCGTCGACCTCGGAAGCGATGCGCATGGTCGACCAGGGCGGCGTGCGCATTGATGGCGCCGTGGTCACCGACAAGGCCATCAAGGTCGAGGCCGGCACAGTTGTGCTGCAAGTTGGCAAGCGCAAGTTCGCCAGGGTCACGCTGACGGCATGATTGCGCTGTTACAACGCGTGCGCCACGCCAGCGTGACGGTCGATGGCGCCCGCATCGGCGCCATCGACGCCGGCTTGCTGGTGTTTCTGTGCGCGGAGAAGGGCGACACGGCGCGCGAAGGCGATGCACTGCTGGCCAAGCTGCTCGGCTACCGCGTGTTCGCCGACGAAGCCGGCAAGATGAACCGCAGCGTCGTGGATGTGGCCGGCGGCTTGCTGCTGGTGCCGCAATTCACGCTCGCGGCCGATACGCGCTCCGGCACGCGGCCCTCGTTCACCCCGGCCGCGGCGCCGGCGGATGCACGGCGCCTGTTCGACCACGTGGTGGCGCAGGCCCACCTGCGCCACCCTGACGTTGCCACTGGCCAGTTTGGCGCCGACATGCAAGTGGCGCTGACCAACGACGGACCGGTCACTTTCTGGCTGCGCATTGATCCACCCAAACCTATCGCGTGAAACCTGCATCTTGTATGGAGGTCTATACAATATGGGTAGGGAGGGAAAGGCGATGAATATCTGGAGCGACAGTTTTATCGATGGCGGCGTCGTGCCGCCCGAGTGCGCCTTGTGTGTGATCGATCCCGGCAATCATGTCCGTTTTTCGCGCAACCGCAATCCGCACCTGGCCTGGGATGATGTCCCGCATGGCACCCAGTCGCTGGTGCTGCTGTGCCACGACCCGGATGTGCCTTCGGTCGGTAACGATGTCAACCAGCCGGACCGCGTCGTGCCGCTGCACCTGCCGCGTGTGGACTTTTATCACTGGACCCTGGTCGACATTCCGGTGGCATTAAAAACGCTGGCGGAAGGTGGCTTGTCGGAGGGTGTCACGCCGCAAGGCAAAACTGGCCCGCTGCTGCCGTTCATGGTTAAGAATGGCACTGAGCACCAGTTGCGCCAGGGCGTCAACGACTACACCGGCTGGTTTGCCAGCGACCCCGCCATGGCCGGCGAGTATTACGGCTATGATGGCCCATGCCCGCCGTGGAACGATGAGCGGGTGCACACCTATATATTTACCCTGTATGCGCTCGATATCCCGCGCTTTCCCCTGGAAGGGCGGTTTACGGGCGCCGAAGCGCGGCTGGCCATCGTCGGCCACATCCTCGACGAAGCGCGTGTGTTTGGTGTCTACTCGCTCAATCCCGAGGTCGCGGCGACGCTGGCCTGAACCTGTTGTTCCTACCTGAACTGGATTTCCCCTGGACCCGATTGCCACGCCTGTTACCACCATCTTGTTAGTACGCCATGGCGAAACCGCCTGGAATGCCGAGCGACGCCTGCAGGGCCACCTCGACATTGCCCTGAATGCGGAAGGCGAGCGCCAGGCGGCGGCGGTGGCCCGCGCGCTGGCCGGCACGCACATCGACACCATCGTTTCCAGCGACTTGCAGCGCGCCAGCCAGACGGCGCAGGCCATTGCCGCCAGCCATGCATTGCCGGTGCAAGTGGAGCGGGCGCTGCGCGAGCGCTGCTACGGCGGCTTCGAAGGGCTGCTGTACAGCGAGATCGAGCAACGCTTCCCGCACGAATTCGCCCAATGGCAGGCGCGCGAAGTCGATGCCGTGTTGCCCGCCGGCGCCAACCTGGGCGAAAGCTTCCGCCAGTTTTATGCGCGCTGCACGAATGCCATCATCGCCGTGGCCACGCGCTGCCCGGGCCAGACCATCGTGCTGGTGGCCCACGGTGGCGTACTCGAGTGCGCGTACCGTTGCGCCCTCGGCATGGCGCTGGAAACGCCACGCACCTTTACCATTCCCAACGCCAGCATCAACCGCTTTACCTTTCAAGACGGCAAGCTGACCCTGATCAGCTGGGGCGAGATCGAGCATTTGCAGCAGGTCGCCATGGATGAGCTGAACTGATCCCGTCAGGCAACCTTGTCGCATTTGCTACACCATTGCCGCGCCCGTCAAAATAGTGCTGATAATTTGAGCAGCGCATCGGTTAAAATAGCAGGTTCCCGTTGTTACTTTGATCCTGCTCCTGTGCAAATCGGCCCTTATCTCCTGCGTAACAATGTCTTCGTCGCACCCATGGCGGGTGTGACCGACCGTCCATTCCGCCAGCTGTGCAAGCAGCTGGGGGCAGGCTACGCCGTATCCGAAATGGCGGCGTCGAACCCGCGCCTGTGGGCCAGCGAAAAGAGTGCCCGGCGCACCGACCATGCGGGCGAGATGGAGCCGAAAGCCGTGCAAATTGCCGGCGCCGACCCGCAGGACCTGGCCGATTGTGCAAAGTTCAACGTGGCGCGGGGCGCCCAGATCATCGACATCAATATGGGTTGCCCGGTCAAAAAGGTCTGCAACAGCTGGTGCGGTTCGGCCTTGCTGCAGAACGAAGCCCTGGTCGAGCGCATATTAAATACGGTGGTGGCGGCGGTCGACGTGCCGGTGACGCTGAAATTTCGTACCGGCTGGGACCGTGAAAACAAAAATGCGCTGCGCATTGCCGCGCTGGCAGAGCAGGCCGGTATCCAGATGCTGACCCTGCACGGGCGCACGCGCGCCGATGGTTACAGCGGCGAAGCAGAATACGACACCATTGCTGCGGTGAAAGGGGCTGTGCGCATTCCCGTGGTTGCCAATGGCGACATCACGACGCCCGAGAAAGCCCGCCTGGTGCTGGAATATACCAATGCCGATGCGGTCATGATCGGGCGCGCGGCGCAGGGCCGGCCGTGGATTTGCCGCGAGATCGACCATTATCTGCAAACCGGCACGTGTCTGTCGCCGCCGTTCGTGGCCGAAGTACGCGCGCTGATGCACGAACACCTGGAAGCACACTACGCCTTTTATGGCGAATACCTGGGCGTGCGCACGGCGCGCAAGCATATCGGCTGGTATGTGCGCGAGCTGGAAGGCGGCGAAGAATTTCGCCGCCGCATGAACTTGCTGGAGTCGACCGTCGACCAGCTGGCCGCCGTCGACCAGTTCTTCGATTCGCAACAACGCCACGGCGACCGGTTACAATACCGGCCCGCCTCTGTTCAGGACCCCGTCCTGGCGGCGTGACAAGAATTAAAAACAGCAGCCCCCGAGACACCCCGCTACGCACGCCGCGGCACCACATCAGGATGAAGTACGTATATGAGCAAAGAAAGTATCCAGGAAGTCGTCCAGAAAAGTCTCGAGGACTATTTCAATGACCTGGGCGAGCAGCAACCGTCGAACATCTACGACATGATGGTCCTGACCGTCGAGAAGCCGATCCTGGAAGTCGTGATGCAGCGCGCTGACGGCAACCAGTCGCATGCCGCCCAGATGCTGGGCATCAACCGCAATACCCTGCGCAAGAAGCTGCAGGAGCACGGGCTGCTGTAATACCGGCTGGATGCAGCGCCGGGTATTTGGACCGGCTGCGCACGCCGGAAATGAACGACCGAATACCCCTCTCGAAAGCACTGTCATGATCAAACAAGCCCTCCTTTCCGTGTCCGACAAGACCGGCGTCCTCGAATTTGCGCGCGAACTGTCGAACCTCGGCGTCAAGCTGCTGTCCACCGGCGGCACCGCCAAACTGCTGCAGGACAATGGCGTTCCAGTCACCGAAGTGGCCGACTACACCGGTTTTCCGGAAATGCTCGACGGCCGCGTCAAGACCTTGCACCCGAAAGTGCACGGCGGCATCCTGGCGCGCCGCGATTTTCCGGAGCACGTCGCCAAGCTGGCTGAACATGACATCCCAACCATCGACATGGTGGTGGTGAACCTGTACCCGTTCCAGCAAACCGTTGCCAAAGAAGATTGCTCGCTGGAAGACGCGATCGAAAACATCGACATCGGCGGCCCGACCATGCTGCGCTCGGCTGCCAAGAACCACCGCGATGTGGTGGTGCTGTGCGATCCATCCGATTACGCCGGCGTACTGGCCGAAATCAAGGCGGGCGGTACGGTGCCGTATGACACCCGCTTCATGCTGGCCAAAAAAGTGTTCGCACACACCGCGCAATACGACGGCGCCATCACGAATTACCTGACCAGCCTGGGCGACGACAAGGCCCACGCCACCCGCGCCGCCTATCCGCAGACCTTGAACATGGCGTTCGAAAAAGTCCAGGACATGCGCTACGGCGAGAACCCGCACCAGTCGGCGGCGTTCTACCGCGACATCGCCCCGGCCGTGGGCGCGCTGGCGAACTACAAGCAATTGCAGGGCAAGGAACTGTCGTACAACAACATCGCCGACGCCGATGCCGCGTGGGAATGCGTCAAGTCGCTGGGCGGCCTGGGCCAACCTGCCGGCTGCGTGATCGTCAAGCACGCCAATCCGTGCGGCGTGGCAATCGGCACCGATGCGCTCGACGCCTACACGCGTGCCCTCAAAACCGATCCGACCTCGGCGTTCGGCGGCATCATCGCCTTCAATGTGGAAGTCGATGCGCGTACCGCCGAGCAAGTTGCCAAACTCTTCGTGGAAGTGCTGATTGCGCCGTCGTTCACGCCGGAAGCGCGCCAGTTGATGGCTGCCAAGCAAAACGTGCGCGTGCTGGAAATCGCCTTGGGCGACGCGCATAACCCGTACGACGTCAAGCGCGTCGGCGGCGGGCTGCTGGTGCAGTCGCCGGACGCGAAAAACGTCGGTCTCGGCGAACTGCGCGTGGTATCGAAGAAGCAGCCTACACAGGAACAATTGCAGGATCTGATGTTTGCGTGGCGCGTGGCCAAGTTCGTCAAGTCGAACGCGATCGTGTTCTGTGCGGGCGGCATGACCCTCGGCGTGGGGGCCGGCCAGATGAGCCGCATCGATTCGGCGCGCATCGCGTCGATCAAAGCGGCCAATGCCGGTCTGTCGCTGGCCGGCTCGGCCGTGGCGTCGGATGCGTTCTTCCCGTTCCGTGACGGCCTCGATGTTGTCGTCGATGCGGGCGCGACCTGCGTGATTCATCCGGGTGGATCGATGCGCGACCAGGAAGTCATCGATGCCGCCGACGAGCGCGGCGTGGTGATGTTGTACACGGGTGTGCGCCACTTCCGTCACTAAGGCAATCTCGGTATGGGTACCGGCTTGCGCCGGTATGACGGTCTTCAATGTGTTGGCCTTAAAACCGTCACCCCGGCGCAGGCCGGGGCCCATACCATGCGTGCAGCACCACAAATGCATGCCTGATATGGACCCTCGCTCTTGCGATAACTGTGTTTTTACACAGTATTTCCCCACCTCCAGCGCCAGCCGCTATATCATTCGTCCATGATAATTCTTGGCATTGACCCTGGCCTGCGCACCACCGGTTTCGGCGTAATCGAGAAGCTCGGCAGCAAGCTGCGCTACATCGCGTCGGGCACCATCAAAACCGGCAGCGAAGGCGCCTTGCCGCCGCGCCTGAAAGTGATCCTGCGCGGCGTCAGCGAAATCGTGGCGACCTATCGCCCCGATTGCGCCGCCATCGAAAAAGTGTTCGTCAACGTCAATCCGCAATCGACCCTGCTGCTGGGCCAGGCGCGCGGTGCGGCCATCTGCGCGCTGGTTCATTCCGAGCTCGACGTGGCCGAATACACCGCGCTGCAGGTCAAGCAAGCCGTGGTCGGCAGCGGCCGCGCCGCCAAAGAGCAGGTGCAGGACATGGTGGCGCGCCTGCTGGTGCTGCCGGGCTTGCCCGGCACCGACGCCGCCGATGCGCTGGGCGTGGCAATTTGCCATGCCCACAGCGTCGACACGCTGGCGTTGTTGAAAGCCTTGACGCCGGGCATGGTCGGCCTGTCGATGAAGCGCGGCCGCCTGGTCTGACACATACTATTAGAGGGAACACATATGATCGGTCGCATCTCGGGAGTTTTGCTGGAAAAGAACCCGCCGCAAATACTGGTGGATTGCCAGGGCGTCGGCTACGAAGTCGATGTGCCGATGAGCACCTATTACAACTTGCCCCAGCTGGGCGAGAAGGTCACGCTGTTCACCCACCAGGCGATTCGCGAAGATGCCCATCTGCTGTTCGGTTTCGACAATGCCGCCGAGCGCGCCGTGTTTCGCCAGCTGATTAAAATTACCGGCGTGGGCGCCCGCACCGCGCTGTCGATCCTGTCCGGCATGACCGTGCCCGACCTGGCCCAGGCCGTCACGATGCAGGAATCCGGCCGCCTGATGAAAGTGCCCGGCATCGGCAAAAAGACGGCCGAGCGCCTGCTGCTGGAACTGAAGGGCAAACTGGGCGCCGACCTGGGCCATGTGCCGGGGGCTGTCCCGATGCACGATGCCGAGTCCGATATCCTGAATGCGCTGCTGGCGCTGGGCTACTCGGACAAGGAAGCCGTGGCCGCACTGAAGAAACTGCCGCCTGGCAGCACCGTCTCGGACGGCATCAAGCTGGCGCTCAAAGGGCTGTCTCGTGGATAATCGACGCACATGAGCATCCAGACCGACAATTTCAGCGAAGCGCGCGTGATCGACGCGGCGCCGGCATCCCCCAACGAGGAGGCGATCGAACGCGCCTTGCGCCCCAAGCACCTGGACGAATACGTTGGCCAGGAAAAAATCCGCGACCAGCTGGAAATTTTCATCACGGCTGCGCGCAAGCGCCGCGAAGCGCTCGATCACACCTTGCTGTTTGGTCCGCCGGGCCTGGGTAAAACCACGCTGGCGCACATTATTGCGCGCGAGATGGGCGTCAATTTGCGCCAGACCTCCGGTCCGGTGCTGGAGCGCCCGGGCGATCTGGCGGCCATATTGACCAACCTGGAAGCGAACGACGTCCTGTTCATCGACGAGATTCACCGCCTCTCGCCAGTTGTCGAAGAGATACTGTATCCGGCGCTGGAAGATTATCAAATCGACATCATGATCGGCGAGGGACCGGCGGCGCGTTCCGTGAAACTCGATTTGCAGCCGTTTACGCTGGTCGGCGCCACCACCCGCGCCGGCATGCTGACCAACCCGCTGCGCGACCGCTTCGGCATCGTCGCCCGGCTGGAGTTTTACAATACGGCAGAACTCACCCGCATCGTCACCCGCAGTGCGGCCTTGCTCAACGCGCCGATCACGGAAGACGGCGCGCGCGAAGTGGCCATGCGCGCACGCGGCACACCGCGCATTGCCAACCGACTCTTGCGGCGCGTGCGCGATTACGCCGAAGTCAAAGGCAATGGCGACATCACCAAGCCGATTGCGGACGCGGCGTTGGTCATGCTGGACGTGGATTCGGTCGGCTTCGACGTGATGGACCGCAAACTGCTGGAAGCCGTGCTGTTCAAATTTGGCGGTGGGCCGGTGGGCATCGGCAACCTGGCGGCCGCCATCGGCGAAGCAGCCGACACCATCGAAGACGTGCTGGAACCGTACTTGATTCAACAGGGATATTTACAGCGCACGCCGCGGGGCAGGGTAGCCACACCGGCCGCCTATACCCACTTCGGGGTCGCCGCGCCGCGGCTCAGTCCGACGGGCGATTTGTGGGATAGCCTGCAAGGTTAGCGCCAGCTTCAGAGGCGGCTGGGTATGTCGCGGTAAGGGTCGACGATCGTGTCGCGCGGCCGCATCGGGCGGTGCTTGCGGACTTGGCTGCCGGGATAGACGAAGCTGACAAACAGCACGGCTGCCATGCAGAACATGGTCACGCACAGGTAGACGGCTTGCTCGTAGCTGGTTTCAGCGACCATCGCCACGCCAGTGATGAGCGGCACCGCCAGCAACAGGCCGCCGATCGTGCGCAGGATGGTGGATTTGCGCATGCGGTGGCCAGCCAGGCCAACGAAGAAAAAGCTCGCCGCAATCACGGCCAGCAGTGTGCAACCCATGACCACCGTCTCCATGTCTTCGCCGCGCAGCGTACCCTGGGTGCGCAAGTACAATGGCGCGGCGATCAGGATCACGCCGCCAATGAGGATCGCCAACAGGCGTAAAAAAAACATGGAGTACTCCAGGAATGTGACAGCCGAAAAAATGCTTGCGCACAATATCCTAGATTAACTGAAAAAACGCTGAAATTGCACACTACTTGGACCGCGTGGGAATCCCGGCACGAACCGTTGTTTAAATGCAACTAAGTTCCCGTGTGCATAATATTGAATTGGAACGACGATGAAGATTTGGGTCGATGCGGATGCCTGTCCCGGCGTGATCAAGGAGATCTTGTTTCGGGTCGCGCAGCGACGCGCCCTGCAGGTGACGCTGGTCGCCAACCAGTTGCTGCGCGTGCCCGGCTCGCGTTTCATCACGGCAGTCCAGGTGCCGTCCGGCGCGGACGTGGCCGATGCCGAAATCTTGCGTCAGATGGCCGCTGGTGACCTGGTTGTCACCGGCGATATTCCGTTGGCGGCCTTGGTGCTGGAGATGCACGGTTTTGCACTGAACCCGCGCGGTGAGTTTTATACCAAAGACAATATTGCCCAGCAATTGACGATGCGCGCTTTCATGGAAGAGTTGCGCAGCGGCGGTGTCGACACCGGTGGCCCGGCGCCGTTCGGCCAGGCCGACCGCCAGCAATTTGCCAATGCCCTCGACCGCCACCTGGCCCGCCACGCCGGACCGTAATGCGGCCCAGCCAGCTGTTGCGACAATGGCACACAGCTTGGTCACGACGCGAATGTACGCCATAATTGCCGAAATTCAATAAAATACCCACAATTCATCGGCGTGTGCGTGCCGGGCTGAAGGCTGTCCCATGAGAAAAATGATGCAATTGCTTGCCATACTGGCGCTGGCCGTTCCTGCGCAGGGCGCTTTTGCTGCGCCCGGTCTGGCACAGCAGGCGCACGCGACCGAAACCCGGGCGCTCGGCATCGCTGTTTCCACAGGCAACGCCGAACAGGTCAAGCTGCTGCTCAGCCAGGGCGCCAATCCGCTGGCCGGCCTGCCGAGTGCACTGGAACGGGCGCTTTACGTCACCGCATCCGGATCCAGTTACAAGCGCGGCAGCCGGTTGCCGCCGCAGTCTGGCGTCATGGTGCCGCTGTTGCTCAACCACATCGTCAAGGTGCAGAAGGTGGCGCTGGCGTCGATCCGCTGGAAGCCGCTCGAACTGGCCTTGCAGGACGCGGCCGAATCGGATGACGATGCCGATGTGGAAGGGGAAGCAGACAATGTTGCGCGCGTACGCTTGCTGGTGGCGGCCGGTTTCAGTGCCCGCAGCCTGAGCGAAGCGGCCGCTGCCGCCGCGCTGGCCATTCCCGACAAGGGGCTGGCCAGCGAGCTGCTCGATCGCGGCATGCTGCGCATGGGCCCGGCGCAGGCGCGCTCGGCCCCGACTGCCAAGATCCTGCTGACGGCCGTGGCATGGCGCCGCGCCGACCTGTTGCCGAAGCTGCTGGAGCTGGGCTATGACCCGAATTTGCGCAGCGGCGGCAACCCGAGTCCGGTTGACCTGGCCATGCAGCTGGGTGCTGCCGATGAACTGAACGCCTTGCTGGCCGGCGGTGGGCGCATCGACGACGCCGCGCCGCGCTGAGCGCGTAGCGGGCCGGTCGAAGGCTTACACCGGCGCGTCGAAGGTGCCGGGGCTGTGCTGCGTGGCCTTCCATTCTGCCGTGCGTTCCGGCGTCGCCTCGGCCAGCGCACGGCGTACGCCGGCAGCATCGAAGTCTTGCAGATAGCCGGGCGTGCCGGGCTGCTGGCGCCAGGACGCGGCGATCGGGCCGGCATCAACACCTTCCAAGCCGATATCGGCAAGTAGTTGCATCACGCTCGCCTTGGCGCCGGCATCGTCGCCGGCCACGGCCAGGGCGACCTGGCCGGGCCGGTTTTCCAGCGGCAGGTGGCCGGCCAGGATCGAATTGAATACCTTGATGACCGGACGGCCCAGGTGCTGTTCCACCCAGGCGCTTTCCGGCAGGCCCGCTTCGATGGCAGGGATCAGGCCATCCCGGTGCTGCGGATAATAATTGCTGGTGTCGATCACGATTTGACCGGCCGGGCCCTGGCTGAACAGGTCGGCTGGCAGGTCAGGGACGTTGACCAGCGGGATGGCCAGCACCACGATGGCGCTGGCCTTGACCACCTCGGCGGCAGTCGCGGCGCGCGCGCCGGTTTCCTGTGCCAGACTGGCGAGCGAAGCAGGACCGCGCGAATTGGCCACGGTGACCTGGTGGCCCGCCTTGGTGAACAGGCGCGTTAACGCTGCGCCGATATTGCCCGATCCGATAATGCCGATATTTGCCATGATTTTTTATTCCCTGGTAGTGGCTAAACGCCTGAGTGAACGATAATATTGCGTTTCGAATCAGGCATAAATGCTGATCTGAAGCTGTCTGTCACAACCAGGAGTGTCGAATGGATCGTCTTGCCAGCATGGCCGCGTTTGTGAAAACGGCGGAGGTTGGCTCATTTGCCGCGGCTGCCGGCGCGCTCGGCATCTCGCCGCAGATGGTGGCCAAGCATGTGGGCTGGCTCGAGAGCCGCCTGGGTGCGCGCCTGATCCATCGGACCACGCGCCGCCAGAGCCTGACGGAAATCGGCAAGGAATATTGCGAGCGCTGCCGGACGGTACTGGCCGACGCCGACTGGGCTGACGCCATCGCCGACGATGCGAAGGGTGCGCCGCGCGGGCGCCTGCGCGTGAATGCGCCGGTGTCGTTCGGCACCCATACGCTGGTGCCGGTGATCGGTCGCTATTTACGCGCTTATCCCGAGGTGGAAATCGACCTGGTCCTCAATGACCGCTTTGTCGACCTGGTGGAAGAAGAATTCGAGGCGGTGTTTCGCATCGGCCCGCTGGCCGATTCCAGTTTCGTGACGCGCGCGCTGGCGCCGTTCCGGCTTGTGGCGTGCGCCTCACCGGCCTATTTGCAGGAACGCGGTGTACCCGCCACGCCGGCCGACCTCGACCGGCATGCCTGCCTGGCGTATGCCTGGGGCGCGGGGGCGGTGCATGGCAACTGGCAGTTCACGCGCGATGGCGAGCACTACAAGGTCGACATACGACACCGCCTGCGCCTGAACGATGCCAAGGGCTTGCTGGTGGCAGCCCTGGAAGGCATCGGCATCGCGTTCATTTCCGAAGACCTGGCGCGCGAGGATTTGCGCGCCGGACGGCTCGTGAATGTGTTGCCCGAGTATGAAACGTTGAAGCGTCCCATGCACCTGCTGTACCACCGCGACCGCCGCCAGACGCCCAAGCTGAAAAGTTTTATTGCCGCCGTCGTCAGCGAACTCGGGCTGGCGGCGGACGGCGCATAACTTATGCAGTTGCCAGTTTCGCGAACTGCTCGTTCAACTTCGCGATCGTTGCCGAGAAATTGACCAGGCGTTCGTGTTCCTGCGCCACCACGGCGGCCGGTGCACGGGCCACGAAACTCTCGTTCCCCAGCTTGCCATTGATCTTGGCAATTTCGCCTTCGATGCGGACGATTTCCTTCGACAGGCGCTCGCGCTCGGCAGCGACGTCGATCTCGACTTTGAGCATCAGCTTGGTTTTGCCGACAATCGACACGGCCGCTGGCGAATCCGGCAGCGCATCGACGATCTGCACTTCGGACAGCCTGCCCAGCGACTTGATATACGGCGCAAAGCCGGCCAGCGCGGCTTTTTCGAAGGCGTCGCCCGGTTCGACAATCAGCGGCACCGGCAGCTTGGGCGCCAGCTTCATTTCACCGCGCAGGTTGCGGGTCGCGTCGGTCAGCGCTTTCAGCTGCACCATCCAGGCTTCGGCGTCGGCGTCGATCAGCGCTTCATTGGCGATCGGGTACGGCTGCACCATGATCGAATCGCTGCCGTCGGCCTTGGCTTTGCCAGCCAATGGGGCCACCACTTGCCACAGCGCTTCGGTCACGAACGGAATGATCGGGTGCGCCAGGCGCATGATCACTTCCAGCACACGCAACAAGGTGTGGCGCGTGGCGCGTTGCTGCGCCTCGGTGCCCTGCTGAACCTGCACCTTGGACAGCTCCAGGTACCAGTCGCAGAACTCGTCCCAGACGAATTTGTAGATGGCGGCGGCAATCAGGTCGAAGCGGTAGTCGGCAAAGCCCTGCGCCACGTCCAGTTCCACGCGCTGCATCAGCGAGATGATCCAGCGGTCGGCCGGCGACAGGTCGGCCGCATCCGGCGCGCTGCAATCCTGGTTTTCCGTGTTCATCAAGACGAACTTGGTCGCATTCCACATCTTGTTGCAGAAGTTGCGATAACCCTCGGCGCGGCCCAGGTCGAAATTGATGTTGCGGCCCAGCGAAGCGTAGCTGGCCATGGTGAAGCGCACGGCATCGGTGCCGTAAGCAGCAATCCCGTCCGGGAACTCCTTGCGCGTGGCCTTGGCGATTTTTTCGAGCGAGGAAGGACGCATGTCCATCAGGCCGGTGGTGCGCTTGGCGACCAGTTCCTCGAGTCCGATGCCATCGATCAGGTCGATCGGGTCGAGCGTGTTGCCCTTCGATTTAGACATCTTCTGGCCGTTTGAGTCGCGCACCAGACCATGCACGTACACGGTTTCAAACGGCACCTGGCCGGTGAAGTGGCAAGTCATCATGACCATGCGCGCGACCCAGAAGAAGATGATGTCGAAGCCGGTGACCAGCACCGACGACGGCAGGAACATTTTCATGTCAGGCGTTTGTTCCGGCCAGCCCATGGTGGAGAAGGGCACCAGTGCGGACGAGAACCACGTGTCGAGCACGTCGTCGTCGCGGCGCAGAACGCCCGTCGATCCAGCCGCGGCGGCTTTCGCTTGCGCTTCTGCTTCGGTGCGGGCGACGAAATACTGGCCGGCTTCGTCGTACCACGCCGGGATGCGGTGGCCCCACCACAGCTGGCGTGAAATGCACCAGTCCTGGATGTTGCCGAGCCAACGGTTGTAGGTGGTCGACCAGTTCTCCGGCACGAACTTGATTTCGCCGTCGGCGACTTTTTCGAGCGCCACTTCGGCGATCGATTTGCCAGGGTAGAAGGTCCCCTCCGGCGCCGGTTTGCTCATGGCGACGAACCACTGGTCTGTCAGCATCGGCTCGATGACGACGCCGGTGCGGTCGCCGCGCGGCACTTGCAGCTTGTGTGGCTTGACCTCAACCAGGAAACCCAGCGCATCGAGGTCGGCAACAATCTGCTTGCGCGCGGCAAACCGGTCCAGGCCGCGGTAGGCCGCCGGCATGTCATCGGTCATTTTCGCATCTAACGTGAGCACGATAATCTGCGGCAGCTTGTGGCGCTGGCCCACCTGGTAATCGTTGAAGTCGTGCGCCGGCGTGATTTTCACGCAGCCGGTGCCGAATTCTTTATCGGCGTAGTCGTCGGCGATCAGCGGGATTTCGCGGTCGGTCAGCGGCAGCTTGATCATCTTGCCGACCAGCGCGGTGTAGCGCTCGTCAGTCGGGTCGACTGCCACGGCGACGTCGCCCAGCAGCGTTTCAGGACGCGTGGTGGCGACCGTCACATGGCCGCTGCCGTCCGCAAACGGGTAGCGGATGTACCACATGAAACCGTCTTCTTCGGTCTGTTCCACTTCGAGCTCGGAGACGGCCGTACCCAGCACCGGATCCCAGTTGACCAGGCGCTTGCCGCGGTAGATCAGGCCTTGTTCGAACAGGCGCACGAACACTTCGGTGACCGATTGCGAGCGCGGCTCATCCATCGTGAAGTATTCACGCGCCCAGTCGGCCGACGAACCCATGCGGCGCATCTGGCCGGTGATGGTGTTACCGGATTTTTCTTTCCACTCCCAGACCTTGGCCGTGAAAGCGTCGCGGCCCAGGTCGTGGCGCGAGATTTTCTGCGCGTCGAGCTGGCGCTCCACGACGATCTGGGTGGCGATGCCGGCGTGGTCGGTGCCCGGAATCCAGGCGGTGTTGTAGCCGCGCATGCGGTAGTAGCGGGTCAGGCCATCCATGATGGTCTGGTTGAAGGCGTGCCCCATGTGCAGGGTGCCGGTCACGTTCGGCGGCGGCAGCTGGATGCTGAACGAGGGCTTGTCGGCGTCCATGGAGGCGGCGAAGTAGCCGCGCTGTTCCCACTCGTTGCGCCAGAACTGTTCAATGTCGGCTGGCTCGAAAGACTTGGCTAATTCCATGATGGTGGCGTGTGCATTTGGCGAAAACACCAATTATAAACTGTCGTATAATTCGCTCGCTGCCGGTCATACTTGGCAGCACACGCTAGGGGTCCTGTGCATTGCACGGGTGAGAAATACCCTCTGAACCTGATCTGGATAATGCCAGCGAAGGGAAGCCTGTGAAGCCACCACGCCGTTTTTTTAACCTTGCGTGCTTCACGTTCCTTTGCTGGCTCCTGCCACCAAAGGAGCCACATGAAAACCGTACCGTTCGACTCTGCCACCGCCACCGCGGACCAGGCAGCCATCCATCCGTTTCCCGGCTCGACCAAGATCTACGTGCAGGGCAGCCGGCCCGACATTCGCGTGCCGATGCGCTCCGTCAGCCAGTCCGCCACCTCGGCCAGCTTCGGCGGCGAGCCGAATCCCCCGCTGCCGGTGTACGACACCTCCGGCGCCTACACCGATCCGGCGCTCACCATCGACATCCGCGCCGGCTTGCCGACCCCGCGCCTGCCGTGGATCGTGGAACGGGGCGATACCGAACAGCTGCCCGGCCCCAGCTCGCAGTATGGCGTCGAACGTTTGCACGACGCCAGCCTGGACGGCCTGCGTTTCAAGCTGACGCGCCAGCCGCGCCGCGCCGTCGCTGGTGCGAACGTCACCCAGATGCATTACGCCCGGCAAGGCATCATCACGCCGGAGATGGAATTCGTCGCCATCCGCGAAAACCTGCGCCGCCGCGAATACCTGGCTGAACTCGAGGCTAGCGGCGAGATGGGCCGGCGCACGGCGCAGCTGATCGGCCGCCAGCATCCCGGCCAGTCGTTCGGCGCAGCGATACCGGACGAGATCACGCCGGCCTTCGTGCGCGATGAAATCGCCCGTGGCCGCGCCATCATCCCGGCCAATATCAACCACCCGGAAATCGAACCGATGATCATCGGCAGGAATTTCCTCGTCAAGATTAACGCCAACATCGGCAACTCGGCCGTCACCTCGTCGATCGGCGAAGAAGTCGAGAAGATGACCTGGGCCATCCGCTGGGGCGCCGACAATGTGATGGATCTGTCGACCGGCAAGCATATCCACGAAACGCGCGAATGGATCATCCGGAATAGCCCGGTCCCGATCGGCACCGTGCCGATCTACCAGGCGCTGGAAAAGGTCAACGGCAAGGCCGAAGACCTGACCTGGGAAATCTACCGCGACACGCTGATCGAACAGGCCGAACAGGGCGTCGACTATTTCACCATCCACGCCGGCGTGCGCCTGGCGTATGTCCCGATGACCGCGAACCGCCTGACTGGCATTGTCTCGCGCGGCGGCTCGATCATGGCCAAGTGGTGCCTGGCGCACCATGAAGAATCGTTCCTCTACACGCACTTCGAGGACATCTGCGCCATCATGAAGCAGTACGACGTGTCGTTTAGCCTGGGCGACGGCCTGCGCCCCGGCTCCATCTACGACGCCAACGATGAAGCCCAGCTGGCCGAACTGAAAACGCTGGGTGAGCTGACGCAGATCGCCTGGCGCCACGATGTGCAGGTGATGATCGAGGGCCCCGGCCACGTGCCGTTGCACCTCATCAAGGAGAACATGGACCTGCAGCTGGACCAGTGCCACGAGGCGCCGTTCTACACCCTGGGCCCACTGACGACCGATATCGCGCCCGGCTACGACCACATCACGTCCGGCATAGGCGCAGCCACCATCGGCTGGTACGGCACGGCCATGCTGTGCTACGTGACGCCCAAGGAACACCTGGGTTTGCCGGGCAAGGATGACGTCAAGACCGGCATCATCACCTATAAAATTGCCGCCCACGCGGCCGACCTGGCCAAGGGCCATCCCGGCGCCCAGATGCGCGACAACGCCTTGTCGAAGGCGCGCTTCGAATTTCGCTGGGACGACCAGTTCAACCTCGGCCTCGATCCCGACAAGGCGCGCGAATTCCACGACGAGACGCTGCCCAAGGAATCGAGCAAAGTCGCCCACTTCTGCTCGATGTGCGGGCCCCATTTCTGCTCGATGAAGATCACCCAGGAAGTACGTGCGTATGCCGCCAGGGGCATGCAGGAAAAGGCCATCGAATTCGTGCGCGGCGGCGCCAAGTTGTATCAGGAGGTCTGATGATCGACATCGAACTCAATGGCGCGCCGTATGCGGCGCCGCCGCTGCTGGAAGACCTGGTCGCGCAGTTGGCGCTGACCGGACAAAAGCTGGCTGTGGCAGTGAACCGCCAGGTCGTTCCGCGCCCGCAATGGGCAACTTACACACTGTTAGCGCGCGACCGGGTCGACATTGTGCGCGCCATCGGAGGAGGCTGACATGCACGATCTACTTACCATCGCAGGAACCACTTACCAATCGCGCCTGCTGGTCGGCAGCGGCAAATACCGCGACCTGGCGCAGACGCGCGAGGCTACCGATGCCGCCGAAGCGCAAATCGTCACAGTCGCCATCCGGCGCGTGAACATCGGCCAGGACCCGCACGCCCCCAGCCTGCTCGACGTGCTGCCGCCAGGCCAGTTCACCATCCTGCCCAATACCGCCGGCTGCTTCAATGCCAGGGACGCGGTCTACACGCTGCAGATGGCGCGTGAACTGTTAAATGGCCAGAAGCTGGTCAAGCTGGAAGTGCTGGGCGACGAGAAGACGCTGTTTCCGCACATGCCGGAAACCCTGATCGCGGCCGAACAACTGGTCAAGGATGGCTTCGACGTCATGGTCTACTGCAGCGACGACCCGATCCAGACGCGCCTGCTGCAGGAGATCGGCTGCGTGGCCGTGATGCCGCTGGCGTCCCTGATCGGCTCCGGCATGGGCATCGTCAATCCGTGGAATTTATCGTTGATTATCGAGCAGGCCACGGTGCCGGTGCTGGTCGACGCCGGCGTCGGCACCGCGTCGGATGCGGCCATCGCCATGGAGCTGGGCTGCGACGGCGTGCTGATGAACAGCGCCATTGCGCTGGCGCGCGACCCGGTCGGCATGGCGCACGCGATGAAGCTGGCGGTGCGGGCCGGGCGCGCGGCCTACCTTGCCGGCCGCATGCCGCGTCGCTTTGGCGCCTCGCCCTCGTCGCCGATGCAGGGACGGCTGGGCGCATGAACACGGTGCTCGTGTTCTCGGGCCTGGACCCGGGCGGCGGCGCCGGCCTGTCCGCCGATATTGCCGCCATCGGCGCGATGGGTGCGCATGCGCTGCCGATTGCCACCGCGCTCACGGTGCAGGACAACGAGCGCGTGCTGGAATTGGCGCCGGTCGACACTGGCCTCATCGTGCGCCAGGCCGAGACCTTGATCGCGCGCTTCGCGATTGACGCGGTCAAGCTCGGCATTCCCGGCAACCGCGCGAATGCCGTCGCGATTGCGGCGCTGGTCAAGCGCCTGCGCGAGCGCGCGCCAAGGCTGCCGGTGGTACTCGACCCCGTTCTGGCCAGCGGGCGCGGCGACGCGCTCGGGCAGCAGGAGGCACTCGCCGCCTTGCTGGACGTCGCCACGCTGCTGGTGCCGAACCTGCCCGAAGCCGCGGCGCTGGGGCCGGTGCCGTGTGCGCACGTGCTGCTCACCGGCGGCCATGGCGAGGGCGACGTCATCGTCAACCGCTGGCTGCACGACGGCGGCGAGCGCGCGTGGCGCTGGCCACGCCTGCCCGGTGAATTTCACGGCAGCGGCTGCACGCTGGCGGCGGCGATTGCGGCGCGCCTGGCGCAGGGCGACGCCATCGCCGACGCGCTCGAGCGCGCCCAAGCTTATTGTCACGCGGCGCTGGCGCAGTCGTTTGCCCTTGCTCCCGGCCAGCGCATCCCGCGCCGGTTTCTGATATCGACCTGAAAGGAGTAAAACATGCGCGGTTTATATCTCGTCACGCCCAACTGGGATGACACGCAACGCCTGCTCGCCGTCACCGAGGCCGGCTTGCGCGGCGGTGCGGCGCTGGTGCAGTACCGCCACAAAACGGCCGATGCTGCCTTGCGCCGCGAGCAGGCCGGCGCGCTGCTGGCGCTGTGCCGACGCCATCGGGTGCCGCTGGTCGTCAACGATTACCTCGACCTGTGCGTCGAGCTCGATGCGGATGGCGTCCACCTTGGCGGCAGCGATGGCGACCTGGCGGCCGCGCGCAAGGTGCTGGGACCGGACAAGATCGTCGGCGCCTCATGTTACGGCGAGCTGGCGCTGGCGCTGGCGGCGCAGCTGGCCGGCGCCAGCTATGCTGCATTCGGCGGCTTCTATCCATCACCCGTGAAACAATACGATTTCGTGACGCAGCCAGGCTTGCTGAACCACGCCCGCGCGACCCTGTCCCTGCCGCTGGTGGTCATCGGCGGCATGACAGCGATCAACGCGGCGCCGCTGGTGGCGCACGGGGCCAGCATGGTGGCCGCCATCACCAGCGTCTACGGCGCAGCCGATCCGCAAGGCGCGGCGCGCGACTTCACGGGCTTGTTCGGCATGGGCGCGTGATTTCACGCTGCTGGCGTTAAAATGGGGCGTGATCGACAGAGGACATCCCATGACCAGCAAGCCCCCAGCAGCGCATCCGGAGTTGTCGTCGTACATCGCCAACGACGTCACCTTTCCCACCGCCTACCTGCGCGCCGTGGCTGCCATCGCCAGTTCGGACGGCGTGCTCAATATCGCCGATTTCAATGCCCTGACCGACGTGGCTGCATTGCTCAACGATTCGGCGCTGGCCCGGGTCGTCTTATTGGAATACATCGACCGACCCATGTCCTGGGGCGACGCCCTGATCGACCTGCAGGCGGCTGCGGCCGGCATTGACGCGGCCACCGCCGCCGCCGCGTTCGAGGCCGCGCGCACCTTGCTGGCGCTGCAGGGCGTGCGCAGCCGCGACCTGGCCAGGAGCCTGGCCAGCGCGTTGGGTTACGCCATCCGTCCGCATGAGCTGGAGGCGTTCGCCACCGACGAGCAAACCATCTGGAGCAAGGTCAGCATGGGTTCGGTGCGCATGCTCAAGGGGCGAAAATATGCCGACCTGGCCGAGCTGTGCGTCAGCGCCACCGGCGACCTGGCCTTGGCCCACGCCGTGCGCGAATTCGAAAACGGTACGCTCGACAAGGGCGAATTGTCGCGCCGGATGACAGCCACGTGCACCCGCGCCAGCCAGGAAATCGCCGCGTTCAACCAGCGCATTGCGGACTTCGAAGACAGCCGCGAAACCACGCTGGCGTTCCTCGATTCGGCGTATGCGCTGCAAAAGCAGGTGCAGCAGCGCCTGGCCATTGCCGATGCGCGCATTGCGTTCGAGCGCGCCACCTTCGACGAGGACATGGAGGAGGCGATCCATGACGCCGGCAATGCCTTCGAACGCGATGTGGTCGAGCGCCTCGCCACCGACCAGTGGAAGCGCCCGGTGGTGTGGGAGAGCATCGCCAAATCCACCTTCGGCAAGGAACTCGAGCGCCGGGTCAATCGCATCATGTCGCGCCGCGAGCAATCGCTGCGCTTGATCCACGAAGACCTGCGCCTGTTCCAGGAAGACATGGCGCTGTCGCGCACCACGCTCCTGAAACGCTTGCACCATGCGCAGTTCGCCGGCGCGGCGCCCGCGCTGCGCTGGGGCACGCGCGTGGTCAACGGGGTCGAAAGCGCTGCTGACACGACGCTCAAAGTGGGCGGTGTCACCATCCTCGGCGCCGGCGCGGCGGCTTATTTTCTCGGTGCCGCCGTGGTGCTGCCGGTGGTGGCGCCGGCCGCGCCGGTCATCGGCGGCGTGCTGCTCGTTGCCGGCGCGTTCAAATGGCTGATGAATCCGGCGGAGCGAAAAACCGGCGAAATTGGCCACCAGCGCGCCATGTTCGAAAAAGCGTTCCGGGTGCAACTGGAAGCGGCCCGCCTGGAACTGAACGCGCAGCTCGACGCCACCTCACAGCAATTCCACACGGCGGCGGCGCAGCTGGTGCAGCCGGTGTTGCTGGAAGCCCAGGCCGCCGACCGCCTCGCTGCGCTGCACGTCAACATGGCGCGCAAGCTGAACGACCATTCGCAGAAGGCATTGGCCGACATGCTGGCGGCGCTGCCTGAATGACAGCATGAGCGATGGCACCCTCGCGTTACTGATCGCTGCCGTTTTCTTTCTGGCCGGCCTGGTAAAAGGCGTGGTCGGCCTCGGTTTGCCGACCTTGTCGATGGCCTTGCTGGCGCTGTGGATGGCGCCGGCTCAGGCAGCGGCGCTGCTGATCGTGCCCTCGCTGGTGACCAACCTGTGGCAGCTGAAACCGTGGGGTGCGCTGGGACCTGTCTTGCGCCGCACCGCCTCGCTCCAGGTCGCGATCGTGGCCGGCACGCTGGCCGGCGCGTGGGCGCTGGGACCGCCATCGGGAACCTGGGCTGCAGTGGCGCTTGGCGTCGCGCTGATCGTGTATGCCCTGTGGGCGCTGGTTGGCGTGCATGTGGCGGTCGCGCCGCGCATGGAGCGCTGGCTTGGCCCCGTCATCGGCGCGCTGACCGGCGTGGTGTCGGCCGCCACCGGCGTGTTCGTCATTCCCGCCGTGCCTTACCTGCAGGCGCTTGGTCTCACGCGCGACCAACTGCTGCAAGCCATGGGCATCTCGTTCACGGTGGCGACGCTGGCGCTGGCCGCCGCCTTGTCCGTCAACACGCACTACAGCAGCGCGACCTTGATGACGTCGGCGCTGGCGCTGCTGCCGGCGCTGCTCGGCATGGCGGCGGGCGAGCGCTTGCGCCATGTGCTCTCGCCGCTTGTCTTCAAACGCTGCTTCCTGGGAGCCTTGCTGCTGCTGGGGGTGCAGATGGTGGTGCGCGCCCGGATGTAAGCCTTGTTATGATGGCGCATTCGTATTCCACACTACACCACAGGCAAGGAACAACATGAAAACCAAGGCAGCAATTGCATGGAAAGCGGGCGCCCCGCTGACGATCGAAGAAGTCGACCTGGAAGGCCCGAAGGCCGGCGAAGTCCTGGTCGAGATCAAGGCCACCGGCATCTGCCATACCGATTACTACACCTTGTCCGGTGCCGATCCGGAAGGAATTTTCCCATCGATTCTGGGCCATGAAGGCGCCGGCATCGTGGTCGACGTGGGCCCGGGCGTGACCAGCGTACGCAAAGACGACCACGTGATTCCGCTGTACACGCCTGAATGCCGCCAGTGCAAATTCTGCCTGTCGCAAAAAACCAATCTGTGCCAGGCGATCCGCTCGACCCAGGGTCGCGGCCTGATGCCGGATGCGACCAGTCGCTTCTCGATCGACGGCAAGCCGATTTTCCACTACATGGGCACGTCGACCTTTTCGAACTACATCGTGGTGCCGGAAATCGCGCTGGCGAAAGTGCGCTCGGATGCGCCGTTCGATAAAATTTGCTACATCGGTTGCGGCGTGACCACCGGCGTCGGCGCCGTGCTGTTCACGGCCAAGGTAGAGGCGGGCGCGAATGTCGTCGTGTTCGGCCTGGGCGGCATCGGCCTGAACGTGATCCAGGCGGCCAAAATGGTGGGCGCCGATAAAATCATCGGCGTCGATCTGAACCCGGAACGCGAAGCCATCGCCCGCAAGTTCGGCATGACGCATTTTGTCAATCCATCGAAAGTGGAAAACGTCGTGGACGCGATCGTCCAGCTGACCGACGGCGGCGCCGATTACAGCTTCGAGTGCATCGGCAACGTCACCACCATGCGCCAGTCGCTCGAGTGCTGCCACAAGGGCTGGGGCCAGTCGATCATCATTGGCGTGGCGGCAGCCGGCCAGGAAATCTCGACGCGGCCATTCCAGCTGGTCACCGGCCGTGTGTGGAAGGGTTCGGCCTTCGGCGGCGCGCGTGGCCGCACCGACGTGCCGAAGATCGTCGACTGGTATATGGAAGGCAAGCTCAATATCGACGACCTGATCACGCACCACCTGCCGCTCGAGCGCATCAACGAAGGGTTTGATTTGATGAAGTCGGGCGAGTCGATCCGGTCCGTCGTGGAGTTCTAAAGTAAGCCACCGGCACCGCGCCATATGTCGTTCGGGCAGGCCGACGCCGACACACGCACGTTGTTGCATGCCGCCCTCGTCAGTGGCGCGGCGCAGCCGGCGCACATGATGTGATCAAAACTGCATCGCTACTTTGTTTCGGAATGTAAGCAGGGAATCGTGCGCGTCCTTACAGTGCCTATAATCCGCACCCGACAGCGCCGCATACACGACGGCGTTGCCTGATATAAGTCAGTTCACTGGCACAACCACTTTATACGGATCACACCATGTTCAAAAAAATCTTCGCAGCAGCAGCCCTGGCAGTCCTGGCATCGTCGGCTTTCGCCGCTACGCCTAACACCTTCTACGCTGGCGTAGACGCCGGCAGCACCAAGATCGACGGCTTCGGTGACAACAAAGGCAGCTACGGCGCCTTCCTGGGTTACAACTTCCACCAGAACTTCGCTGCTGAAATCGGCGCCCGCCGCCTGGGTAGCTGGACTGTGTTCGGCGCTGACGTCGATGCCAACCAGTACGCTGCTTCGATCGTCGGCACCCTGCCACTGCAGAATAACTTCAACGTGTTCGGCCGCCTGGGTTACAACAAAGTGGAAGCCAAAGCATCGTACAACGGCTTTACCGCCAATGCTGACGACAGCGGCGTGCTGTACGGCGTGGGCGTGGGCTACCAGTTCACCCCAACCATCTCCGGCCGTATCGAGTTCCAGAAGCCATCGTCGGACAGCCACAACCTGAGCGCCGGCGTCGCCTTCGCGTTCTAATTGCCGCGCGGTCATGACCGCGTGAACAAGCTGTGCAATAAAAAGCCTTCCCTGCCGAGCAGCGGAGGCTTTTTTCATTGTTGGCCGGTCAGGTCAATATTGCCACTTGTATATTTGTGTGGCAGCATGCGGCGATACTTTTCTTCTTGACTGGACCGATTGCATGCGCCCGCTGATTCGATTTGCCTTTTTCCTGTCCATCGCCGGCGTGACCGCGCTGGCCCTTGCGCAAGCGCCGGCCGAGCGCCCGGCTACCAGCTTCCCGTACACGCCCGGCCTCGATGTGACGTCGATGGACAGGAACGCCGACCCCTGTGTCGACTTTTACCAGTACGCCTGCGGCGGCTGGATGAAAAACAACCCGGTGCCGGCCGATCAGGCGCGCTGGTCGGTCTACAGCAAGCTGACGCAGGACAACCAGCGCTACCTGTGGGGCATTCTCGACAGCCTCGCCACCAAGCATGACGGCAGGAATGTGGCGCAGCAAAAAATCGGCGACTACTTTGCCGCCTGCATGGACGAGAAGGCTATCGCACAGCGCGGCGCCGCGCCGCTGGCGCCCTATTTGGCGCGGATCGGCGCCATGCGCAGCATGCGCGACTTGCCGCGCGTGCTGGCGCACCTGCACGGCGATTTCGGCGACGACGCCTTCCTGTTCGGCTTCGACGCCAGCCAGGATTTCAAGGACGCCACGCGCGTGATCGCCTTTGCCAGCGGCGGCGGCATCGGCTTGCCGGACCGCGATTCGTATTTGAAGGACGACCCGAAATCGGTCGACCTGCGCTCCAACTATGTGGCGCACATTGCGCAGACCTTCGTGCTGCTGGGCGAGAGCGGCAGCCAGGCGGCCGCGCACGCCGCCAAGGTGATGGAGATCGAAACGGCATTGGCGCGCGCCTCGCTGTCGCGCGTCGACAAGCGCGATCCCTATAAACTGCTGCACAAGGTCAACGCCAAAGGGCTGCAGGCGCTCACGCCGGGCTTCGACTGGCACACGTATCTCACCGAACTGGGTCAGCCCAGGCTGAACAGTTTCAATGTCACCGAGCCGGCCTATTTCAAGGAAGTTTCGCGCTTGCTGGCCAGCGAAGACGTGGCAGCCGTGCAGACGTATTTGCGCTGGCACGTGGCGCGCCATCTGTCGCCCGCGCTGGCGCCGGACTTCGACCAGGCCCATTTCGATTTCTTCAGCAAGACCCTGCGCGGCGTCGAACAACAGCCGCCACGCTGGAAGCGCTGCGTGCAGCAGGTCGACCAGCAGCTCGGTGAAGCGCTGGGCCAGGAATTCGTCAGCCGCGCGTTCTCGCCGGCATTGAAAGCCAAGTCGCTACACATGACGCGCCAGGTGGAAGACGCGATGGCCAAGGATATCGATGCGCTCGACTGGATGAGCACGGACACGAAAAAACGCGCGCAGCAGAAACTGAAAGCCATCGTCAACAAAATCGGTTACCCCGACCAGTGGCGCGACTACAGCGCGTACACCGTGACGGCGGACGATTACGCCGGCAACGTGGTGCGCGGGAATCGCTTTGAAGTCAAACGCCACCTGGCCAAGATCGGCAAGCCACTCGACCGCTCGGAATGGGGCATGACGCCGCCGACCGTGAATGCGTATTTCAACCCGCAGATGAACGACATCAACTTCCCGGCCGGCGTGCTGCAACCGCCGCTGTTCGATCCGAAAATGGATGACGCGCCAAACTACGGCAACACTGGCGGCACCATCGGCCACGAGCTGACCCACGCGTTCGACGACGAAGGCCGCCAGTTCGACGCCAACGGCAACCTGAAAGACTGGTGGACCAAGAAGGATGCCAAGGCGTTCGAAGAGCGCGCCCAGTGCATCGTCGACCAGTACGCGCAGTACACGGTGGTGGACGACATCAAGATCAACAGCAAGCTGACGCTCGGTGAAGACGTGGCCGACCTCGGTGGCCTGATCCTCGGCTGGATGGCATGGCAAACGGAAATGGCCAGCATGCCGCAGCAAGCGACTGCCGCCCTGCGCGATGGTTTGACGCCGGAGCAGCGTTTCTTTGTCGGCAATGCGCAATGGGCCTGTGAAAACGACCGCCCGGAAAACCTGCGCGTCAAGGCGCTGACTGACCCGCATTCGCCGGGCAAGTTCCGCGTGAATGGCCTGGTCGTGAACATGCCGCAATTCCAGAAGGCCTTCATGTGCAAGGCGGGGCAGCCGATGGTTGCGGAGAAGCGCTGCCGGGTCTGGTGACAAGGGCTTGTTGACAGGTGCAATTACAAGTGTAATCATGAGTTCTGATTACACTTGTAAACGAATGCACCATGTCGGAAAAAAACCCCAGCATCAGCGAAGCCGAGTCGCACGTCATGGAAGTATTGTGGCGCGCGCCCGCACCCGTGGTGGCCGAGCAAATCGTCGTGGCCCTGGCCGAAACGCGCCGCTGGCAGGCGGCCACCGTTAAAACCCTGCTCAATCGCCTGCTGAACAAGGGCGCGATTGCCGCCGAGAAGGATGGCCGGCGCTTTCTGTATCAAGCGGTCCTGCAGCGCGACGCGTGGCTGGCGCGCGAAAGCGCGAGCATGCTGCAGCGCCTGTTCGGCGGCCGCCTGGCGCCGCTGGTCGCGCATTTCGGTAGCCAGCAGACCTTGTCCCCGGAAGACGTGCAGGCACTGCGCAAGCTGATCGACCGCTTCGACCATGAGCAGTGAACTGATGCCGTCACTGCTGCGCCTGACGCTGTTCACCAGCATCACGCTGCTGATCCTGCTGGCCATCCGCACGCCGCTGCGGCGCTTTCTCGGCGCAGCGGCAGCGTACCAGGCCTGGCTGCTGGTGCCGCTGGTGACGCTGGTCGCCTGCCTGCCGGCCCGTACCACGCCGGCGCTGCACGGCGCCGCCG
The DNA here is from genome assembly GCF_036688685.1 of Massilia sp. S19_KUP03_FR1. Classification (NCBI taxonomy): domain Bacteria; kingdom Pseudomonadati; phylum Pseudomonadota; class Betaproteobacteria; order Burkholderiales; family Oxalobacteraceae; genus Massilia; species Massilia sp. S19_KUP03_FR1. The sequence continues at coordinate 220,224 of NZ_JAQQPS010000003.1, read as the reverse complement.
CCGTGCGCACGGCGCGCGTGCTGGCCACCCGGATGGTGCCCGCGCCATCGTTGCAGGTCGACCTGCTGCTGGTGGCGTGGGCCGGCGGTGCGCTGGCGCTGGCTGGCTGGTTCCTCCACGCGCACCAGGCATTCCGGCGTGCGGCCGGGCCGTTGCGGCAAGCCGGCGGCGTGTATCTCAGTGCGGGTGATACGGGTCCGGCGTCGGTCGGCCTGCTGCGCCCGATCGTCATCGTTCCGCATGACTTCATGCAGCGTTACGGCGCCGCCGAACAAGCGCTGGTGATCGCCCACGAACAGGTTCACATCGCGCGCCGCGACGCACTGGCCAATCTGCTGCAGGCCGCATGCCAGTGCCTGTTCTGGTTCCATCCGCTGGTGCACCTGGCCGCGCTGCGGTTCCGGCAAGACCAGGAATTGTCATGCGATGCGCGTGTCATGGCGCAGCACCCCGGCCAGCGCCGCAGCTATGCCGAAGCGCTGCTCAAATCGCATCGACGCGCGCCGTTGCAAGACGGTATCAACTGCCATTGGCAAACCCATCACCCCATCAAGGAGCGTCTCATGCAATTGCAATCGTCCGCGCCACGTTTATCCCGCCGCATCGCCGGCCGTTGCCTGGTGGGCCTGCTTGCCGCCGGCGCCATGTTCGGCGCCCTGGCCGCGCGTGCCGAACCGGAAGCGCCGGTGTATGCAGTGGCCATGACCATCGATGCCGGCGGCGCACAATCGTCACCGCGCGTGTTGGCCAAAACTGGCGAGCAGTTTGCCGTGGCGAGCGGCGCGTGGCGCATCGAGATGACCGTGCGCGGCGCGAACGAGGCGGGCAGCGTCTGGGTAGTGAGCAAGGTCTACCAGGATGCGAAAGTCGTCGGCACGCCGCATTTGCTGGCCCACCTCAACGAAAAAATCGGCGTCAAGGTGGGCGACGGTGCCGCTCCATTTGCCTTGTCGATGGTGGTCACGCAGCAGCCTTAGCACCACCTTGCGGCCGAATCGCTTGCAAAGTACAGGCTTTGTGATAGTCTAAATCTGGATAAGAAAAAGTATTGATTTGGAGGTGCGCATGACGAACGAAGCCCGCAAGCCGCGCGTCAAAGCGGCGCAGGAACACCGCGCCCCCGCGTTGGCGGTGGCCCAGGCCGTGGCCTCTTACGGCCCCGTGGGCGCCTTTACCGGCGACCCGGCCGATATCATCCGCAACATGCGCAGCGGGACATTCGCTGACATAATTCCAGGGCTCGCTGCCCGCCTCGGCGTGACGCAGGACGGCCTGTTTCGCCTGCTGCGCCTGCCGCACAGCACGATGAAAGCGCGCATCAGCAAGAACGATACCTTGTCGTCGTCGGAACAGGATCGCCTGTACCGCACCGAAAAAGTGTTGGCGCGCACCCTGGCCGTGCTCGAGGATGCACCATCGGCCAGGGCCTGGCTGGTGCAGGAAAATCGCTCCCTGGGCGGCGAAGCGCCACTCTCTCTGCTCGACACGGAAGCCGGCTATGAGCTGGTGCTCGATACGCTGGGCCGCATCGAGTACGGTGTCGTGGCCTGATGGCGGCGGGAGACGTCGTCCTGTGGCGCATTGCCAAGGAAACGCCGGACTATCCCGCGCATGACATGTCCGGCGGCGGCGCCAAGGCAGTCGGCGGCCGCTGGAACCGCAAGGGGACGGCGGCTGTCTATGCATCGACTACGATTGCGCTGGCCACACTGGAAACGTTGGCGCACCTGGGCGGGAATATTTCGATCCGCAATGCTTTTCTGGTGCGCATCGAGGTACCGGCCGCGCTGTGGGCGCAGCGTTGCAAGGTCACCGTGGCCAGCCTGCCGGCGGCGTGGCTGGCCGAGCCGCCCGGTGCGGCATCCATTGAGATCGGCGACACCTGGCTGCGCACGCAAGCCCACCTGTTGCTGCTGGTGCCATCGATTAGCGTGCCGGAAGAATACAACGTCCTCATCAACCCGGCGCATCCGTCAGCCCGCCAGCTCGGTGCGAGCGTGGCGCGCCAGTCGGTCTACGATCCGCGCCTTTGAGCGTCAGATGGCGCGCGCCACGTGCATGATCAGCCAGGCCGACGGCACCAGCAGCGCCTGCGCCAGCAAGGTGCCCACCAGGCGGCTGCCGACCAGCCAGATGACGGCCTTGCGAAATTGTCCTTCTCCCAGTTTTCCTTCGATGACATCGTCCGTCAGGCCCGACATGTGCGGGTCGATGAAAATCGCCAGCATGATGGTGGCGCCGCCGTTGATGATCGACGACAGCGTGCTCGACGTGACGCGTACGGACGGATCGAGCACGCTGGCATACAGCGCGGCAAACACGCCGACGGTCCACAAAGCGGTGGCGAGGATATTCATCAGCGTCATGCTGACCGACACACCGTGACCCTTGGCAGCGGCCATGTTTTGCGCCACGGGCAGGCTGGCCGCGACACGCACATACGACAGCCCGCCTTTGAAGAAGCCGTGCAGGATCAGCTTGGGCACCGAGCGGTGCACCTGGAAGTGCAGCACCGCGCGGCTGAACACGCGCTGAAACGTGGGAATCAGCACGGCGGCCACGATGGTTGCCAGGGTCGCCGTCAGCAGCAGCCAGCGGAAGTCGCCCAATAAACTGTCGGCCTGCTGCAAGCCATTCTCGACGCGTTTTGCCAGGAACGGACTGAGCATCATGTTCGAGGTGCGTGACACCAGCACCAGGATGCTGAACAGCGCAAACGAGACAGCAATCTTGCGGGTGCGCACGCCTGCGATGCGTACCGAATAGGCCAGGGTGCCGATCAGGTGGATGACGAAGGTGAGAAAACAGAGAAACAGTAGCTGGAAGTCCATGCTGGTTGGTATTTTTTTTATGAACACCGATGCTGCCACAGTGCGCCTGCAAACGCCATGGAAAACGTAGTACATGCATAATTGCAGCATCCCACTGGCAGGAGCCCGGCTTGGCATTTCTGATACTCACCGCAACTGGCCTGGAAGCCTTCCTCGAACTGGGCCCTGGCGCAACCGGCCCCGTAGCGATCAATCCGGCGCTTGCCACCGATGCCATGCTGGCGCAGTTGCGCGACGCCGGCGTGAGCGTCCACGTCCTGCAGCACCCGGTCGATCCGCACGACGAGGACGAGGTCGCCGCCGCCGTGCAGGAAGCGGAGCAGGGCGGGGGCACCGTCTGGCTGGAACGCGGGCCGGCGCCGGTGGTTTCCGGCACGCCGGCGCGCTCGCTGCGGCGTCGGCTCGGCAGCAACGCCGGGGCCGCCTGGCGTTTCCTGGACCGCCAGCTGGGTGGCGGCCGGCATCTGATGATCGTCCCTTACCTGGGCTTCGGCAATGCACGCATGGTCAGCATTCGCGGACGGGTTCTCGATGAAATTGGCTTTCGCGCCCACAGCCTGCAGGACAGCGCGTGGCGCAATGTCGCCGCCCTGTACCAGCGCCTCGAATCGGACCAGGTAGCCGGCGCCAAAGTGCGCGCGAACTTTCACGGCGTGGAAGGCGAGGCAGTCACCGACGGCGGCGGCTATTTCACGATCGACCTGGCGCTACCCGCGCCGATGGCGGAAAGCGGCTGGCAAACCGTGCAGCTGACATTGGTGGACACATCCATTCGTGCGGTCGCCGAGGTTCTGATTGCGCCGGCCAGCGCGCGCTTCGGGGTGATCAGCGACATCGACGACACCGTGCTCTGGACCAATGTCACCAATAAACTGAACATGGCGCTGACGCTGGCCCGCAGCAATCCTTTTACGCGCAAACCGTTCAAGGGCGTCGCCGCGCTGTACCGCGCGCTGCATGCCGGCGCGGGCGGCAATGAAGGCAATCCCGTGTTCTATGTGTCGAGCAGCCCGTGGCATTTGTTTGACCCGCTGGTCGAATTCATGCGCCTGCAAAATATCCCGCTGGGGCCCTTGATGCTGCGCGAACTGTCCGTGCGCGCGCTGCTGAAACCCGCCATGTCGCGCAACCACAAACTGGACAAGATCGAGAAGGTCCTGCGCACCTATCCCGATCTGCCGTTTGTTTTAATTGGCGACAGCGGCGAGCGCGACCCGGAAATTTATGCCGAGGTGGTGCGGCGCCACCCGAGGGCAGTCAAAGTGATTTACATCCGCAATGTCAATCCGGACCCGGCCCGCATCGATGCGCTCGACCGGCTGGCCGAACAAGTCGCCGCCAGCGGGGCCCAGCTGGTGCTCACCAGCGACAGCGCCGCGGTCGCCGCGCACGCGGTGGCGGCCGGCTTGATCGCGGCCGATGCAATGGCCGCGGTGCGCGCCGAAAAGCTTATTGGTGACCGGCCACCAGGTGCGGAACGTACGGCGTCTCCAGCGCCGCCAGGTGAGCCGGGGACAGGGTAAGAGACAGCGCAGCGACGGCATCGTCCACCTGCGCGGCCTTCGACGCCCCGATGATCGGCGCGCTCATGCCCGGTTTGGCCAGCACCCATGCCAGCGCCACCTGCGCCATCGGCACCTGTAATTCGGCCGCGACGCTTTCGACGGCATCGATGACCGCCTTGTCCGCCTGTTCGGTTTTGCCGAACAGGATTTTGGTGACGGCATCGGTTTCGCTGCGGCGGGTTTCGACGCCGGCAGGGCGCGTCAGCCGCCCGCGCGCCAGCGGGCTCCATGGAATCAGCCCCACGCCCTGGTCGCGGCACAGCGGGATCATCTCGCGCTCTTCTTCCCGGTACAGCAGGCTGATCTGGTTCTGCATCGACACGAAGCGGGTCCAGCCATTGGCGCGTGCCACTTCCTGGGCCTTGGCGAACTGCCAGGCAAACATGGACGAGGCGCCGATATAGCGTGCCTTGCCCGATTTCACCACGTCGTGCAGCGCTTCCATGGTTTCCTCGATCGGGGTGGCGTAGTCCCAGCGGTGAATCTGGTACAGGTCGACATAATCGAGGTCCAGGCGTGCCAGGCTGGCATCGATGCCCGTCATGATGGCCTTGCGCGACAGCCCGGCGGCGTTCGGCGCCTTGTCGCCCGGCTGCACGGGATAGTAGAGCTTGGTGGCCACCACGGCTTCTTCGCGCCGCGTAAATTCCTTGAGCAGCTTGCCGACGATGACTTCGGACGAGCCGGCCGAATACATATTCGCCGTGTCAAAAAAATTGATGCCCAGCTCCACCGCACGGCGGAAGATGACGCGGCTATCCGCTTCGCCCATGGTCCACGGATGCGTGCCCGGCTGCGGCACGCCGAAGGTCATGCAACCGAGCGCGAGGCGCGAAATATCGAGTCCGGTGGACCCCAGTTTGGTGAATTGCATGGCGCGCTCCAGTTAGTTGCCGATATGGACTGTCAGTATAGACGCGCAAGATTGAGCGCGCTGGACGCGCCCCGAAACCGCAGGGCGGGCGGGGCGATAAAAGGGTCCTCAGGCGTATAATGCGGCATGCAAAATCAACTCCTTCACAAGCTCAATCCCGAACAACTTGCCGCTGTCACCTTGCCGCAACAGAGCGCGCTGATCCTGGCCGGCGCCGGTTCCGGCAAGACCCGCGTGCTGACCACGCGCATCGCCTGGCTGATCCAGACCGGGCAGGTGTCGCCGGCCGGCATCATGGCGGTGACGTTTACCAACAAGGCGGCGAAGGAGATGTTGACGCGTTTGTCGGCCATGTTGCCGATGAGCACGCGCGGCATGTGGATTGGCACCTTCCACGGCCTGTGCAACCGGTTATTGCGCACCCATTTCCGCGATGCGGCCTTGCCGCAGGCCTTCCAGATTCTCGACTCGCAAGACCAGCTGTCGATGATCAAGCGCCTGCTGAAGGCGAATAATGTGGATGACGAAAAATATCCGGCCAAGACCCTGATGTATTTCATCAACCACGCGAAAGACCAGGGCCTGCGCGCCAACAAGGTGGAAGCGTTCGACCCGATCGAGCGCAAGATGGCGGAACTGTACGAGCTGTACGACCAGCAATGCCAGCGCGAAGGCGTGGTCGATTTTGCCGAACTGCTGCTGCGTGCGTTCGAACTGCTCACGCGCAACCAGCCGCTGCGCGAACACTACCAGCAGCGCTTCCGCCACATCCTGGTCGACGAGTTCCAGGATACCAACGATCTGCAATACAACCTGCTGAAACTGCTGGCCGGGCACGGCGAGCGCCACGGCGGCGCGCTGTTTGCGGTGGGCGACGACGACCAGTCGATTTACGCCTTCCGTGGTGCCAATGTCGGCAACATGAGCGCGTTCGAGCGCGAGTTCAAGGTCGAGAACCTGATCAAACTGGAGCAGAATTACCGCTCGCACGGCCACATTCTCGACAGCGCCAACTTCCTCATCGCCAACAACAGCAAGCGCCTCGGCAAGAACCTGCGCACAGACGCCGGCGTGGGCGAGCAGGTGCGTATCTACGAAGCCTCGTCCGACCTGGAAGAAGCCCAGTGGATCATCGAAGAAGCCAAGGGCCTGATCGCCGACGGCATGCCACGCAATGAAATCGCGATCCTGTACCGCTCGAATGCGCAAAGCCGCGTCATCGAACACGGCCTGTTCGCGGCCGGCTTGCCGTACACCGTGTACGGCGGCCAGCGCTACTTCCAGCGCGCCGAGGTGAAACACGCGATTGCGTATCTGCAGCTGATGGACAATCCGCACAACGATTCGGCCTTCCTGCGCGTGGTCAATTTTCCCACCCGCGGCATCGGCATGCGCTCGATCGAGCAGCTGCAAATGGCGGCCGATCAGTACGGCATTTCGCTGTATGCGGCGGTGGCGTATGTCACCGGCAAGGCAGGCTCGTCATTGGGCAGTTTTGTGAAACTGATCGAGGGCGCGCGCTTTGAAACCCAGCAGATGGCATTGCCGGAAATGGTGCGCGTGGTGCTGGAACGCTCGACCTTGCTGACCCATTACGAGAAAGAAAAAGAAGGCGCTGACCGCATCGAAAACCTGGAGCAGATGGTCAATGCGGCCACCCAGTTCGTGCAGGAAGAGGGCTTCGGCCAGACCGCGCCGGCGCACCTCGGGCCGGCCACCACCGCCCAGGCCGGCGAGCCGCTGTTGAATGCCGACGGTCTCGAAGTGTTCGACGCCGATGCGCCGCTGCCCACCGTCATGTCGCCCCTGTCTGCCTTCCTGTCGCATGCGTCGCTGGAAGCGGGCGACGCCCAGGCCCAGGCCGGCCAGGAAGCGTTGCAGCTGATGACGGTGCACTCGGCCAAGGGCCTGGAATTCGACGCGGTGTTCATCACCGGCCTGGAAGAGGGCCTGTTCCCGCACGAAAGCAGTTCGCGCGAGCTCGATGGCGTGGACGAAGAGCGGCGCCTGATGTACGTGGCCATCACGCGCGCACGCAAGCGCCTGTACATGAGTTTTACCCAGCAGCGCATGCTGCACGGCCAGACCCGCTACAACCTCAAATCGCGCTTCTTCGACGAGTTGCCGGAAGAAGCATTGAAATGGCTGTCGCCGCGCGTGCAGACGCACTGGTTCGCGAACAAAAAAACGGCGTGGGACGATGCCGAGTTCCGCAGTGGCACGGACAACAAGATCGCCCAGCAGATTGCCCACAAACAGGTGGGTGGCTCGGGCTGGCGCATCGGCGAATCGGTCGCGCACAACAAATTTGGCGAGGGCGTGATCGTCAACCTGGAAGGCAGCGGCGCCAATTTGCGGGCCCAAATCAATTTTGGCAAGGCGGGTATCAAGGTGCTCGATTTGTCGGTAGCCAAGCTGGAACGGGTGGCCCGCTAAATGGTCGAGCTGGTCCCGGTGGGCCATGCCGATCGGGCTGCGCTGCTGGCCTTCGAGCTGGAGAATCGGGCGTTTTTTGAAGCCAATATCAATGCCCGGGCCGCGACCTTTTATTCTGATGAGGGCGTCAAAAGCGCAATCGATGTCGCCCTCGACGATGCCGCCGCCGACCGGGGTTACCAGTTTTTGGTCAAGTCCGACAAGGGTGACATCCTCGGACGTATCAACCTGCGCGAGGTCGAGCGGGAGCGCGGTTCTGCTGTGATGGGCTACCGCATCGGCGCTGCACATGTGCGCCAGGGGCATGCCAGCGCCGCGGTACAAGCCGTGCTGGAGATCGCCTTTGGCCGCCTCGGCCTGCGGCGGATCGTGGCGGGGGCGCGCACCAGCAACCTCGGCTCCGTCCAGGTCTTGCTGCGCGCTGGCTTTGGCCGGCTCGACGACGTGGCCGACACAGTCGAACTGAACGGCGTGGTGCACGAACACGTGTACTTTGAACGGCGCCTCGATTAAGTGTAACGACGCGCATATGCGTACCGCCGTTTACTGTTCGGAAAAAACATACAGACGACTTTTTCTGTCGCCGCTGAACCCCTTGTGCGAAAATGACCCTCCCCCTGGATGGTACGCATGATGACCAAATTCGCCGTAATCATCACTGGAATGACAGTATTGCTGGCAGCTTGCAAGCCCTCACCCCAAGCACCTGCGCATGACATTCCTGCGGCGATGAGCCGTACCGCGACCACCTTACTGCGGTCAAAATTGCTACACGCGACCTCGATTGCTGTCGTTTATCGCGGCAAGGAATTCATGTTGCATCAAGGCGAGCTGGAGACCGGTAAAGCGAATCCGCCAAACAATACAACGCTTTATGAAATCGGCTCAGTCAGCAAAACGTTTGCTGGCCTGCTACTGGCGAATGCTGTCCTCGATGGGAAGGCAGCGCTCGACGATCCCATACAACAGTACCTGGCGGCCGCCTACCCGAACCTGCAGTCGCAGGGGCAGCCGGTTCGCCTGCGCCATTTGATCACGCACACCAGCAATATGCCGGGCATGCTGCCATTGCACGTGAACACCGTATTGAAAGATTTCACTGCACACACCACGCCTGCACAGCTCAATGCAGCCTACGCCAACTACGGACGCCAGCAATTCTGGCAAGACTTACACACAGTCAGCATCAACGGTCCGCTGGGTAAGGACTACGCATATTCGAGCGCCGGTACCGAACTCGTTGCGCACGCTCTCGAAAAAATCTACGGATTGCCCTATGAAGTCCTGCTCACGCAATTCCTCGCGCGCGAAGCCGGCATGCAAGATACCAAGCTGAGAATCACGGCCAGGGATACCGGCCGGCTAGCGCCCGGCTACCATAGCGACAACCCCGTCATAACGACACCGATGCCACAGCTGCCTTGGGGCGCAGCCGGCAACTTGAAGTCAACGATGCCGGATATGACGAAATACCTGCGCCTGCAATTAGGTGACAACCCTGCGGTCGTCGAATCGCACAAGCCGCTGGTACGCTTTCAGGACGATTTCAGCATTGGATATTTCTGGAACATTGGTAGCAATCGTCAGCTTGGCACGCATTACGTCCACCATGGCGGCGTGCCACGTGCGCAAAGTTACGCTTACGTTGTCCCCAAATATCAGCTTGGCGTCTTCATCATCACCAACCAGAGCGGCGACGCTACTGCCGGCGCCATGGAAAGCGCGCTGGCGTCTATTTTCGACACAGTGGAATCCATAGAAAGCGCGAAGTAGGTCGGTCGAACTTATATAAACGATCAAACGCCGGACGCTGCGCGCAGCCATAAGCTGCCGCTCGATGGGTGCACTTTCATTGATCCCGCCAGCAACCTGCTATGCTGCACCGAACGGCCGGGTTCGGCCAGAAGCGGTCATTCTTGAAGCCATGCCGACCGAAATAAATATCATATGACTGAAGAAAGTTCTGAAATTCGAATATTAATTACCAGCGATGAAGCCTTGGTATTGTTTGAATTTTTGCGGCGCTATTCTGATACAGACCAGTTGAATGTAGTAGATCAAGCAGAACAGAGAGCTCTCTGGAATCTATGCTGCATTTTTGAAAAGACGCCCGTGGCTCCATTTGACATGGAGTATGGGCAAGCGTTGGCAGATGCTCGGGAACGACTACGGGACGAAGAATGACTTCGAAAGTCCGCGTTGAGTCGGTACCGGCCTGTCGACGCAGGCCTGATTTCATTTGCAGCTAGCGCGAACATATTTGCATATAGCGCGAGCACGACCCATCCGTCATTCGCACGCAATCTGAGCCAGAAAACGCGTCGAATCCGGGCATGGTCCGTTTCAAACGCGCGCCGCGACCATTAACCACCGCATTTCGCGCCCGTCCGCTGCATTTCGCGTCATCCCGTAGCACTTCATCGCAGCGCTCCCACTGCACTGTGTATCTCCCCCACACTGGCTCCACTCACCCACCTGACGGAGCCGACCATGCTGAACCAGATCTTCACCCACACCCCCCTGTACGTCTGGGTAATCCTCGCCTTCCTGATTTTCCGCGGCGTTATTGCCATGCGCACCCGCGAGCTTGCCATGAACAAGCTGTTCATCATCCCGCTGGTGATGCTGGCCCTGTCCCTGTTCGATATCGCGGCAAAATTCGGCCTCGGCGGCATCGGCTTTGCCACCTGGACCGTCACCATGGCCGCCACGCTGGCGCTGCTGGTCAGGTTCGGCGCCGCGCGGATTGCGCCGACGGCAAAACCCGGCCATGTCGTCGTGCTCGGAAGCAAATTCCCGCTGGCGCTGATGATGGCGATCTTCGTCACCAAATACGTGACGTCGATTGCCGTCGTGGTGCAACCGCACCTGCGCGAGAATGCCATCTTCACGGTGGCGGTGTGCGCCTTGTTCGGCCTCTTCAGCGGCTACTTCCTGGGCCGCCTGGCGCGTGATCTGAAGGCCTACCAGGGATTTTCGGCGCAGCTGCAGGCAATCTGAAGCCGGTCTCCCCGCGACTGCTACCATAGCAAGATGTCCATGCCATCCCAACAAGCCAAGCTGAAGCACGTTGCTCACCCGCTGGACTTCCTGCCGTTCGTCCGGCGCTGGTCGCGTACCCCGTTGCGCAGCATCGTCCTGACATGCGTGCTGGGCATGCTGATCGGCGCCATCGTGACCACCATCCAGGCCGCCTTTTCCGACAAGATCCATTTCTCCAATGCCGTGGTGCCGGTGATCGTGATTGGCAACAGCGTCGGTTTCACGATCCATGGCGGCCTGGTGCTCCTGGCCGTGTTGACACGCGGCTGGTCGCACCGCCAGAGCGGGACGGTGCGCTCGCTGTACTACGTGACGGCCGTGTCGATCCTGTCCTTTATCGGTGTCGCGCTGGGCAACGCGCTGCTGCGCGGACGCAATCCCTGGCATTACGTGACGCATTTCCAGGAACTGGCGCACGTGCTGCCGTTCACCTTTGGCTTGGCCGTGCTGCTGCTGATCATGACCAGCGTCGGCCAGCGTCGTGCCGAAGCGGAAGTACAAAGGCTGCGCCAGCGCGAAGAACTGGCCGCCACCGCACAACTGCTGGCCGAAGCGAAGTTGCGCGCGCTGCAGGCCCAGATCGAACCGCATTTCCTGTACAACACGCTCGCCAACGTCCTTGGCCTGATCGATACCCAGCCGGCCCAGGCGCGCCACATGCTTGAGCGCTTCATCGATTTTCTGCGCGCCAGCCTGCACGCCAGCCGGGCCGAATCGGCCACCGTCGGCGCCGAGCTGGACCTGGCGGCCGCCTACCTCGACGTGCTGGCCGTGCGCATGGGCAAACGGCTGCACTACCGCATCGAGGCCGATGCCGCGGCGCGCGCGAGCGGCATTGCGCCCATGCTGATCCAGCCGCTGGTGGAAAACGCCGTCATGCACGGACTCGAACCGAAGATCGCGGGCGGCACCATCGTTGTACGGGCGCAGCGCAGCGGCGACACTTTGCAGGTCGACATTGCCGACGACGGCGTCGGCATCGGCAACGCCCCTGCGCGCGCTGGTGGCGGCGTCGGCATGGCCAACGTGAAAGCCCGTGCGCTCAGTGTGCATGGCGACGGCGCTCGACTCCAATTGCTCGACAATCCCGGCGGCGGCGCCATCGTGCGCCTGCTGTTGCCAATTTCATCGAAGGTGCCATCATCGACAAGCCCACAGCCCTGATCGCGGACGACGAGCCGCACCTGCGCGACTATCTCGCCACCCAGCTGGCCATCGCCTGGCCAGACCTGCGCATTGTGGCCAAGGCCGAAAACGGCATCGAGGCGCTGCGCCTGGCCGACGAACTCACGCCCGACATCGTGTTCCTCGATATCCAGATGCCCGGCCTGACCGGCCTGGACGTGGCCGCGCGCCTGGCGACCAACGAACATGGCCCCCACATCGTGTTCGTGACGGCTTACGACCACCACGCCGTCGCCGCCTTCGAGCATGCCGCCTGCGACTACCTGCTCAAGCCCGTGACGGCGGCGCGCCTGGCGCAAACGGTGACGCGGTTGCGCGCCGCCATGCAGGCCAAACCGGCGGGCGAGGCCGCCACGCTGCGCGCCTTGCTGGACCAGCTGGGTGTCGCGGCGGTACCGAAGCCGGCACCGCTGCAATGGATCCGCGCGGCCCATGGCAAGGAAACGCGCCTGATCTCGATCGAGGACGTGCTGTATTTTCAAAGCAATGACAAGTACACTAGCGTCTTCACGCTCGAGGGCGAAAGCCTGATCCGGACGCCCCTGCGCGAATTGCGCGACGGGCTCGACGAGCAGCGCTTCTGGCAGATTCACCGCAGCGTCATCGTCGCCGCCAGCGCCATCGCTGCCACGCATACCGACTTCCGCGGACGGCTGATGGTGCGGCTCAAGGGGCGCGAGGAGCTGCTCGTGGTCAGCCGTAATTACACCGATCAGTTTCGCCAGATGTAACAACCTCACGACAGGAACACCCGCATGGTCACAATCAACGACACTATCAACGTCAGCAACACCGCCCCCTTTGTCCTGTTCGGCGGCATCAATGTCCTCGAATCGCGCGACCTGGCGCTGCGCAGCTGCGAAGAATACGTGCGCGTCACGCAAAAACTGGGCATTCCCTACGTGTTCAAGGCCAGCTTCGACAAGGCCAACCGCTCCTCGATCCACTCTTACCGCGGTCCGGGACTGGAAGAGGGCCTGCGCATTTTTCAGGACGTCAAGGCGGCCTTCGGCGTGCCGATGATCACCGACGTGCATGAACCGTGGCAAGCCGCGCAGGTGGCCGAAGTGGTCGACGTGCTGCAGTTGCCGGCCTTTTTGGCGCGCCAGACCGACCTGGTGGTGGCGCTGGCCAAAACCGGCCGCGTCATCAACATCAAGAAGCCGCAATTTCTCAGCCCGGCGCAAATGGGCAATATCGTCGAAAAGTTCAAGGAAGCCGGCAACGAACAATTGATTTTGTGCGAACGCGGCACCTGCCTGGGTTATGACAACCTGGTGGTCGACATGCTCGGTTTCGGCGTCATGAAAAAAGTCTGCAACGATTTGCCGATCATTTTCGACGTCACCCATGCGCTGCAGCAGCGTGATCCGGGCGGCGCGGCGTCGGGCGGACGGCGCCAGCAAGTGGCCGACCTGGCGCGCGCCGGTCTCGCCGTCGGCATCGCCGGCCTGTTCCTGGAAGCCCACCCGGATCCGGATCATGCCAAATGCGATGGCCCGAGCGCACTGCCGCTCGACCAGCTCGAGCCCTTCCTGACCCAGTTGAAGCAGCTCGACGACGTGGTCAAATCGTTTGCACCGCTGAATATCGCGTAGTCGCATCCAGACGAAAAAAACCGCCAGGCTGGCGGTTTTTTTTCGTCCTTACAGCTTGGTCAGCGAGACCGGCAGCGGCGCCGGCGTGCCAAAGATCTGGCGGTAGGCGGCGTACAGCGCGCACTGCAACAGCAGGAAAAACAGGAAAAACACCCACATGATGACGATCCGGGCGACGCCCGACTGCCCCAGCACAAAGGCGATCACGATGCACAGGCCAAACAGGATGGCGAACCAGCTCATCAACAACACGCAAAACGCGCGGCCGGCGCGCAGGACGGCGAAGAAGCTGTAGAACACGGCTTTGCCGGTTGGCATGTTTTGCCAGTACGTGAGCGGCGCGGTGAACGCCAGCGTCAGCACGGCCAGGGCCTGCAGCAAAAACACCACCAGCAGGCCGAGCATGTCGCTACCGCTGACGTGTTGCAGTTCGGCCGCATTGGTGCCGCTTTCAGCCTGTTTCAGGATGTCGGGATCGACCGCGAAGCGCATGATCATTGCCAGCACAAAAAACACACCCAGGTACACCAGGCCCACTTTCAGCAGCGTTTTGACGGCCGGCTGGCGAAAGCCGGTCAGCAAGATGTCGGGGGTGACGCGCTTGTCTTGTTCGATCAGCATGCACGCCTGCATGAAGGCCAGCGAAAAGCATGGCACCAGCACGATCGCCACCATCGGACCGATGAACGGAATGACACCGACCAGCACGCTGATCAGGATGTCGGCAAAGAGCAGGGTGGTCAGGCCGGCCGGCTGCTTGCGGAACAGGCCCGCGCCTTGCTTGAGCCAGGCCCAGCCTGTGCTTGCAGTTAATTGACTCATGCGAACAATTCTCCAGCTGGTACAGCAATACGTTCGCGCAATATGCGTTCGAAGTGGGTGGGATCGTGCGGCGTGAGCATTTCTGCGGCACGCGGCATGTGCAGGTCGTACAGGCGCGACAGCCAGAAGCGCAGTGCGGCGGCGCGCAGCAGCGGCTGCCAGGCCGCGCTTTCGGCCGGCGTGAACGGGCGCACCGCGTGGTAGGCGTCCAGCAAGGCGCGCAGGCGGGCTGCATCGAGCTGGCCATTCTCCTGGTCGATGCACCAGTCGTTGACGGTGACGGCCAGGTCGAACAGCCAGGTGTCGACGCCGGCAAAATAGAAATCGAAGCAGCCGCTGAGGGTGGTATCGACAAACATCACGTTATTGCGGAACAGATCGGCATGGACCGGGCCGCGCGCGAGGCTGGCGTAGACCGGCGTGCTGGCAAAATCCTGTTGAAACGCGATTTCGGCGCGCAGCAGACCGGCTTCGCCAGCCGACAGGAAAGGCAGGACCGCGGGCGCGGTCGCCGCACACCAGTCGAGGCCGCGCAGATTGGGCTGGTGCATGGTGAAGCTTTGCGCCGACACGTGCATGCGGGCCAGCATCGCGCCCATCGCGGCGCAGTGCACTGGCTGCGGATCCATCTGCGACGATCCCGCCAGCTTGCTGACGATCGCGGCCGGCTTGCCGTGCAGCGGCACGACCAGTTCGCCGGCGCTGTTGGCCACCGGGTCGGGCACGGGAATGCCGCGCGCCGCCAGGTGCTTCATCAGTTGCAGGTAGAAGGGAAGCTGGGAAAATCCGAGGTTTTCGAAAATCGTCAGTACGTACGCGCCACGCTCGGTCGTCAAAAAGAAATTGCTGTTTTCGATGCCGGAAGCGATGCCGTCGATTGCCAGCGCTTTGCCAAGTTGAAATTGCTCAAGCCACGCTTGGAGGTCGTCCAGGGTGACTGCGGTGAAAACTGCCATGTGCTAGTGAAAAGTAGGAGAAATCGGGGAGCGGCTACAGCTGGCATGCCGCCATACGGCAGGGCGGCATGCCAGGCAAGACTTATTTGGTGACGGTCGGTGGCGGTGCATCCGCGGTTGACGATGGGCCGGTGGCCTCGGCAGCTGGCTTCTTGGTACCGGCGCCAAACTGCAGCACGGTCCAGGTCGGGGCGCGAATCGAATTGCCGTTTTGCGCATCGTTGATCTGCGCATTGCCGGCCGGCCGGTTCGGCTTCATGTTGTAGCGGCTGCCGCTGCTGACGACGTCTGCTTCCACCACCTGGCCATTCACGCGGCGCTCGGTGATGACCGTGCGCGGGCTCGATTGGGCCGCCGTGGCCGGCACATCGCTGCCTGGCTCGACCTGTTCGAGCTGGGGTGGCGCCTGGCTCACGACCTTCGAAGCAGGCTGTTGCGCCGAAGCGAGGCCCGCGAACGCAAGCGCGCCCAGGGAAAGTGCTTTCCAGAATGAAGACGTGCGAGCCATGATAGTCACCTTATAACGTTTGGATCATTGTAACAAAGTGCTGCCATTCGCTGTGCAAACTCGGCGAATCATCCTCATATGTGATTCTGCGATAATGACCGACACTTCGCCGCCTGCCGGCCGCCCTCTTTACGACGATAAAAACTCATGCAAAATACGCTACTCCTGGTCGATGGTTCCAGCTATCTGTACCGCGCTTTTCACGCCTTGCCCGACCTGCGCAGCCCGGACGGCCATCCGACCGGCGCCATGCACGGCATGGTCAACATGCTGCGCCGCTTGCGCGCCGATTACCCAGCCGCTTACATCGCCTGCGTGTTCGATGCCAAGGGCAAAACTTTCCGCGACGATATGTATGCGGAATACAAGGCGACGCGCGCCTCGATGCCGGACGATTTGCGCCTGCAGATCGAGCCGATCCACGAAGCGGTGCGCCACATGGGCTGGCCGATCCTGACCGTCGAGGGCGTCGAAGCGGATGACGTGATCGGCACGCTGGCCGCCCAGGCCGCCGCGCGCGGCATGAACGTGATCGTCTCCACCGGCGACAAGGACCTGGCGCAGCTGGTCAACGACAAGGTCATGCTGATTAATACGATGAGCAACGAAAAGCTCGACGAAGCCGGCGTGCTGGCCAAGTTCGGTGTCACGCCCGACCGTATCATCGATTACCTGACGCTGGTCGGCGACACCGTCGACAATATCCCGGGCGTGGCCAAGGTGGGCCCGAAGACGGCGCTCAAATGGCTGGGTTTGCACGGTTCGCTCGACGGTGTGATCGCGAATGCGCACACCATCGGCGGCGCTGTGGGCGAAAACCTGCGCAGCGCGCTCGACTGGCTGCCGCAGGGCCGCGCGCTGGTCACCGTCAAGCTCGACTGCGACCTCTCCGGGCACATGGTCTCGATCGAAGAATCTCTCACTGGCAAGCTCGAAGACGCGGACGAGCTGCGCGAATTTTTCCAGCGCTACGGTTTCAAAACCATGCTGCGCGAACTGGCCGGCAGCGCGCCGGCGGCATCGGCGCTCAATTCGCCGGAGGGAGAGATGAGCGGTCAGATCGCCGGCGTGCCTGTGATACGCGGTGAGTATGAAACTGTCACTACTGAGTCGCAACTCGACAAATGGCTGGCACGCATCGATACTGCCGTGCTGACCTCGGTCGACACCGAAACCACCTCGCTCGAACCGATGACGTCGCAGATGGTCGGCATATCGCTGTCGGTGGAACCGGGCCATGGCGCCTACATTCCGCTGGCGCACCGCTATGCCGGCGTCACCGAGCAACTCAATCGCGAAATGGTGCTCGAGCGCATGCGCCCGTGGCTGGAAGACAAGGACAAGCCGAAGGTCGGCCAGAACCTGAAATACGACGCGCACATTTTTTCGAACCACGGCGTGACCCTGCGCGGCATCGTGCATGACACCCTGCTCGAATCGTACGTGTTTGAATCGCACAAGCCGCACGACATGGACACCATGGCCCAGCGCCACCTCGGCTACACCACGATTCCCTTCGTGGACGTGTGCGGCAAGGGCGTCAACCAGATCTGCTTCGACCAGGTGGAGCTGTCGCGCGCCACCGAATACGCGGGCGAAGATTCGGACATCACGCTGCGCCTGCACCACGCCATGATCGGCCACGTCGAGAGCAATGCGGGCCTCGACTACATCTATAAAAAAATCGAATTGCCAACCTCGGTCGTGCTGCACAAGATCGAGCGAAACGGCGTGCTGATCGACGCTGCACTGCTCGATAAACAGTCGGGTGAACTGGGCGCGCGCATGATGGAACTGGAAGCCCAGGCTTATGTGCTGGCCGGCGGCCCGTTCAACCTCGGTTCGCCAAAACAGATCGGCGAAATTTTCTTCGGCAAGCTGCAGCTGCCGGTGATCAAGAAGACGCCGACCGGCGCGCCGTCGACCGACGAAGAAGTGCTGCAAAAGCTGGCCGAGGATTATCCTCTGCCAAAAATTTTGCTGGAACACCGCAGCATGTCGAAGCTGAAATCGACCTACACCGACAAATTGCCGAAGATGGTCAACCGCGACACCGGCCGCGTGCACACCAATTATGCGCAGGCCGTGGCGGTGACGGGGCGCCTGTCGTCGAATGACCCGAACCTGCAGAACATCCCGGTAAAAACCAAAGAAGGCCGGCGCATTCGCGAAGCCTTCATTGCGCCCGCCGGCAGCCAGATCGTGTCGGCCGACTATTCCCAGATCGAGCTGCGCATCATGGCGCACATTTCGGGCGATGAAGCGATGCTGCGCGCGTTCTCGGAAGGCATCGACATTCACAGCGCCACCGCGGCCGAAGTGTTTGGCGTGGCGCCGGAAGAAGTGCAGTCGGAACAGCGCCGCTTTGCCAAGGTGATTAACTTCGGCCTGATCTACGGCATGAGCGCGTTCGGTCTGGCTGCCAACCTCGGCATCGAACGGGCCGCGGCGCAGAATTACATCGATCGTTATTTTGTGCGCTTCTCCGGCGTCAAGCAGTACATGGACGAAACCCGCCTGGCCGCCAAGGCGCGCGGCTATGTCGAAACCGTGTTCGGCCGCCGCCTGTGGCTGCCCGAAATCAATTCGCCGAACGGCCCGCGCCGCCAGGGCGCCGAACGCGCCGCCATCAACGCGCCGATGCAGGGCACCGCTGCCGACCTGATCAAGCTGGCCATGATTGCCGTGCAGAACTGGCTCGAGACCGAGCAGCTTGCCACCCGCATGATCATGCAGGTGCACGATGAACTGGTGCTGGAAGTGCCGGATGCCGAGCTGGAACTGGTGAAACGCAAGCTGCCGGAATTAATGGCCGGCGTGGCGGAACTGAAAGTGCCGCTGGTGGCCGAAGTGGGCGTGGGCGCGAACTGGGACGAAGCGCACTGAGATTCTCAAACCACAGACGCCGGCATTACCCATCGCCTTAAAAACCGTCACCCCGGCGCAGGCCGGGGCCGATAACACTTCTCCGAAGTTGTTTAGTTTGATGGCTCACGGCTGCATGCTATGGATCCCGGCCTGCGCCGGGATGACGGTATTGCGTGTAGGGGTATAAATGACGATGCCGCTGTTAATATTACAACCCAACCATTTGCCGGAGGACTGCATGAAAGACATCGTCAACGACTACGCCAGCCTGCTCGACAACGCCAGGTTTTCTGACGGCGTCGAGCGGCGCGACTTTCTGAAAGCAGCCCTCGGCTCGAGCTTCGCCCTGGCTGCCATGCCAGTGGTGGCCCAGTCCGTGATCAAGACCGACACCACCGGCCTGACCGCCGGCACCGTCACGTTGAACATTGCCGGCCAGGCCGTCCCGTTCTACCGCGCGCAGCCGGAAGGCAAGAACAACCTGCCCGTCATCCTGGTGATCTCCGAAATTTTCGGCGTCCATGAGCACATCGCCGACGTCGCGCGCCGCTTCGCCAAGCTGGGCTACCTGGCCATCGCGCCCGACCTGTTCGTGCGCCAGGGCGACGCCGTCCACGCCGAACGCGACGTGCTGATGCGCGACATCGTCGGCAAGACGCCGGACGCGCAAGTGCTGTCCGACCTCGACGCCGTGGTCGCCTGGGCCAAACAAAACAATGGCAATATCGACAAGCTCGGCATCACCGGCTTTTGCTGGGGCGGCCGGATTACCTGGCTGTATGCCAGCCACAACCCGAACGTCAAAGCCGGCGTTGCGTGGTACGGCCGCCTGGAAGGCACGCCCAACCAGTACACGCCAAGCAACCCGATCGATTTTGCCGCCAAACTGACGGTGCCGGTTCTGGGCCTGTACGGCGCCAAGGACAGCGGCATCCCGCAAACCTCGATCGAGAAAATGAAAGGCGAACTGGCGAAAGGCAAGAGTGGCTCGACCTTCGTGGTGTTTGCCGACTCCGGCCATGCATTCCACGCCGACTACCGTCCGAGTTATGTGGAGAAGGACGCCAGGGATGGTTGGGCGCGCGCCACGGCCTGGTTCAAGGAACACGGGGTCATTTAACTGCCCGAGGGCAAGTGCAGGTACGGGCGAGTACAATGCCCGCCTTGCTGAGACAGCAATACCCGCACAAGAGGCTACCAAATCGACCCGATTCTCATCTCCATTTTAGGCGCCACGCTACTCGCTGGCGTCGTCAGCATTACCGCTGCTGCCATCTTTTCCTTTACCTTGCTCTCCAAGTTGGTCGAGAAGATGGTCAGCCTGTCGGTCGGCATCATGCTGTCGACGTCCTTGCTGCACGCCTTGCCGGAAGCGTTCGAGTCCAGCGCCGACCCGCGCAGCCTGTTTGCTACCCTGCTGGGCGGCTTGCTGGCCTTTTTCCTGCTGGAGAAACTGGCGGTGCTGCGCCACTCGCATCACCACGAGGGCGACGGCCACCATCACGCCCACGGCCACGATGCGATGGAAGCGGGCAAGGCCGGCTGGATGATTCTGATCGGCGACGGCATGCACAACTTCACCGATGGCATCCTGATCGCCGCGGCCTTCCTGGCCGATCCGGCGCTGGGCATCGTCACCGGTGTTGCCATCATCGCCCACGAAATCCCGCAGGAAATCGGCGACTTCATCGTGCTGCTCAATGCCGGCTTTTCGCGCACGCGCGCCTATGTCTTCAATTTACTGTGCAGCCTGATGGCGGTGGCCGGCGGCTTGCTCGGCTACTTCACGCTGGACCGCGCCAGCGGCCTGATTCCCTACGTGCTGGTGTTCGCCTCATCCGGCTTCATCTACATTGCGGTCAGTGACCTGATGCCGCAGATGCAGCGCCGCGCCACGGTGCGCGAATCGATTCCGCAGGTGGCGCTGATCGCCTTGGGTGTGATCATCGTGCTGGTGCTGACGCACGGCCACTGATCTAGTTTCCAGTAGCGACCGGCCGCGCCGGATCGCTCACCCATTCGCTCCACGAGCCCGGATACAGTTTGGCACCCGGCATGCCGGCCACTTCGAGGGCCAGCAGGTTGTGGCAGGCGGTCACGCCGGAGCCGCACTGCATCACGCTGGCCGTGGCATCGCCGACGATGGGCGCCAGTTCCGCGCGCAGTTGCGCCGCGTCCTTGAAGCGCCCGTCCGGCCCCAGGTTATCCTTGAAGAAGCGGTTTCTGGCGCCGGGAATGTGGCCGCCGACTGGGTCGATCGTTTCGTTCTCGCCGCGGAAGCGGTCGGGCGCGCGCGCGTCGACGATGTTACCGTGCACCAGAACCTGGTCCGCCTCGATGGTGTCGACCAGCGCCGCTTTTAATGTGATGGTGCCGGGTGCCGGGGTTGGCACGGTCGTGTCGAGTGCTTCCCAAGTCTGCATTCCGCCGTCGAGCACGGCCACCGCGGCATGCCCTATCCAGCGCAGCAAAAACCACAGCCGCGCCGCGTACATGCCGCCATGCGCGTCGACGGCGACGACCTGGCTGTCGTCGTCAATGCCCCATTCGCGCAGCGTCGCCAGCAGCGCGGTGCGGTCCGGCAACGGATGGCGCCCCCGGAACACGCCGTGTTCAGCGTATTTTTCGCCCGACAACTGGGTTTCCATGTCGGCGAAGCGGGCACCCGGCAAGTGGCCGGCGTTGTAGGCGGCGCGTCCCGCCGCCAGGTTCATCAGGTCGTGGCGGCAATCGACGACCACCCACTTCGGGTCAGTGATATGGGCCGCGAGGTCGGGCGCGGAGATCAGCGTTGTGTGCATGGTCTACTCCTAGAGTTCGGCGGCAATCGGGTCGGTCTTTTCAATGACGGCGCCGCGCGCCGTGCTGCGGGTATTGTAGAACGTTGCCGCAATGCCGGACACGAGGATCACGCCCATGCCCAGCCAGACGATGGCGTCGAAGCGGTCGCCCCACAAAAACATGCCCCACAGGCAGGAAAAAATGATGCCGGTGTATTGCAGGTTGGCAACCACCAGCACGCTGCCGGTGCGGTAGGCGCGCGTCATGGCCATTTGCCCCAGCAGGCCGCAAAAGCCGATGGCAAACACCAGCAGGCCGCCGTGCAGGGTGTGCGCGTGCAGCACTGGCGCCGCGCCATCGGTAAAGGTGCCGGCCAGGCCAACGATGGTCGTGGTCAGCGAAAAGAAGAACACAACCCGGTATTCCGGTTCGCCCATCTGGCCCAGTTTGCGCACCTGCATATAGGCCATCGCGGAAATCACGGACGACACCAGGCCGGCCAGGGCGCCGAACCACTGTTTCATTTCAACGGCCGGTTGCAGGGCCAGCGTCACGCCGACAAAGCTCATCAAGACAGCCAAGATCAGCGGCCACTCGACGTGATTCTTGCGCTGCCACCAGCCGGCGCAAAACAGCGCGGCCGCGATCCAGATCGGCGCCATGTAATTGAGGGTGACGGCGGTCGCCAGCGGCAATTTGCCGATCGCGTAAAACCACAACCACAGCGAGATCACGCCGACCAGGCTGCGCACCACGTGTTCGCGCGGGTAGCGGGTGCGCAGCGTGAGGCCGCGCGCGACGATCATGCCGCCCAGGATCACCGCGCCGACCAGGCCGCGGTACATCACGATTTCCGAGGTCGAATACAATTCCGATGCCATTTTCACCGCCGCGCCCATGGCGGCAAAGGCGAAACTGGCGAACAACATCCACAACGAAGCCATTGCTACTTTCTAAGTAAAACGGCGCAGGGGACAAATCCCGTGCGCCGTCTTTGTTTTAAATATCGATATTACTGCGGTACCACTCGTGAAAATGCTGCATGCCGTCTTCCATCGGCGACTGGTACGGCCCCACTTCATTGACGCCGCGCGCCAGTAAAATCTTGCGGCCGGCGTCCATGCGCATGGCGATTTCGTCGTCCTCGACCGCCGTTTCCATATACGCCGCGCGTTCGGCTTCGATGAACTCGCGCTCGAACAGCACGATCTCTTCCGGATAATAGAACTCGACCACGTTGCGGGTCTTTTGCGGGCCTTCCGGCCACAGCGTCGACACCACCAGCACGTGCGGATACCACTCAACCATGATGTTCGGGTACAGCGTGAACCAGATCGCGCCTTTTTCCGGCGGCACGCCACCGCGAAATTTCAGCACCTGCTCCTGCCATTTTTGGTAGACCTTCGAGCCGGCCTTGCCCAGCCCGCGGTTCACGCCAACCGTTTGCACGCTGTAGTCGCTGCCGAAGTCCCAGCGCAAATCGTCGCATGACACAAAGCCACCCAGGCCCGCGTGAAACGGCTCGACGTGGTAATCCTCGAGGTACACCTCAATGAACGTCTTCCAGTTGTAATCGAGCGTATTGACTTCGACGTGGTCGAACATATAGCCGGAAAAATCGAAGTCCTGCGTCACCGACAAGGTCGACAGTTTTTCCATGACGTTGTAGCCGTTCTGCTCGAACAACAAGCCGTTCCAGCTTTGCAGCGGGGTTTTCGACAGGTTCAGGCACGGCGTTTCCGGGAAGTGCGGTGCGCCGATCAGCTCGCCCTTGAGGTCGTAGGTCCAGCGGTGCAGCGGGCAGACGATGTTGTTGGCGTTGCCGCGGCCATTAAACATCAGCGCCTGGCGATGGCGGCAGACGTTCGACAGCACCTCGATGCCAGCGCCATTGCGCACCAGCATGCGGCCTTCATGTTCCGCCTTCAGCGTGGCGAAGTCGCCGACCTCGGGCACCATCAGTTCGTGGCCCACGTAGCGCGGGCCAGACCGGAATAACTGCTGCATTTCACGCTGCAACAACGCTTCGTCAAAATAGACATTGACTGGAAGCTGCGCGCACGAACGCGCCAGCTTGGCGTGGGTAGCCAGATCGGACATCCCAACCCCCCTTTAATATGCGTACCTCAGGAAGAGAAAGACCAGTATTTTGGGTGTCGCAATACGGTATTTCGGACAGAACCGGCGATTATATCCGGTAACGCGCAGCACCGGTCAGCAGTATGCAGGATTGCGTTGTGCGTCTTGCAAGACAGAGTTGGTCCACGCGGGGGGTGGTTTGGTCTAAAATACGCGATTAGACTCGGCTGTCGCCACCAAGCGCCGGCACGTCGCTTTTTTTCATAAAGCATTTATGCCAAATACATTTTCCGCACCCGCAGCCAGCGCCACGGCACCGGCCAGCTTCGAGCAGGCCATGGCCGAACTGGCTGAACTGGTCACCCAGATGGAAGGCGGCGCCTTGCCGCTGGAAGCGTCGGTGTCCGCCTATGCGCGCGGCGCCGAGCTGGTCAAGTTCTGCGCTGGCCAGCTGGAAAAAGTCGAGTCCCAGGTCAAGGTGCTGGAAGGCGACATGCTCAAGCCGTTTGCCGGCGAGGGCGAGCAATGACGGTCGATTTCGACGCATGGATGCAGGACACCCAGGCCCGCTCCGAACGGGCCCTGGAGGCGCTGTTGCCGAAAGCAGACACGGTCCCGCTCAAGCTGCACGAAGCGATGCGCTACACCGTACTGGGCGGCGGCAAGCGCGTCCGTCCGCTGCTGGCCTATGCCAGTGGCGAACTGTTCACCGCCGACCCGCAAACCCTGGCGCGCGCCGCCGCGGCGGTCGAAATGATCCATGCCTACTCGCTGGTGCACGACGACATGCCGTGCATGGACGACGACGCCCTGCGCCGCGGCAAACCGACGGTCCACATTGCCTACGACGAAGCGACCGCGCTGCTGGTGGGCGACGCCCTGCAGGCGCAGGCCTTCGAGGTGCTGGCGGCGTCCCCATCGATGCCGCCCGAGCGCCTGGTCGCCATGCTGAAACTGCTGGCGCAGGCCGCGGGATCAAACGGCATGTGCGGCGGCCAGGCCATCGACCTCGACAGCGTTGGCCTCAGCCTCTCTTTGGCGCAGCTCGAGCGCATGCACCAACTGAAAACCGGCGCCTTGCTGCGTGCGGCCGTGCTGCTTGGCGCCATGTGCGGCAAGCAGCTGGACGCGCACGAGCAAGCCGCGCTGGAGACCTACGCGAATGCGATCGGCCTGGCGTTCCAGGTGGTCGATGACGTGCTCGACGCAACGGCCGATTCTGCTACGCTGGGCAAAACGGCGGGCAAGGACGCGGCGGCCAACAAGCCGACCTACGTCTCGATCCTTGGCCTGGCACCCTCGCGCGCGCTGGCACAACAATTGCGGGACACGGCGCATGAAGCGCTGGCCCCGTTCGGAGAACAAGCACGCAGGCTGCGCGAGTTGGCGGACCTGATCGTGCAGCGGAAGGCTTAAATGAACCAGCTCAATTTGCTTGAAAATATTAACGAACCGGCGCAGTTGCGCCAGCTCACCCGCGCACAGCTGATCCCGCTGGCGGACGAACTGCGCAGCTATCTGCTCGACTCGGTATCGAAAACGGGCGGCCATTTGTCGTCCAACCTCGGTACGGTCGAACTGACCATCGCGCTGCATTACGTGTTCAATACGCCGTACGACCGCATCGTCTGGGACGTGGGCCACCAGACTTATTCGCACAAAATCCTCACTGGCCGGCGCGACCGCATGCACACGCTGCGCCAGTTCGGCGGCGTCTCCGGCTTTCCGAAGCGCGACGAGAGTGAGTACGACACCTTCGGCACCGCACACTCGTCGACCTCGATTTCGGCCGCCCTCGGCATGGCCTCGGCCGCCCGCATCAAGGGCGAGCACCGCCACGCGATCGCCGTCATCGGCGACGGTTCCATGACCGCCGGGATGGCTTTCGAGGCACTCAACAACGCCGGCGTGGAAGAAGACTGCAACCTGCTGGTGGTGCTCAACGATAACGACATGTCGATTTCGCCGCCAGTCGGCGCGCTGAACCGCTACCTGGCGCGCCTGATGAGCGGCCAGTTCTACGCCGCCGCCAAAAATGTCGGCAAGACCGTGCTGCCCGGCCCGGTGCTGCAACTGGCCAAGCGCCTGGAAGAACACGCCAAGGGCATGGTGGTCCCGGCCACCATGTTCGAAGAATTCGGTTTCAACTACATCGGCCCGATCGATGGCCACGACCTCGACTCGCTGATTCCGACGCTGGAAAACATCAAGAAGCTCAAGGGCCCGCAGTTCCTGCACGTGGTCACCAAGAAGGGCCAGGGCTACAAGCTGGCCGAAGCCGAACCCATCCTGTATCACGGCACCGGCAAGTTCAATCCGACCGAAGGCATCAAGCCGGCCACCGCGGCCGGCAAGATGACCTACACCGAAGTCTTCGGCAACTGGCTGTGCGACATGGCCGCTGCCGACAAGCGCCTGGTCGGCATCACGCCAGCCATGCGCGAGGGTTCTGGCATGGTGCGCTTCGAGCAGCAGTTCAAGGAACGTTATTTTGACGTCGGCATCGCCGAGCAGCACGCGGTGACGTTCGGTGCCGGCCTGGCGGCCGAAGGCATGAAGCCGGTCGTGGCGATCTATTCCACGTTCCTGCAACGCGGCTACGACCAGCTGATCCACGACGTGGCCCTGCAAAACCTGGACGTGACGTTTGCGCTGGACCGCGCCGGCCTGGTCGGCGCCGACGGTGCCACCCACGCCGGTAACTACGACATCCCGTTCCTGCGCTGTATCCCGAACATGGTCGTGATGGCCGCATCGGACGAAAACGAGTGCCGCCAGATGCTCACCACCGCGTTTCACTACAACGGCCCGGCCGCGGTGCGCTATCCGCGCGGCGCCGGCATCGGGGCGGTGGTGGATCAGGCCTTGACCTCGCTTGCGCTGGGCAAAGGCGAGATCAAGCGCGAGGGTAAAAGCGTCGCGATCCTGGCGTTCGGTTCGATGGTGGCGCCAAGCGTCGCCGCCGGCGCGGAGCTGGGCGCCACAGTGGCCAATATGCGTTTCGTGAAGCCGCTCGACGTCGAACTGGTGAAACGCCTGGCCGAGTCGCACGACTACCTGGTGACGGTGGAAGAGGGCGCCATCATGGGTGGCGCCGGTTCAGCGGTGGCCGAAGCGCTGGCCAGCCTTGGCATCGTGAAACCGATCCTGATGCTCGGTTTGCCGGACGTGTTCATCGACCATGGCGATCCGGCCACCTTGCTGGCCGGCGTGGGGCTCGATGCCAAGGGTATTGCAGCGTCGATTCGCCAGCGTTTTGGGGCGGCTGAGCCGCGCCTGGTGGTCAACAACAGCTGAGTCTTCCCCGCGCAGGCGGGATCCATAGCACCTTCGACGCGTGTTATTGCTATTGAAGCGTGCTATTCACCCCCGCCTTCGCGGGGGTTAACGCTTGCGCGCGTGCTCCCACAGCACATCGCTACCTCCCCCAAAGCGGTTCAACACCCGCGCCAGCACGAACATCAGATCCGACAGCCGGTTCACATATTGACGTGGCTGCGCATTGAGCGTCTCGGTGCGCCCCAGCGCCACGATGCTGCGCTCGGCGCGCCGGCACACGGTGCGGCAAACATGCGCCAGCGATGCCGCGCGCGAACCGGCCGGCAAGATGAATTCCTTGAGTACCGGCAAGTCGGCGTTGTACTTGGCCAGCAGGCTGTCCAGGCGCGCCACGTGCGTATCCTGGATCATCTGGTAGCCCGGGATGCACAATTCGCCGCCCAGGTCGAACAGGTCGTGCTGGATGGTGACGAGTTCTTCGCGCAGGTCTTCCGGCATGGCTTCGCACAGCAGCAGGCCGAGGTTGGAGTTCAGCTCATCCACGTCGCCCAGCGCCTGCACGCGCGCGCTGTCCTTCGCGGTGCGGGTGCCGTCGCCCAGGCCGGTGCTGCCATCGTCGCCCGTGCGGGTCGCGATTTTCGAAAGTCGATTGCCCATAATGTGCCGTGTCTGCGCTTGAACCGCGCTCGTGAAAAAGATAGCGGAAGGATACGTCAAATCGGGCCAATAGTGCTTACAATCTAAAGCATGACTGCCTCCCTGCCCATCAACGCCGAGCGTCGCGCCCAAGTGGCCGCCGCACTGCGTGCGCAGCTGCCCGAGCGCTGCGTGCTGTCCGATCCGGAAGACACCCGGCCCTACGAATGCGACGGGCTGGCAGCGTATCGCCAGCCTCCGATGATCGTCACCTTGCCCGATTCGGAGCAGCAGGTGCTGGCAATCCTGGAGGTGTGCCGCGCGCTGCAGGTGCCGATTGTGCCGCGCGGCGCCGGCACCGGTCTGTCGGGCGGCGCGCTGCCGATCGCCGATGGCGTGGTGCTGTCCACCGCGCGCATGAACCGCATCGTGCGCATGGAGCCGTTCGCGCGCACCGCCGTGGTCCAGCCGGGCGTGCGCAACCTGGCCATCTCGGAAGCGGCCGCACCGCATGGCTTGTACTACGCCCCGGATCCCTCGTCGCAGATCGCCTGCACCATCGGCGGCAACGTGGCCGAAAATTCCGGCGGCGTGCACTGTCTGAAATACGGCCTGACGGTGCACAACGTGCTGCGCGTGCGCGTGGCCACCATCGATGGCGACATCATCGAGCTGGGCAGCGAAGCCCTCGACGCACCGGGTCTCGATTTACTTGCGGTGTTCATCGGATCGGAAGGCATGCTCGGTATCGTCACCGAAGTTACCGTGAAACTGGTGCCGAAACCAGCCGCAGCCTGCGTCATCATGGCCTCGTTCGACGATGTCGTCACCGGCGGCAACGCGGTGGCCAGCGTGATTGCCGCCGGCATCATCCCGGCCGGCCTGGAGATGATGGACCGCACCTCGTCACGCATGGTTGAGCCGTTCGTGAAAGCCGGCTACGACCTCGACGCGGCCGCCATCCTGTTGTGCGAGGCGGACGGCACCCGGCACGAGGTGGAGGAGGAAATCGCCCACATGACGGCGGTGCTGGAACAGGCCGGCGCCAGCGCGATCGCCGTCTCGAGCAGCGAGGCCGAGCGGCTCAAATTCTGGTCCGGCCGCAAGAACGCTTTCCCGGCGGCGGGGCGCATCTCGCCTGACTACTACTGCATGGATGGCACCATCCCGCGCAAGAACCTGGCCCAGGTCCTGGTCGGTATCGAGCGCATGGAGGCCACCTACGGCCTGCGCTGCGCGAATGTGTTCCACGCCGGCGACGGCAATCTGCACCCGCTGATCCTGTTCGACGCCAACAAGCCCGGCGAATTCGAGCGCGCCGAAGCCTTCGGCGCCGAGATCCTGGCACTGTGCGTGGAAGTTGGCGGCACCATCACCGGCGAGCACGGCGTCGGCATCGAGAAAATCAACTCGATGTGCGTGCAGTTTTCGCGCGCCGAACTCGATGCCTTTTTTGCGGTGAAACGCGCGTTCGACGCGCCCTTCCTGCTCAACCCCGACAAGGCCATTCCCACCCTGAACCGGTGCGCCGAATTTGGCAAGATGCGCGTGACGGGTGGCGTCCTGCCGTTCCCGGGCCTGCCGCGCTTCTAAAAAATAAAACAGCAGTGGAGACAGTACATGCAGGTAATCGAAACATGGCGCGCGCAGGTGCTGGAGGCGGCCGCATCGAAGCGGCCCTTGCGCATCCGCGGCGGCGGCACCAAGGATTTTTATGGCCAGGATTTAACCGGCGACATTCTCGACACGCGCGCGTACAGCGGCATCATCGACTACGAACCCACGGAACTCGTGATCACCGCGCGCTGCGGCACGCCGCTGCTTGAAATTGAAGCCGCGCTGGCGCAGCGCAACCAGATGCTGGCCTTCGAGCCGCCGCACTTCGGTGAAGGCGCCACGTTCGGCGGCGCGGTTGCCAGCGGCCTGTCGGGGCCACGCCGCGCTACCAGCGGCGCGCTGCGCGATTTCGTGCTGGGCACGGTGCTGATGGATAGCGCCGGCCAGGTACTCACCTTCGGCGGCCAGGTCATGAAAAATGTCGCCGGCTATGACGTCTCGCGCCTGCTGGCCGGCTCCATGGGCACGCTGGGGCTGATGCTGCAGGTGTCATGCAAAGTGCTGCCGCGCCCGCGCCGCGAAGCCACGCTGCGCTTTGCCATGCCTGAAATCGACGCGCTGCGCCAGCTGAACGCGTGGGGCGGCATGCCGCTACCGGTCTCCGCCAGCTGCTGGCACGACGGCGTGCTGGCGCTGCGCCTGTCCGGCGCCAGCGCGGCAGTCGAGGCGGCGCTGCACAACCTCGGCGGCGAGCTGTGGTCCGACTGCGCCCCGTTCTGGGCCGGCGTGCGCGAGCAGCAGCATCCATTTTTTGCCGGCGCAACGCCGCTGTGGCGTTTGTCGGTGCCGTCGACCACGAGTGCCTTGATCCTGCCCGGTACCCAGCTGATCGAATGGGGCGGCGCGCTGCGCTGGCTGAAAAGCGAGGTCGATGCGGCCACGATCCGGCGCACCGTTGGCGCGGCCGGCGGCCACGCGACCCTGTTTCGCGGCGGCGACAAGACCAGTGGCGTATTCCAGCCACTGGCCCCGGCGATCGCGCGCATCCACCAGCGCCTGAAGGCATCGTTCGATCCTTCCCACATCTTCAATCCAGGCAGGGACTACGACCATGCAAACCAATCTCGCTGATTTCATCCAGGGTACGCGCGACGGCATCGAGGCCGAAGCGATCCTGCGTGCGTGTGTTCACTGCGGCTTTTGTACTGCCACCTGCCCGACCTATCAGCTGCTGGGCGATGAACTCGATGGCCCGCGCGGGCGCATTTACCTGATCAAGCAGGTGCTGGAAGGGGCAGTGCCCACCGCGAAAACCCAGTTGCACCTGGACCGCTGCCTGACCTGCCGCAATTGCGAAACCACCTGCCCGTCGGGGGTGCAGTACGGCCGCCTGGTCGACATCGGCCGCAAGGTGGTCGACCAGCAAGTGGCGCGCGGTCGCCGCGAGAAGCTCACCCGCATGACCTTGCGCCACCTGCTGCCGAATAGCGCGCTGTTCGGCGCCGCGTTCAAGGCCGGGCTGGCGCTGCGCCCGCTGCTGTCGAAGAATCTGCAGGACAAATTGCAGGCGCCGCGCCGCGCTGGCGCGCGCCCCACGCGCGCCCACGCGCGCAAGATGCTGCTGCTGGAAGGCTGCGTCCAGCCGGCCATGGCGCCATCGATCAACGCGGCTGCTGCGCGCGTGCTCGATGCGTTCGGCATCCAGCTCATCAGCGCGCCGAAAGCCGGCTGCTGCGGCGCGGTGCGCTATCACCTGAACGACCAGGAGGCCGGGCTGGACGACATGCGCCGCAATATCGACGCCTGGTGGCCGCACATTGAACAGGTCGAAGCGATCCTCATGACCGCGTCCGGTTGCGGCGTGACGGTCAAGGAATACGGCCACCTGCTGGCGCATGACAGCGCCTATGCCGCCATGGCCGCGCGCATTTCCGGCATGACGCTCGACCTGTCCGAAGTGATGCCGCAGTTCGAAACAGAACTGGCGGGGCTCTTGCGGGGAAAAATCACGCAGCGCGTGGCCTTCCATCCGCCCTGTACGCTGCAGCATGGCCAGCAAATCCGCGGCAAGGTCGAAGGCGTGCTGCGCGCGGCTGGCGTCGACGTGGTGCTGTGCCAGGACAGCCACCTGTGCTGCGGCTCGGCCGGTACCTATTCCGTGCTGCACCCGAAAATCGCCCATGAACTGCGCGACGCCAAGCTGGCCAGCCTGGCTGCCACCGGGGCCACTGCCATCGTATCGGCGAATATCGGCTGCGTCAGCCACCTGCAGTCGGGCACCGATACACCGGTCACGCACTGGATCGAACTGATCGACCGCGCGCTGGCCAGCTGAATTCAAGCCGATCTGGTAGCATCGTCGCCCACGCAAACACAGGAGGTGACGGTTGTGAGTCTCGTATTTTGTCTGGTGTCGCAAGACGGCAGCAGCGGCCCGGCGGTGGTGTTCAAGGATAGCGCCAGTGCCGGCTGCGTGCCGGTGTGGGAAGCGGCGGGCGTCTACGATGCCCTGTATAACAGTGACGGCCAGGAGGCCCGCGCCGTGTCGCGCGTGATCGCCTTCGGGGTCGACCGCCTGCACCAGGACCCCCGGCTGGCGCGCCTGCTGCCGCCCACCGTTTCGCTGATGGATGCCATTCGCTTCCTGGAAAACGTCCTGCGCGGCTGCACCATCCACGCCTCGTCCACGGTCGAAACGCGCTAAGCCGTTGCTTCGACGGCCGCGATCGCGGCCAGCAGCGTTGAAATAGCGCGCGCGTGTCCACCGGCTTGGTCAGATGGTGGTCGAACCCGGCGTCGGCCGACGCGGTGCGCGCATCCTCCTCGCATTACCTGAGAATCAATTTTATTTTGCAATCTTTGGTTTCAATAGGCGAGCTGGGCAACAGGGTAAAATGCCCTCCGTCACTGAATTTCCTTCAGGCTTATTTTCATGCCCCACACCCGTCCCCCCGCGGCGGCGCCAGTCAGCGCGCGCGAAGCTGCCCTGCAAGCCGAGAACGACGCCTTGCGGCAGATGTTCGCGTTGCAGCAGCAAGCCAGCCTGGCTGGTAACCATTCCCCAATCTGGCAGATGTGCCACGATTTGCTGGGCGTGACGGATGCGCAGGGCGTCTGGCTGGAAGTCAATCCCGCCTGGACTGCGGTGCTGGGCTGGCCGGCGCAGCGGATCGTGGGACGCACGTCGGACTGGCTGGCGCATCCGGACGACAATGCCGAACGCAAACAGTTGGAAGTGCAGCGCGTGGCGCAAGGCGCAACCAGTGAAGGTTTCGAAGACCGCTTCCGCACCAGCGCCGGGCAGTACCGGCTGATCAGCTGGAGCGCGGTGCCGTCGAACGGCTTCATCTATTGCGTCGGGCGCGACATTACCGACGAACGCGCGCGCGAAACGGCGCTGCGCGACTCGGTCGATTTCGCACGGCTGGCGCTGTCGGCGGTCTCGGGCGTCGGCGTCTGGACTTACGACGCCGCCAGCGACCGCTTCTTTTGCGACGCCGGCGTTTCCGAGCTGTACGGCATCGACCCGCAGGAGGGCGCGGCCGGCATCCTGCGCAGCGGTTTCCTGGCCAATGTGCACCCGGACGACCTGGCGCAGTTGCGCGCCACCATGGCGGGCGGCCTGCTGCAACCGGGCGACCTGGAGCTGGAATACCGCATCTGCCATCCGGACGGCTCGGTCCGCACCGTGCTCTCGCGCGGCCACACTTATTTTGACCAACAGGGTGTGCCGGTGCGCCGCACCGGGGTTGGCGTGGACATGACGCGCCAGCGCGTGCTGGAGCAGCAACTGCGTCAGGCCCAGAAAATGGAAGCGGTGGGCCAGCTAACCGGCGGCATCGCGCACGACTTCAACAATATGCTGCAAGGCGTGATGGGCCCGCTCGAATTATTGCGCGCGCGCTTGGGCAAGGGCCTCGACGCGCATGTGGCCCGGTATATCGAGATGGCGCTTGGCTCGACCCGGCGTGCCGCGACCCTGACACACCGCCTGCTGGCGTTTTCGCGGCGCCAGCCGCTCGATCCGCAACTGCTCGACACCAATGCCCTGGTGCTGTCGCTGGTCGAACTGCTGCAGCGCACCACCGGCGAAACCATCACGCTGCACCTGGCGCTGCGTGACACGCCATGCCATACCCATTGCGACGCCAACCAGCTCGAAAGCGCACTGCTGAACCTGGCCATCAATGCGCGCGATGCCATGCCCGCAGGCGGCACGCTGACCTTGCGCAGCGACTGCGTCGAGATCGGCCAGCTTGATGCCAGCCGCCGCGCCGTGGCGCCGGGCTGGTTCGTGCGCCTGTCGGTGTGCGACACCGGCATGGGCATGGCGCCCGGCGTGGCCGGCAAGGCCTTCGATCCCTTCTTCACGACCAAGCCCTTGGGACAGGGCACCGGGCTCGGCTTGTCGATGGTATATGGCTTCGCCGGTCAGTCGGGCGGCTTCGCCAGCATCGACAGCGTGCTTGACCAGGGCACCACGGTCAGCATCTACCTGCCCGCCAGCGTGGACACGGGCGTGCCGGGCGCGCCGCCGCAGCCGGTGGTGCAAGCGCGCGATGGCGCCGGCGCGACCATCCTGGTGGTGGAAGACGAGCCGGCCGTGCTGGAGATGCTGCGCGATTTGTTCGGCGAGGCTGGCTACCGGGTGCTGGTGGCGGTCAATGGCATCGAAGCGCAAGCGCACTTTGACGGCGGCGCGCAGATCGACTTGCTGGTCACCGACGTCGGCCTGCCCGGCCTGAACGGGCGCCAGGTGGCCGACGCCGCGCGCCTGACCCTACCGCATCTGCCGGTGTTGTTCATGACCGGCTATGCCGAACTGGCGGCCACCACCGGCGGCTTCCTGGAACCGGGCATGGCGCTGATTGCGAAGCCGTTTTCGATCGATGCGATGTTCGAGCGGGTGCAGCAGATGCTGGAACCGTCCTGATTATTCGGCCAGCAACGCGCTGATATCGGCGCGCATGTCTTCCGGTTTGGTGGTGGGCGCGTAGCGCTTGAACACCGTGCCATCCTTGCGGATCAGGAATTTGGTGAAATTCCATTTGATGAATTCCGTGCCCAGCACGCCCGGCGCGGCGTGTTCGATGTGCTTGAACAGCGGGTGCGCGTCGCTGCCATTCACATCGATTTTTTCAAACAGCGGAAACGTCACGCCGTAGTTCTTTTCGCAGAAGGCGCCGATCGCACTCGCGTCGCCCGGTTCCTGCTTGCCGAACTGGTTGCATGGAAAACCCAGCACCACCAGGCCCCTGCCCGCGTCTTCCTTGTAGAGCTGTTCGAGGCCCTGGTACTGCGGCGTGAACCCGCAGGCGCTGGCGGTGTTCACGATCAGTAAGACGTGCCCTCGGTAGCGCGACAGTTCGATGGGCTGGCCGTCGAGGCCATTGGCGGTGAAGTCGAACACGTTCTGGGTCATGCGTACCTTGCAGTGCGTTGGCCGGCAATCGATCGCGCGGCTCGGAAGATCAGCTTAACCGACTGTGGGTTATTCTGGCAACGCTGCAGGGGACGTGTTTCGTTTCCGGCGAGGCCAGCTTTCATGGTCGGCGCATGAACGTCATCCCGACGAAAGTCGGGACCCATACTGAGATTCAGGCATCGCGTCGTCGATTGAAACACGACGCGTATTGATGGCCTTGGCCTGCTCACGTGACGAATCAAGCTGGGCGTGTGCCGGCTCTGCATGGTTCCCAGCCTTCGCCGCGACGACGTCGGGGGTGAGGTGACCGCGAAGCGCGACCGCGGTGCTGGCTTGCCGGCGCGGCAAATACGCAAGCGTGGCTGACAGTGACACATCTTGACAAGCGTCAGTGCGCCCCGCCTGGCGACCAATCGGAACTGAACTTCAAGGAGCGGCTCGTAGTCGAACAAATTCACACATTGAAGGAGACTGCATCATGAAATTCTTGAGGCACGTGTTCGCGATCTTGTTCGTGGCTGGCCTGTCGAGCAGCTGTGGCGGTGGCGATGATGATTTCGGTAATCTGGCGACCGTTGCGCAGCAACGCGGCTTTACGGCGCTGCTGGCGGCATCCGACAAGGCGGGTATTACTGCAACCCTGCAGGCGGAGAATGCCAATGTGACGGTGTTCGCGCCAACCAATGCTGCCTTCGACACGCTGGCGAAGCAACTGGGCTTTGCCAATGCCGGCGAGCTGGTCACCGCGTTGCCGGCTTCAGACCTGAGCAAAATATTGCAGTACCACGTTGTCAGCGGAACCAAATCTGCCGCGGACCTCCGGGCGGCGGGTGCATCGCTGCAGACGAGCTATCGCTTCGAGGGCGCGCCGGCCACCGTGCGGCTGAAAACCGGCACCGGTATTGCCGTCACCGATGCCGTGTTGGCCGATGCAACCGTGACAACGGCAGATGTGCGGGCCGATAATGGCGTCATCCACGCCGTGGACAAAGTGCTGGTGCCGCCAGGTGTGCTCAATGTCGTCCAGATGGCGCAGGCCAATCCGGCAACCTTCAGTTCGCTTGTTGGCGCTGTCGTTGCCACTGGTCTGGCGCCCACCCTCAGCGGCGCCGGCCCATTCACGGTGTTTGCGCCAGTCAACACGGCGTTCGCCGCTGCGCCGCAAGGTTTGACGACAGCGCAGCTCACTTCGGTGCTGACCTATCATGTCCTGTCGGGTCAGGTGCTGTCGAGCGCGATCCCATTCGGTACCCCCATTGCCACGCTCGACACCAAAACGCTGGACGGCGCCACCGTCGCGGCGCAGACGATCACCATCAACAGCAATCTCACCATCACCGATACCACCACCAGCGCGGCCAGCATCCTGGCAACGGATGTACGGGCAGTCAATGGCGTGATTCATGTGATTGGCAAGGTCCTGATTCCGCGCTAGGGGCGGTCTGGCTGATCGGACGGCATTCGCCCGATCAGCCAGATGTCCCGCAACGCGGCACATGCCGGCTACGTGATCGCTACACCAGCCCCAGGTGCTCTGTCCCGGCCGACAAATCGCGGCTCTTGGCATCCTTGCCGCGCAGCTTGATGGCCAGCCGCAAATCGTTGACCGAGTCGGCATTGCGCAGCGCATCTTCGTAGGTGATCTTGTCCAGTTCGTGCAGGTCGAACAGGGCCTGGTCGAAGGTCTGCATGCCCAGTTCGCGCGACTTCTTCATGATTTCCTTGATCTCATGGACGTCGCCCTTGAAGATCAGGTCGGAAATGAGGGGCGAGTTCAGCATGATCTCGATGGCCACCACGCGTCCCTTCGATTCCTTGCGTGGAATCAGGCGCTGCGAAATCAGCCCTTTCAGGTTCAGTGACAAGTCCATCAGCAATTGCTGGCGCCGCTCTTCCGGGAAGAAGTTGATGATGCGGTCGAGCGCCTGGTTGGAGCTGTTGGCGTGCAGCGTGGCCAGGCACAGGTGGCCGGTTTCGGCGAACGCGATCGCGTGTTCCATCGTTTCGCGGTCGCGGATCTCGCCGATCTGAATCACGTCCGGCGCCTGGCGCAGCGAGTTTTTCAGCGCCGCGGCAAAGCTGTCGGTGTCCACGCCCACTTCACGCTGCGTGATCACGCAATTTTTGTGCGGGTGAACGTATTCGACCGGGTCTTCGATGGTGATGATGTGGCCGTAACTGTTCTCGTTGCGGTAGCCCACCATGGCCGCCATCGTCGTCGATTTGCCGGAACCGGTGGCGCCTACCATGATCACCAGACCGCGCTTGGTCATGATGATGTCCGACAGAATGTCCGGCAAGTCCAGGTCGGCCAGTTTCGGAATGGTGGTGGTAATCACGCGCAGCACCATGCCCACGCAGCTCATCTGCACGAAGGCCGAGACGCGAAAACGTCCCAGGTCGCCCGGGCTGATGGCGAAGTTGGCTTCTTTACTGAGCTCGAAGCCGGCAGTCTGCTTGTCGTTCATGATGGCGCGCGCCAGGTCCGCCGTGTGCGAGGCCGTCAGTGGCTGGCTCGACACGGGGGTCATCTTGCCGTCGATTTTGATTGCGGGAGGGAAGCCTGCTGTAATAAAGAGATCGGAGCCGCCCTTGCTCACCATCAGGCGCAGCAGGTCGAACATGAATTTTGATGCCTGGTCGCGTTCCATAATTCGTCCTTAACCTGGGAAATTGTCTGGCGTCTTCGCCGCCGAACGGGCCGCGCCGTTCGAGATGACGTTGCGGCGTACCAGGTCGGTCAGGTTCTGGTCGAGCGTCTGCATGCCGACATTGCTGCCGGTCTGGATGGCCGAGTACATCTGCGCAATCTTCGCTTCCCGAATCAGGTTGCGGATGGCCGGCGTGCCGATCATGATTTCGTGGGCCGCCACGCGCCCGCTGCCGTCCTTGGTTTTGAGCAGGGTCTGCGAAATGACCGCTTGCAGCGACTCGGACAACATCGCGCGCACCATTTCTTTTTCGTCACCAGGGAACACATCGATGATCCGGTCGATGGTTTTTGCGGCCGACGAGGTGTGCAGCGTGCCAAACACCAGGTGGCCCGTTTCGGCAGCCGACAGGGCCAGGCGGATGGTTTCCAGGTCGCGCAATTCGCCCACCAGAATACAGTCCGGGTCTTCGCGCAGCGCCGAGCGCAACGCGTTGCTGAACGACAGCGTGTGGGGACCTACTTCGCGCTGGTTGATCAGGCATTTCTTCGAGTCGTGCACGAATTCGATCGGGTCTTCGATCGTCAGGATGTGGCCGTATTCGTTTTCATTGAGGTGGTTCACCATCGCGGCGAGCGTGGTCGATTTGCCGGAACCGGTCGGGCCCGTCACCAGCACCAGGCCGCGCGGACGCATCGCCAGTTCCTGGAAAATCTTCGGGGCATTCAGTTCTTCCAGACTCAGGATTTTCGACGGAATGGTCCGCATCACGGCGGCGGCGCCGCGTTCCTGGTTGAAGGCGTTGACGCGGAAGCGCGCCAGGCCCGGAATGGCAAACGAGAAATCGCACTCGAGCATTTCTTCGTACTGCTTGCGCTGGCCGTCGTTCATGATGTCATAGATCATCCCGTGCACATCCTTGTGCTCGAGCGGCGGCAAGTTAATGCGGCGCACGTCGCCATGAACGCGGATCATTGGCGGCAGGCCCGATGACAGGTGCAAGTCGGACGCCTTATTCTTTACAGAGAAGGCGAGCAGTTCGGAGATGTCCATTTATAATCCAGTGATCCATTAAAACTCAACCGCGTTGAATGGGCGCCCTTCGGGTATTGCCCTACGTAAATCATTATGTCCATAATCAGCGCCAACATGCAAGCTGTCGAACAGGCAATCGCCGCCGCCGCGCAGGCCGCCGGCAGGCCCGTTTCGAGCGTTCAATTGCTTGCAGTTTCGAAAACCTTTCCGTTTCAAGCCGTGCTCGACGCGATGCAAACGGGGCAACGTGCCTTCGGCGAAAATTATTTGCAGGAAGGCGTCGACAAGATCGCCGCGGTTGCCGCCGCCGCACCCGATGCCCATCTCGAATGGCATTTTATCGGTCCCATCCAGAGCAACAAGACGCGTCCCATTGCGGAAAACTTCGATTGGGTGCATGCGGTCGACCGCCTGAAGATTGCCCAGCGCCTGTCCGAGCAGCGACCGGCCGGGTTGTCGCCATTGAATGTATGTTTGCAAGTCAATATCAGTGGCGAAGCCAGCAAAAGCGGCGTGGCGCCAGCGGACTTGCCCGAACTTGCGCGCCAGGTGGCGACACTGCCGAACCTGCGCCTGCGCGGTTTGATGGCCATACCGGAAGCCGAAACTGACGCGGCGAAACAACACCTGCCCTTTGCCCAGCTGCGTCTCTTGTACGAACAACTACAGCGCGATGGCCTGCCGCTCGACACGCTGTCGATGGGCATGTCCGGCGACCTGGCCACCGCGGTGGCCGAAGGCGCCACCATTGTCCGCATCGGTAGCGCCATTTTCGGCAAACGCACTTACAAGGAAACAGCATGAAGATTGCATTCATTGGCGGCGGGAATATGGCGACGGCACTCATTTCCGGCCTGGCCGGCAAACTGGTCGCCGGGGCCGATATCCACGTGGTCGACTCCAGCGCCGACGCGCTGGCGCGCCTGCACGGCGAGTACGGCGTGACCACGTCGGCGCTTATCGACGCCGCGGTCGTCATTGCCGATGTGCTGGTGCTGGCGGTCAAGCCGCAGCAGATGCGCGATGTGGCGGACGCCATCGCGCCC
Organism: Massilia sp. S19_KUP03_FR1; assembly: GCF_036688685.1. Classification (NCBI taxonomy): domain Bacteria; kingdom Pseudomonadati; phylum Pseudomonadota; class Betaproteobacteria; order Burkholderiales; family Oxalobacteraceae; genus Massilia; species Massilia sp. S19_KUP03_FR1. The sequence goes on along the minus strand of NZ_JAQQPS010000003.1, from coordinate 181,050 downwards.
CTGCTGGTGCGCGGCGCCCCGCTGATCGTCTCGATTGCCGCCGGTATCCGTGGCGAAGTCCTGTCGCGCTGGCTTGGTGGCTACCAGGGCATCGTACGCTGCATGCCAAATACACCCGCGTTGATCGGGCAGGGCATCACCGGCATGGTGGCCATGCAGGGCGTGACGCCGGCGCAGAAGGCGGCCGCCAATACGCTGCTGGCGACGGTCGGCAAGACGGTCTGGCTAAACGATGAAGTGCTGATCGATCCGGTGACGGCGGTGTCGGGCAGCGGCCCGGCGTACGTGTTTTATTTTATCGAGGCGATGCAGCAGGCCGCCGAAGAACTGGGCTTGTCGAGCGAGCAGGGACGGGAACTGGCGATTGCCACGTTCACCGGTGCGGCGCAACTGGCGGCGCAGTCGAACGAGCCGGTGGCGGTATTGCGCGAGCGGGTGACGTCAAAAGGCGGGACCACGTACGCGGCGTTGACCAGCATGCAGGACGCCGGTGTCAAGGAAGCCATCGTTGCTGCGGTGAAGGCCGCGGCCGCAAGGGGCCGCGAACTTGGGGTCGAACTGGGCGCGAATTAACGGCGGGAGATCAGCGCGCCGACCAGCACACCGATGGCGGCGCTGATACCGATGGCTTTCCACGGATTTTCCTGGACGTAGACGTCGGTCGCCTTCGCCGTTGCCTTGGTCTTTTCGACCACGGCTTCTTCCATGCGGACGATGCCGTCCTTGGCGTTGACCAGGGTGCGCTCGAATTTGGCCTTGGCCGCTTTCAAATCGTCGCCAGTCAGGTTGCTACCGCGCAGCCACGTTTCCGCGTCCGACACCACGTTTTTCAAATCGCGCATCAACTGGTCGCGGGCACTGGACTGGGTCGGGATTTTTTCCATCATGGTAAGAGCCTTTCTTTATGTTTCTGGGTAAGCCGCGCCGGGCTGAGTTTGTGAACCGGCGCGTGCAATTGCGGCAATATTATCCTATTGCATAGTCTAGTGCGACACCAATGAAAATCGCGGCCCCCAGCCAGTTGTTGTGGCGGAAGGCGGCGAAGCATTGCATGCGATCGCGCGCGCGGATCAGGGTGTAGTGATACAGGGCGATGCCGGCCGCCAGCGCGATGCCGCCGACAAAATACCAGCGCAGTCCCAGCGTCCAGCCGCACACCAGGTCGATCGCCAGCGCCGCTCCGTAGCACAGCATCACGGCGGCCACGTCGAAGCGGCCGAAGGTGATGGCCGAGGTGCGCATGCCGAGCTTGATGTCGTCGTCGCGGTCGACCATGGCATATTCCGTGTCGTAGGCCACGGCCCAGAACACGTTCGCCACCAGCAGCCACCACGCCACCGCCGGCACTGCGCCGGTCACGGCGGCAAACGCCATCGGGATGCCGAAGCCGAAGGCGATACCGAGATAGGCCTGGGGAATTGCGAAGAAGCGCTTAAAGTAGGGATAGCTGGCAGCGATGATCAGGGCCAGCACCGACAATTGTTTGGTCAGCGCGTTGAGGGGAATGACCAGCAGGAAGGCGCAGGCGGCCAGCACGCCGGCCACCATCAGCGCTTCCCAGCTTTTGATGCGCCCGCTGGTGAGGGGACGTTCGGCGGTGCGCTTGACGTGCTTGTCGAAGTCGCGGTCGGCGTAGTCGTTGATGGCGCAGCCGCTTGATCGCATCAGGGCGGTGCCGATGACGAAGATGGTCAATATGAACGGATCGGGCTTGCCGCCGGTGGCCATCCACAGGGCCCAGAGGGTGGGCCACAACAGCAGCAGAATGCCGATCGGCTTGTCGGCGCGAATCAGGCGGAAGTAGAGCGCCAGCTTGGTCATGGTGTGGTTCGTGAGTGCAGGTGGCGGGATTTTACCTCCTACGCCGCCAGATCCTCCAGTGGCAGCATGTGCACCCCCGGCAAAGCGCACGCCGCCACCGCCGCGCATACCGCGTCGATGGCCGCGCGCCGCGTAAAACTCTTGCGCCAGACGATGACGACGCGCCGGTCCGGCACCGGCGCCATGAACGGCACGAAGGCCAGCATGCCATTCGGCTCATGCATGTCCGGCACCGATGCGCGCGGCAACACGGTCAGGCCGATGCCGCTGGCCACCATGTGCCGGATCGTTTCCAGCGACGACCCTTCGAAGGTGCGCTGCATGCCATTGCCCGGGGAGGAAAAGCGCGCCATTTCCGGGCACACTTCCAGCACCTGGTCGCGGAAACAGTGTCCATTGCCCAGCAGTAGCATGGTTTCGGTTTTCAGGTCCGCCGCCGAGATCTCGGTGCGCTTGGCCCACGGATGGCTTTTTGGCATCGCCACCACGAACGGTTCGTCGTACAGTGTCTGCATTGACATGCCGTGGTCCGGCAGCGGCAGCGCCATGATGGCGGCGTCGAGCTCACCCTGGCGCAGCAATTCCAGCAGGCGTACCGTAAAGTTTTCCTGCAGTACCAGCGGCATTTGCGGCACGTTGTCGATCAGGTTTTTGACCAGCGGCGGCAACAGGTAAGGGCCGATGGTGTAGATCACGCCCAGGCGCAGCGCGCCGGCCAGCGGATCCTTGTTCTGCTTGGCCAGTTCCTTGATGGCGGCGGTCTGCTCCAGCACGCGTTCGGCCTGGGCGACGATCTGGGCGCCCAGCGGCGTGACCGAGACTTCCGAACCGCCGCGCTCGAACAGCACCACCCCCAGCTCGTCTTCGAGCTTCTTGATGGCAACCGAGAGCGTAGGCTGGGCAACGAAACAGGATTCGGCAGCGTGTCCGAAATGTCTGGCGCGCGCAACGGCGACGATGTATTTCAACTCAGTGAGTGTCATTGTCGTGGTGGACCGTTAGAATTGCAGCAAAGCAATGTATGCCGCTGCGGGATGAATGATCGTTGAGTCAACTGGTGATGCCTTATTTTAGCGTTACTGCCGTTATCGCATGACCCACACTATATTTTGCCATTGAACATTACCACACCAGAAAGACCACCATGTCGACTACCTTTGGTCCGGCCGAAGCCCAGGCATATATCCACAAGCTGCTGACCGTGATGCATCACCAGGGGGGCTCCGACTTGTTCGTGTCGGCAGACTTTCCTCCGAGTATGAAACATCAGGGGGCGATGAAGGCGCTGAGCCAGCAAAAATTGACCGGCGACGTCACGCGCGCGCTGGCCATGTCGCTGATGAACGAGCGCCAGCGTAATGAATTCGAGGCAGAGATGGAGTGTAACTTCGCCATTTCACTGCCGAACGTGTGCCGCTTCCGCGTGAATGTCTACGTGCAGCAGCAATCCGTCTCGATGGTCGTGCGCACCATCGCCTCGGAAATCCCGAACTTCGAGAAACTCGAGCTGCCCGATATTTTGAAAGAAGTCATCATGACCAAGCGCGGGCTGGTGCTGGTGGTGGGCGGCACGGGTTCGGGCAAGTCGACCACGCTGGCGGCGATGATCGATTACCGTAACGCCAACTCGGCCGGGCATATCATCACGGTGGAAGACCCGGTTGAATACGTCCATAAAAACAAGGGTTGCCTGATCACGCACCGCGAAGTGGGCGTCGACACCTTGTCCTGGCATAACGCCCTGAAAAACACGCTGCGCCAGGCGCCGGATGTGATTCTGATCGGTGAAATTCGCGATACGGAAACGATGGAGCACGCGATCGCGTTTGCCGAAACCGGCCACCTGTGCCTCGGCACGCTGCACGCGAACAATTCGAACCAGACCATGGACCGGATCATCAACTTCTTCCCCGAAGAGCGCAAAGGCCAGTTGCTGATGGACTTGTCGTCGAACCTGCGCGCCATCGTCTCGCAGCGCCTGGTGCGCACCGAAGACGGCAAGGGCCGGAAAGCAGCCATCGAAATCCTCCTCAATACAGCGACGATCGGCGAGATGATCCTGAAAGGGAATTTCCAGGGGATCAAGGAAATCATGCACAAGTCGCGCGAACTGGGCATGTGCACCTTTGACCAGGCGCTCTACGAGCTCTATAACAAGGGGCAAATCGGTTACGATGAGGCGATCCGCAATGCCGACTCGGCCAACGGCCTGCGCCTGCAAATCAAACTGCGCGGTGAGCGCCGCGAGCCGGGCGACACGCGCGGCAAGCCCGCCGACCTGTCGATGGCGCTGGAAGCCGAGCCGGAAGAAGACGACAGTGCCAAGATGCCCAACAAGATATAGGAATGACGTGACCGATTTTGAAACGAAGATGTGTTCCCGGCTCGCGCTGGCCGCCCGCGTGGCCGCCTTGCCGCAGCCAGTCGTGCTGACCAATGGCGTATTCGACATCCTGCACCGTGGGCACGTGACCTACCTCGCGCAGGCGCGCGCGCTGGGAGCGTCGCTGGTGGTGGCGGTGAATACCGACGCGTCCGTGAAACGCCTGGGCAAGGGGGATGACCGGCCCTTGAATACGTGCGATGACCGCATGGCCGTGATCGCGGCGCTCGAGTCCGTCGCCCTGGTGGTGGCATTCGATGAAGACACCGCGCTCGAAGTGGTGCAGGAAGCGCGCCCGGGCATTTATGCCAAGGGCGGCGATTACGACATGACGGCCATTCCGGAAGGACAGGCCGTGCTGGCGTATGGGGGGCAGGCGATCGCGATCGATTTCGAGCATGACCGGTCGACGACGAAGTTGTTGACAAAGGTCAGGGCAGGCAGCTGAACGCAGACAATTCTCTAGCCACGACACGAAAAACCGTCGCCCCGGCGCAGGCCGGGGTGCATGCCGAGCGTGCTGTTATCGCGACATTGAGGCTGCACCAGCCGGTGAATCAGTATGGGTCCCGACTTTCGTCGGGATGACGTTGGCACTAATTGGCGAGATGGGTGTATCAAGTTCCGCCCACATACCCATTCTGCCGCCACGCCTCGTACACCACCACCGCCACCGTATTCGACAAATTCAGACTCCGGTTCCCCTCACGCATCGGCAAACGAATGCGCTGTGCCGGCGGAAACGACTCGCGCAGATCGACCGGCAACCCGCGCGACTCCGGCCCGAACACGAACACATCGCCATCCTGGAACTTGACATTGGCAAACGGCGCCGACCCATGCGTCGTCATGGCAAACATGCGCGCCCGGTCGGGCTGCGCCGCCTCGATGAATGCGTCCCAGTTTTTGTGCACCTGCATGGTTGCGTAGTCGTGGTAATCGAGCCCGGCGCGGCGCATCTTGGCGTCGTCGAGGGGGAAACCGAGCGGCTCGATCAGGTGCAGCTGGGCGCCGGTATTGGCGCACAGACGGATGATATTGCCGGTATTCGGCGGGATTTCCGGTTCAAACAGGACAACGTGAAACAAGGCTTGCTCCTTCATTAATCAATCGTGCGGCGGCGTGCGTGCGAACACCAGGTTCGTCACTCGCGCCGCCCCGGCGCGCTTCAATGTGCGCGCCACGGCATGCAGTGTCTGCCCGCTGGTCATCACGTCGTCGACCACGCCGACGTGCTTGCCCTCGACATCGCCACAGGCGACAAAGGCGCGCCGCACATTATCACGGCGCGCGGCCGGCGTCATGGTCGATTGCGCCGGCGTGTCCACGGGGCGCGCCAGCAGGCGTGGGTCCAGCGGCACCCCCAGCGCCCGCGCCAGCGGCCGGGCAATTTCCAGCGCCTGGTTGAAGCCACGCTCCACCAGGCGGCGCGGTCCCAGCGGCACCGGACACAAGACATCCGGCAAATCGAGGCCGGCGCGGCCCAGCATGGCGTCGCGCACCAGCTGCGCGCACATCGGCGCCAGCGCCAGTTGCGCGCCAAATTTCAGTTGCAACACCAGCGCATCGAACGGCGCCGCGTAATCGACCGCGGCCACCGTCGCGTCGTACCCCGGCGTGGCCTTGATGCAGGCGCCGCAGCGCACCACCGGTTCGTGCGCCGCCAGCGGATTGGCGCACTGGAGGCAGCGTCGCCGCGCAAGCGTGTACTGGCTGCGGCACGGCGCGCACAACACGCCCTTGCAAGGACCGGCGCACAGCGCGCACGAGGAGGGCAGCAGCACATCGGCCACCGCCGTCAACAGCGCGCGCGAGGCACGCTGCGGCCACTGCCAAAGTCCCTGGCTATCCAAGATGGCTCTCCAAAACCTGTACACTGCCGCCATTATCTCATTCACGCAGTTTTGACCATGGCTTCAACCCTACCGTCTTCAAAAATGAGCGCGCCGATCGACCTCGTGCGCGTGCGCGCGCTGTTCGCCGACCCCGCCAGCAGCGCCGCCGCCAGCTTCCTGCGCCGTGAAATTGCCGCGCGCATGATGGAGCGCTTGCTGCTGGTAAAACTTGCGCCGGCACGCGTGCTGGACGCCGGCTGTGGCAGCGGCGCCGACCTGGTCGCACTGCAGCGCTTCTACCCGGCCGCGCAAATCGTCGGCCTCGATGCCGCTCCCGGCGCGCTGGTCGGGGCGCGCGCCGCGCTGCCGGCACCGGGTGCGCTGAACCAGATGCTCAGCCGCTTGTTGCCCGCCAAGACCGGCATCGACCTGGCCTGCGCCGACTTCGGCAACTTGCCGCTCACACCCAACGCGGTCGATCTGGTCTGGTCGAACCTTGCCTTGCACTGGCATCCCCAGCCGGACCTGGTCTTTGCCGAGTGGAGACGGGTGCTGCGCCTGGATGGCTTGCTGATGTTTTCCAATTTTGGCCCCGATACCTTCAAGGAATTGCGCGCCGCGTTCGGGGCGCTGGACGACAGCGCCCACGTGCTGCCGTTCGTCGACATGCACGATTTCGGCGATCAGTTGGTCGAAGCCGGTTTTTCGACGCCCGTGATGGACATGGAGCGCATCACGGTGACCTACGACACGACCGCTGCCCTGCTGGCCGATGTGCGCGCGCTGGGTGGCAACCCGCTGGCCACGCGCCGGCGCGGCCTGATCGGGCGCGCTGCCTGGGCCCGCATGCTGGCGGCGCTTGAAGCCCAGCGTCGGCCGGACGGCAAACTGGGACTGACTTTTGAAGTCATCTACGGCCACGCGTTCCGGCCTGCGCCGCGCGTGACAGCGGCGGGCGAGGCGATCGTGCGTTTTCAGCCACGGAAACCCTGACGGGCGGCCAAAACGGTGCAAACGCTCGCCATGCCGGGGTAGAGGTGCTACGCTCTTGGCGCACTGTTTCGGTTCAAAAATAATGTTGCGTCAGCATCATTCTTTTAGTATCAAGTTAACAGTTTGAGTATAATCAAAGACTATTCTTTGTCGGCTGTGGATGTAAAACGCTAATTCGATTCAGCACGAATCGGAATGAAGCAGCGTCCCTTCCCCTCCCGATTGCAGCAACCGCAAGTCAACGTCGAACCGTGCTCCGGACGGTTTGATGGGCCTGGCAGGTTTCGGAGCGGCGGCAGTTCGTTCATGGAATTGCTGACCGTTTGAAAATTTTCTATTTTTGGGTGGTTGGGGAAAACATGACATATGCAAAGCGGCTTTACGCCTCGCTGTACGCAATGGCGGCCTGCGCCGGTATCCCGGCACTGGCGGCGGATGAAGTAATGGGCCGCCCGGTCCAGTACCAGCTGAACCTGCAAACACCCGTGACCGGCATCGGCCACGAAATCTATGCCCTGCATACCTGGATGATGGTGGTCTGCGTCGCCATCTTCCTCGCCGTGTTCGGCGTCATGTTTTACTCGGTGTTCGCGCACCGCCGCTCGCGCGGCCACAAGCCCGCCACTTTCCACGAATCGACCACGGTCGAAATCGCCTGGACCATCGTGCCCTTCCTGATCGTCATCGTGATGGCGCTGCCGGCCACCAAAACCGTCATTGCCATGAAGGACACGTCGAACGCCGACATCACCATCAAGGCCACTGGCATGCAGTGGAAGTGGGGCTACGATTATCTGAAAGGCGAGGGCGAAGGCATTTCCTTCCTGTCGAACCTGTCCACGCCGCGTTCGCAAGTGGGCTCACCAGGGGTCGCGCCGACCGAAAAGCGCAGCGACACGTATTTGCTGGAAGTCGACAATGAAGTGGTCGTGCCGGTCAACCAGAAGGTGCGCATCGTGCTCACCGCCAACGACGTGATCCACTCCTGGACCGTGCCCGCCTTTGCCGTGAAACAGGATGCGATTCCCGGTTTCGTGCGCGACACCTGGTTCCGCGCCGAGAAAGTGGGCGTCTACCGCGGCAGTTGTGTCGAGCTGTGCGGCAAGGACCACGCCTTCATGCCGATCGTCGTACGCGTGGTGACACCCGCTGACTATACCGCCTGGGTCGGCAAGGAAAAAGCGCGCATGGCCGCGCTGGCCGATGATCCGAATAAAACCTGGACCATCGACGAACTGAAAACCAAGGGCGAAAAAGTCTACGCCGCCAACTGCGTGGCTTGCCACCAGGCCAATGGCCAGGGCATGCCGAACGTGTTCGCCAGCCTGGTCGAGTCGCCGGTCGTGTTGGGCGCCAAGGCCGGCCAGGTCGATGTACTCCTGAACGGCAAGCACAGCGGCAAGTACCAGACCGCCATGCCGGCGTGGAAGCAATTGTCCGACAGCGACATCGCGTCCGTCATCACCTATACCCGCAATATGTGGTCGAACAAACCGGCAGAGAATATTGTCCAACCTGCTGAAATCCTGGTGGCCCGTAAGTAAGCCAATAAGTAACATTGAGAGAGAACTGCCATGAGCACTCGTACACTTGATCAAGCTGCTGGCCACGACGACCACGCCCACCATGACGCGCATGACCACGATCATGCGCACCATCAGCCGCACGGCTACCAGCGCTGGCTGTTCGCCACCAACCACAAGGATATCGGCACGCTGTACCTGTGGTTCGCGTTCACCATGCTGCTTTCCGGCGGCGTGCTGGCGCTGATGATCCGCTCCGAGCTGTTCCAGCCCGGCCTGCAATTTTTCCGTCCCGAATTCTTCAACCAGCTCACCACCATGCACGGCGTGGTGATGGTGTTCGGCGCCATCATGCCGGCCTTTGTCGGCTTCGCCAACTGGATGATCCCGCTGCAGGTGGGCGCGTCCGACATGGCCTTTGCGCGCATGAACAATTTCAGTTTCTGGCTGCTGCCGCCGGCCGCGCTGCTGCTGGCCACGTCGTTTTTTGTGCCGGGCGGCGCCACCGCCGCCGGCTGGACGCTGTACGCGCCCCTGTCCACCCAGATGGGCCCGGGCATGGATATGGCGATTTTCGCCCTGCACCTGATGGGCGCTTCGTCCATTATGGGCTCGATCAACATCATCGTCACCATCCTCAATATGCGCGCGCCCGGCATGACCTTGATGAAAATGCCGATGTTCTGCTGGACCTGGCTGATCACTGCGTATTTGCTGATCGCCGTGATGCCGGTGTTGGCCGGCGCCATCACCATGACGCTGACCGACCGTCACTTCGGCACCTCCTTCTTCAATGCGGCTGGCGGCGGCGACCCGGTCATGTACCAGCACATCTTCTGGTTCTTCGGCCACCCCGAGGTCTACATCATGATCTTGCCGGCGTTCGGCATCGTCTCGCAGATCCTGCCGGCGTTCGCCAGAAAGCCGCTGTTCGGCTACGCGTCGATGGTGTACGCCACCGCGTCGATTGCGATCCTGTCGTTCATCGTCTGGGCCCACCACATGTTCACCACCGGCATGCCGGTCACCAGCCAGCTGTTCTTCATGTACGCGACCATGCTGATCGCCGTGCCGACCGGCGTGAAAGTGTTCAACTGGGTCGCCACCATGTGGAAGGGGTCGATGACCTTCGAAACCCCGATGCTGTTCGCGGTGGGGTTCATTTTCGTGTTCACGATGGGCGGTTTTACCGGCCTGATCCTGGCCGTGACGCCGGTCGATATCCAGCTGCAGGACACTTATTATGTGGTGGCCCACTTCCATTACGTGCTGGTGGCCGGTTCCCTGTTCGCCCTGTTCGCCGGTTTCTATTACTGGTCGCCGAAATGGACCGGTCATATGTACCCGGAAGGGCGCGGCAAATTCCACTTCTGGGCCTCGCTGATCACCTTTAATATCACCTTCTTCCCGATGCACTTCCTGGGCCTGGCCGGCATGCCGCGCCGCTATGCCGATTACAACGCGCAGTTCACCGATTTCAATATGATCGCCACCATCGGCGCCTTTGGCTTCGGCCTGTCGCAGGTGTATTTCCTGCTGTTCGTCGTGATTCCGACGATTCGCGGCGGCGTCAAGGCCGAAGCAAAACCGTGGGATGGAGCCGAAGGACTGGAGTGGACCGTGCCGAGCCCGGCGCCGTTCCACACCTTCGAAACGCCGCCACTGGTCAAATAAATGACCGCGCCAAAAAATCCGAAGAATCTGCGCCTGGCCCTGATCATCGGGGCGCTGGCGCTGTTCTTCTTTCTCAGCGTGTTCGTGAAACGCATCTGGCTGAGCTGACATGGCCACCGAACAGTCCGGGCGCTTGCGCCTCAATCGCAGCACGTTCACCAAGCTGGTGGTGATCGTCATCGTGATGGTCGGTTTCAGTTATGCCCTCATTCCCGTGTACCGCCAAATTTGCGAAGTTCTTGGCATCAACGTCCTGACGCAAAAGGATGGCACCGTTGAGCGGCCGGTCAATTCTCAAGTCGATACCACCCGCTCCATTACCGTCGACCTGGACGGCAATGCGCAAGGCCCCTGGCGCTTTCGCCCGACCACAAACAGCGTGACGGTTCACCCGGGTGAAATGGCTGTGGTGATGTATGAAGTGGTCAATACCCAGGCGCGCACGGTGCAGGCGCAGGCCATTCCCAGCTACGCGCCGCAGTCGGCGATGCCGTATTTTAAAAAGGTCGACTGTTTCTGTTTCAAACAGCAGACCCTGAAACCGAACGAGGCGCGCCAGATGCCGGTGGTATTCTTCATCGATCCGAAGATTCCCCGCCAGGTCAGCCAGATCACGCTCTCGTACACGTTTTTTGAAATTGCCGGCACCGACAAAGTGGCGCTGCAATGAGCGAGCAGCCACAGCAGCGAAAAGCGTCCTTCGGCGCCACCATGAAGGCGGTATTCTGGTCGTTTTTCGGCGTGCGCAAAGGGCGCGATCATGCGCATGACGTGGCCAATTTGAATCCCGTCCACGTGATCGTCGCGGCAGTGGTCGGCGTAGCGATTTTTATCGGTGTGCTGGTCATGCTGGTCAAATTCGCAGTAGCACAGTAAAAGCATTCAACAGCAAAGACTGACTCAGGAGAACAACATGAACGTGTCACGCGGCCTGCCGGCAGATCTGCCCACGGATTTGAAAACCATCGTCGCCCCGTATTACTTCGTGCCCGGGCCCTCGAAATGGCCGCTGCTGGCGGGCGTATCGATGCTGGCCACGATGTTTGGCGCGTCGGGCTGGGTGAATGGCGCGGCGTGGGGACCGGCGCTGAACCTGTGCGGCATCGCCGCCATGTTGCTTACCTTGTATTTCTGGTTCGGCGATGCCATCGGCGAATCGGAAGCTGGGCAGTACAGCCAGCGCATCGATTACTCGTTCCGCTGGTCGATGAGCTGGTTCATTTTCTCGGAAGTCATGTTCTTCGCGGCTTTTTTTGGGGCGCTGTTTTATGCGCGCCAGATTTCCATGCCGTGGTTGTCCGACCTGGACCACAAATTCCTCTGGCCCGACTATAACGGCCACTGGGGTAACACCGGGCCGGCCGGCGTGGTCGAACCGTTCCAGACCATGGGGCCGTTTCCGATCCCGACCATCAATACCGCGTTGTTGCTGACGTCGGGCGTGACCTTGACGATTGCCCACCACGCGCTGCGCGCCGGGCATCGCGCCAAAACCGCCATCTGGCTGTTCGCCACCATCCTGCTGGGCGCGACCTTCATGGGCTTCCAGGCTTACGAGTACATGCATGCGTACAGCGAGCTGAACCTCAAGCTCACCTCGGGCATCTACGGTTCGACGTTCTTTCTGCTGACCGGGTTCCATGGATTCCACGTGACCGTGGGCGCGATCATGCTGTCGGTGATGCTGTACCGCGTGCTGCGCGGGCACTTTACGGCGGACCACCATTTTGGCTTTGAAGGCGCTGCGTGGTACTGGCACTTCGTGGACGTGGTGTGGCTGGGCTTGTATGTGGTGATTTACTGGCTCTAACTTTACCTGCTACCTTTGATACGTCATCCCGGCGCAGGCCGGGATCCATACCACTTATGCGTTAGCCGCTATAGTTCGAGCATGGTATAGGTTCCCGCCTGCGCGGGAATGACGTAGCAGGGCTGCTCAGCGCAACCCCGTCGGCGCGATCCACCCCATTTCATACGCGCCGAGCAGCAGCAAAAACAGCGTCACCGACAAGCCTACCCGCATCGCCAGCGCATTCACGGCGCGGTTGGTGCGGCCCTTGTCGCGCATGACGAAAAACAGCGCCGAACCCAGGCTGCCGATAATCAGAATAAAGGCGATGGCGATGAAGATTTTCATGGCGGCGTCCGTGTGCAGGAAGAGGGTTCATTGTAATGCGTCTGCGCTTTCGTTTTAGACTGATTCCATGCATCGCCACGATCCTGGTCGTGGTGCTCGGCATCGCACTGGGCAACTGGCAGGAACGGCGTGCTGCCCAAAAAACCGGCTTGCAGGTCCAGTTGACCGAACGCGCCAGGCAGGCGCCGCTGGTCCTCACGGGCGGCACCAGCGACGTGCCACAGGAATTTCGTCGCGTCAGCGTGCGCGGCCAGTTCGTGCCGGGCTTTGCGGTTTTCCTCGATAACCGTCCCTACCAGAGCCGCGCCGGCTACTATCTGGTGATGCCGTTTAAAATAGAGGGCGCTGACCAGTACGTGCTGGTCGCGCGCGGCTGGTTGCCGAGGGCAGCAGGTGCAGTCGGCCAGCTGCCGCTGTACCAGACGCCGGCCGGCGCAATAACGCTGGAAGGCGTCATGCGGCTCGACCTGGGACACGTAATGCAGCTGGGAACCGCGCCGCCGCTGACGCCGAATGCGATGGTGCAGAACGTCTCCGTGGCCGACGTGGCCCGGGCCAGCAATTTGCCGCTGCTGCCATTTTTCATTCAACAAACACGGCCGCAAGCAGCGCGCGACACGCTGGTGCGCGACTGGCCATCGCCGGCAACCGGCGTCGACAAGCACCGCGGCTACGCTTTCCAGTGGTACGCGCTGGCCACCATGGCCGTTCTCTTTTTTGTATTCACAGGATTCCGACGTGACCCAAACCACAAGCTTAACCCCTCTCCCGAATAAAACGCGCGGCCGCTGGAAACTGCTGCTGGTCTTGCTGGTCTGCGCGTCGCCCCTGATCGCCTCCTACTTCACCTATTACGTCATCAAGCCGCAAACCCGCACCAACTACGGCTATCTGATCGACCCGGCCGCGCACCCGATTCCGCCCTTGTCGACCACCACGCTCGACGGCCGCCCGGTCACGCTGGCCGATTTCAAGGGCAAATGGCTGATGCTGAAAGTCGGCGGCAGCACCTGCGACACGACTTGCATCGAGCAGATGTATGCTATGCGCCAGTTGCGCAGCATGCAGGGCAAAGAGATGGACCGGATCGAACGGGTCTGGCTGATTACTGACCAGGAACCGCTGGAAACGGTATTGATCCGCGAACTGGACGGCATGCAGATGCTGCGCGCAAATAGAACCCAGGTCGCGGCCTGGCTGCCGGTCGCGCCCGAGGCGCCGCTCGACGGCGCCATCTGGCTGGTCGATCCGCTCGGCCACCTGATGATGCGTTTCCCTGCGGTCCCGGCAACCATGCCGGAAACCGATAAACTGGCGCACTACGCCAAAATCAAGAAAGATATCGCCAAGCTTCTCAAAGCTTCGGCCATCGGATAACGCTTCATGACCTTCTCGCACCTCGCACTCTTGCTTCTGACCGGCCTGATCGCCGCCACCTTGCCCTTGACCCTGGTGTGGATGTCCACTGACGCCAATAAATACCGCAAACTGGTCTGGATCACGGCGTTTTTGACGTTTGACCTGATCGTCTTTGGCGGCTTTACGCGCCTGACCGATTCCGGCCTCGGTTGCCCCGACTGGCCTGGCTGCTACGGCATGGCCAACCCCTTCCTGGCCCATGAACAAGTGTCGGCCGCCCAGGCCGCCATGCCGACCGGTCCGGTGACGGTGGCCAAGGCCTGGATCGAAATGGTGCACCGCTACCTGGCGATGGGCATCGGCGTGCTGCTGGTGTCGCTGATGGTGCAGGCCTGGCGCCACTGGAAGAAGACGCACTTGCCGACCTATGCCCCCGGCCTGCCGACGCTGTTGTTCGTCTTCGTCCTGGTCCAGGGTGCGTTCGGCGCCTGGACCGTGACCTTGAAATTGCAGCCAGTGATTGTCACCATCCACCTGCTGCTGGGCATGGGTTTGCTGGCGATGGTAACCTGGCTCGGTTGCCGCCAGGACCTGTACCAGGCGGGTGGCCGGATCGTCAAGCAGAGGGCGCCGCGTTGGCCCTACCTGCTGGCCGCCGCCACACTGGCGCTGCAGATCGCGCTGGGCGGGTGGGTAAGCACCAACTATGCGACGCTGGCATGCAGCGATTTTCCGACCTGCAACGGCACCTATCTGCCGGAGATGGACTTTGAACACGGCTTTACGCTCTGGCGCGAACTCGGCAAAACCGCCGCCGGCCACTACATTCCCATGTCGGCCTTGACGGCGATTCACTGGGTCCACCGCAATTTCGCGGTCGTCCTGGTGCTGGTATTGGGCTATGCCGCGTGGCGTGCGCGCACCAATCCACGGCTGCGTCCGCTGTCCCGCAGCATCGCCATCGTGCTGGCGCTGCAGGCCTGCACCGGCATCGCCACCGTCTATTTCAGCTTCCCGCTGACACTGGCCGTCCTGCATAACGCCGGGGCCGCGCTGCTGGTGTTGCTGGTGACCATGTTAAACTATCGCTCCCTGTACCAGATCGAAGCGGCATCGCCTGTGCCCGCGCAACCCATCGCGTCTGCACAACTATCGCCAGCGAGCCCGCACCCATGAGCACCCAGACCGTCGTTCAAAAGCCTCCGAATCGCATTGCCCAGTACTGGGCGCTGACCAAGCCGCGCGTGACGCAGTTGGCGGTGTTTTGCGCTGTGATCGGCATGTTTTTGGCCACCGACGGCTTCCCGGGCTGGCAAGTCTTGATTGCCGGCACGGTTGGCATCTGGCTGTTGTCCGGCGCCGCATTCGCCGTGAATTGCCTGGTCGAAGCCGAAATCGATGCGCGCATGGCGCGCACCGCGCGCCGCGCCACGGCCATGGGCGAATTGACACGCCCGCAAACCCTGCTGTTTTCCGCCGTGATCGGCGGCCTGGGCATGCTGGTGCTGTACACGCTGGTCAATCCGCTGACCATGTGGCTGACCTTTGTCACCTTTGTCGGCTACGCCGTGATCTACACGATGATCCTGAAACCGGCCACGCCGCAGAACATCGTCATCGGCGGCTTGTCCGGCGCGATGCCGCCGGCGCTGGGTTGGGCGGCAGTGGCCAACGACGTCCCGATGCAGGCCTGGTTGCTGGTGATGATCATTTTTGTCTGGACGCCGCCGCATTTCTGGGCGCTGGCCATGTACCGGCGCGACGATTACATCCGCTCGGGCCTGCCAATGCTGCCGGTCACCCACGGCATGGCCTACACCGGGCTGCAAGTGTGGCTGTACGCCATCGCGCTGGCGGCGACGACGCTGCTGCCGTTCATCGTGCAAATGAGCGGGCTGATCTACCTGGCCGCTGCCGTTGTCCTGAATTTCTTTTTCCTGCGCCACAGCTGGCGCGTGCACAAGCATTACAGCGACCTGATCGCACGCAAGGCGTTCACCTACTCGATCGTATACCTGTCGCTGCTGTTCGCCGCCTTGCTGGTTGACCACTACTTTTATTACACCCTCTGATGAAAAAACTGCTGGCTTTCCTGGCTTTCACCTTGCTGCTGGCCGGCTGTGACAAGATCAACACCCGTCCGCCCTCATTTCAGAATACCGACATGACCGGGGTGGACTACGCGCGCGATTTTGCGCTGACTGACCACAACGGCAAGCCGCGCACGCTGGCCGATTTCAAGGGCAAAGTGGTGGTCATGTTCTTCGGCTACACCCAGTGTCCGGATGTGTGCCCCACCACGATGGCCGAGATGGCCAACGTGGTCAAAGAGCTCGGTCCCGCCGGCAAGGACGTGCAAGTGCTGTTCGTCACGGTCGACCCGGAGCGCGATACGCGCGAATTGCTGGCGCAATATGTCCCGGCATTCAATCCGACTTTCCTCGGCCTGTACGGCGACGCCGCCGCGACCGCGAAGGTGGGCAAAGAGTTCAAGGTGTTCTACGCGAAAGTGCCGGGTTCCACGCCAGGCAGCTACTCGATGGACCACACGGCCGGCAGTTACGTGTTCGACCGCAACGGCAAGCTGCGCCTGTTCCTGCGCCACGGCAAAGGGGCAGCCGCCATCGTTCCGGACCTGCGTCAGTTATTATCCTGAGATTGCTCACGCGAATCCCAGGATCAGATGGCCCCCACCAACGGTAAAAACGTCGCCCGCATTGCGGCCATCACGCTCCTGACCTTCGGCTGCCTGTTTGTGATGGCGCCGTTCATGTCCGCGATCCTGTTTGCCGCCTGCGTCGTCATTTCGTCCTGGCCGATGTACCAGCGCTTGCTGGGCCGCATGCAGCAGCGCCGCACGCTGGCAGCGTCGACCATGACCCTCACCCTGACCCTGCTGGTGCTGATCCCCATCGCACTGGTCGGCTATCACCTGGGCGAGAACATCGCGCGCCTGTTCGACCAGTTGCGCAGCGTGATCGATAGCGGCGAGGTGGCGCCGCCCGCCTGGATCCGGAATATCCCCATGGTCGGCATCCAGGTCGACGATTATCTGCGAGAACTGATTGGCAGCCGTGAGCAGATGATGGCGCTGGGCCGGCGCCTGCTCGAACCCGGGCGCCACTACCTGGCCATCAGCGGCATGGTACTCGGCACCGGTATTGCGCAGATGGCGCTGGCAGCGTTTGTCGCGTTCTTTTTCTATCGCGACGGCATGACGCTGCTGCGCGCCATCACGGTGGTCATGGGGCGCGTCATGGGCGAGACCGGGCCGCACATCCTGCGCACCGTCAGCCAGACCGTGCGAGGCGTCATGTACGGCTTGCTGGGTACCGCACTGGCCCAGGCGCTGGTGGCCGCGGTCGGCTTTGTGATTGCCGGTGTGCCGGCCGTGCCGCTGTTGTCGGTGATGGTGTTCGTGCTGTCGCTGGTGCCGGTCGGCCCCCCGCTGGTGTGGGGCGGGGCGGCGCTGTGGCTGTTCAGCCATGGCGAGAATGGCTGGGGCATTTTCATGGTGATCTGGGGCACCGTCCTGATCAGCGGTGTCGACAATGTCGTGAAACCGATGCTGATCAGCCGCGGCAGTTCGCTGCCGTTTTTGCTCACCTTGCTGGGCGTGCTGGGCGGGGTGCTGGCGTTCGGCTTCGTCGGGATCTTCATCGGCCCGACGCTGCTGGCGGTTGGCTATTCGCTGCTCAGTGAATGGACGGGCGGCGGCGACGAAATTGCCTTGCCGTCGGACCGGGCCAGCAACCTGGATTAATCGAGCTCGTCGGCATCCAGGGCCCGCTCCAGCTGCGGAATCACTTTAACCAGCACAATGCGCGGCCCGTTCATTTTTTTGACGACCACATCGAAGCGTGAAAACGCGATTCGCTGGCCCTGCGTCGGAATATCGCCCAGCTTCACCATCAGCAAGCCGCCAACGGATTCGACTTCATCGAGGCCCATCTCTTCATTTTCGATGTCGATCCCGAGCGCCCGCTCCAGCGAGAAAATCGGCAGGCTGGCCTTGCCGATCAACGTGCCATCGGGCTGGGTCAGCCAGTCGTTTTCGTTCAGACGGAATTCGTCGCGAATTTCGCCGACCATCGCGCCCAGCAAATTATCGAGGGTGATAAAACCGACCGGGCGTTTGCCCTTTTCGCCGATCATCGCAAAATGCGGCGCGCCGGTTTTAAAGCGGCGGAAGATATCCGGCGCCGGCGTGCGCGCCGAAATCACTTCCACCGGGCGCAGGTAATCGGCCAAATCCGTGATGGCCTTGCCCGATTGCTGCGCCAAAAACAGGTCTTTCAGGTGAATCACGCCCAGCACATCTTCGCCATTCGCATCGAAATACGGATAGCGCGATAAACGGTTGCGGCGCACGGTTTCCAGGTTGTCCTGGACCGAGCGGTTTTCGTACAGCGCAATGACCTCGTTAATCGGCCGCATCAGGTCAGCGACGGTCATTTTGCCGAAGTCGAGCGACTGGGCCAGGATGTGGCGCTCGTCGCGGGTAAATTTTTCGCCCGGCTGGCTGGTGCGCAAGATCAGTTTCAGTTCGTCGGTGGAGTAATGCGAGTCATGGCCGCCGGCGCCGGACAGGCCGGCCATGCGCAGCACCAGCGACGCGCTGCCGTTGAGCACCCAAATGGCGGGGTACATGGCCCAGTAAAAACCATACAGCGGAATGGCGCACCACAGGCCGATCGCTTCCGGCATGCGGATCGCCAGCGTTTTCGGGGCCAGTTCGCCCACCACGATGTGCAGGAAGGAGATCACGCCGAAGGCAAAGATAAACGAGACGGTGTGAATGATTTTCTCGGACGTGACGCCGACGTAGCCGAACAGCGGTTCCAGCAATGCGGCGAAGGCTGGTTCGCCGACCCAGCCCAGGCCCAGCGAGGCCAGCGTGATACCCAGCTGGCAGGCGGACAAATAGGCGTCGAGCTGGCCGTGCACCTTGGCCAGGATTTTGCCGCGCAGTCCGGAGGTTTTCGCAATTGCCCGGATGCGGGTCTTGCGCAGGGTAACGATGCCGAATTCGGCTGCCACGAAGAAGCCGTTCAGCGCGACCAGGAACAGGGCGAGAACGACGAGCAATACATTAGTCATTGAGAACGCTTATATAAAAGACGAAGGGTTATTGTACCGGTCGCGTTGCGCCGAGTGTCCCTGGATTGACGGCGGCCAGGATCGCTTCCACCGCCGGATGCTTGATTTTGCGTTCATTCGAGATGGCGTAGACCTGCTCGCGCACCTGCGGCACCGGCCCCACCAGTACGGCGCCGAACTGCTCCGACAACTCCTCGGCCAGCGCCGACGGCGCAAAGAACAGGCCCAGGCCGCGCCGCCCGAAGGTGTTCAGGAGTGCGTTGTCCTCGAATTCGCCCACCACGTCCGGCCGCACGTGGTGCAGTTCGAACCACTCATCGATACGTCCGCGCAAGGCATTATTGCGTGTCGGCAGCAAGAACGGCGCGCCGTTCAGATTGTCCGGGAAACCGCCGGCATAGCGGGCCGCCAGCACGGCGGTGCCGACCACCATGGTCTCGCTGTCGAACAGCAAATGGCTGAACACGCGCAAGGTGGTGCGCACGTTGCGGTCGGTCAGCACGATATCGAGCTTGTGCAGGGCCAGTTCGGCCAGCAGCGCATCGAATTCATTTTCGTGGCACACCAGCCGCACCTTGGTCTTGAGCGCAAGCGCCGACTCCAGCAGCCGGTAGGCAGTCAGCTTGGGCAGCGAATCGGAAATGCCCACCGCCAGGCGAATGCGCCCGCTGTCGCCTTCATCCAGCGCTTCTTCCAGCTGCTGGCCCAACAGAAAAATCTGGTCGGCGTAGGACAGGGCCGTGCGGCCTGCTTCGGTCAGCACCATGCGCCGGCCCTGCTGGTTGAACAGGGTCTTGCCGATCGCCTGTTCCAACAGTTGCAACTGGGTGCCGACCGTCTGGACGGCCAGTCCCAGCCGCTCGGCCGCACGGGTAACGCCGCCTTCCTTGGCGACCACCCAGAAGTAATACAGATGGCGGAAATTCAGGCCGGTGGTTTTCATGACATGTGGAAGGTTCTGTTTTTCGGAAGTGTTCATCTTATTATCTTCGCTTTTCTTATGGTCTGGCAACACCTACACTGCAGCTCAGTCGAAATACATCACAGTTTATTAAGGGAAAACAAGATATGAAACATTTCCGCGTTTCCTTCATCGTCACGGCGCTGTGCATGGCCGCTGCGGGCTACTGGGGTTACTCCCATGGCGGCGTGGCGGGCATGGTCACCGCGCTCGGCGTGGCAGCCATCCTCGGCATCATGGAAGTATCGTTGTCGTTCGATAACGCTGTCGTGAATGCATCAGTCCTGAAAACCTGGGATCCGTTCTGGCAAAAGCTGTTCCTCGGCGTCGGTATCATCATCGCCGTGTTCGGTATGCGTTTGCTGTTCCCGCTGGTCATCGTGGCTGCTGCAGCCGACCTGGGCCTGATGGAAGTGTGGAACCTTGCACTGACCGATCCGAAGCAGTATTCGGCGCACCTGACGGCGCACCACGCGGAAGTGGCGGCGTTTGGCGGCATGTTCCTGCTGCTGGTGTTCCTGAACTTCCTGCTGGATGACGAAAAAGAACTGCATTGGCTCGGCAACTTCGAGAAGAAGCTCGGCTCGCTCGGCAAAGTGTCGTCGATCTCGGTGATGATTGCCCTGGGTACCTTGATGGCCAGTTTGAATTTGGTCACCGAAGCGCAAAAAATGATCGTGCTGATCGCCGGTTTGTGGGGCATTCTGATCTACGTCGGTGTCGACGCCATCAGCAGCTTCCTCGAAAAGGAAGAAGAGTCGGGGAGCAATGTCGGTGACATGGTCAAAAAAGGTGGTATCGGCGCCTTCCTGTACCTCGAAGTGCTCGATGCGTCGTTCAGCTTCGATGGTGTGATCGGTGCGTTTGCCATCACCAACGATGTGGTTATCATCATGCTGGGCCTGGCCATCGGCGCCATGTTTGTTCGCTCGATGACGGTGTATCTGGTCCGCAAGGGCACGCTGGACGAGTATATCTACCTGGAGCACGGCGCCCATTATGCGATCGGTATCCTGGCAGTGATCATGTTGGCGAGCATGAAGTTCCATGTACCTGAATTGTTCACCGGCCTCATTGGTGTGGCCTTCATCTTTGCCGCACTGTGGTCTTCGCTCAAGCACAGGAAGGAACAGGCAGCACTGGAAGTGAATGGCAGTACCAGCCTGGTGAAAGAAGCATAAGCAGTTGCAATGAGTTTGCAAGATCCGCGGCGGGCCCGAGAACACCAGCCTGCCGCGTGTGTCACCCCTCGGTGTTCAGATGTTCTAACTATTAGGAGTCACACATTATGGCTATCAGTCTGCAAAAAGGCGGCAACGTCAACCTCTCGAAAGAAGCTCCGGGCCTGAAAAAAATGACCATCGGTCTTGGCTGGGATACCCGCGCCACCGACGGCGCCGGCTTTGACCTGGACGGCGCAGTGTTCCTGCTCAATACCACCGGCAAAGTGCGTTCCGACGCCGACTTCATTTTCTACAATAACCTGAAGTCCGCTGACGGTTCGATCGTTCACTCGGGCGATAACCTGACCGGCGCCGGTGAAGGCGATGACGAAACCGTCACCATCGACCTGTCGAGCGTGCCAGCCGATATCGACAAGATCGTGGTTGGCGTGACGATTCACGACGCCGAAACGCGCGGCCAGAACTTCGGCATGGTCAGCAAGGCATTCATCCGTTGCATCAACGCCGACGGCGGCACCGAAATCGCCCGTTACGACCTGTCGGAAGACGGTTCGACGGAAGCAGCCATGGTGTTCGGCGAGGTGTATCGTAACGGCACTGACTGGAAATTCCGTGCCATCGGGCAGGGCTTCCAGGGCGGCCTGGGGCCACTGGCCAAGAGTTTCGGCGTGGCTGTGTAATTAAAAAAATCGGCGGTTTTCCATTCGGGGAGCCGCCTTCGAAAGGATGCTGCGATGCCTGTATTTACCGTGACCGGAGATGTCGATCCCTTTTTGCATGTCAGCCTGCGCAGGGGAGAGACCATCTATTGCGAATCCGACGCGATGGTGATGATGGAAGCCACGCTCGATCTGAAAGGCAAGATGAAGGGTGGCCTCGGCAGCGCGCTGATGCGCACCTTTGCCAACGGCGAGTCGTTCTTCCAGCAGCATATCGAAGCGACCCGCGGCGATGGCGATTGCCTGTTGTCGCCGACGCTGCCGGGCGCCATGCAGATCGTCGATGTGGGCAAGAACAACTACATCATCAGCGACGGCGCATTTGTCGCAGCCAGTTCGGGCGTGGATCTGAAAGTGCGCACGCAAAGCGTCGGCAATGCCTTGTTTGCCGGGAGCGGCGGCTTTTTTGTCACCGAAACGTCGGGCAGCGGGCAGCTCGCGGTATCGGGCTTCGGTTCCATGAACGTGCTCGATGTCGAGTCGGGCAAGGACATCATCATCGATAACTCGCACGTGGTGTGCTGGGACAGCACCCTGAAATACGAGATTTCGATCACCACCGGGCAAAGCAGCGGCTTCCTGGGCAATCTGGTCAATAGCCAGACCAGCGGCGAGGGCGTGGTGTTGCGCTTCTCGGGCCGCGGCAAGGTCTATGTATGTTCGCGCAACCGCGCTGCGTTCAAATCCTGGGCGCAGAAAGCGGGGAGCTAATTCGAATAAAGGAGCACCGTTATGTCAGTCAGTTTGCAAAAAGGTCAGAAGATCTCGCTGGATAAAGAAGCCGGCGGCGCATTGCGCACCATTACGATGGGCCTCGGCTGGGACGCCATCAAGAAAAAGGGCCTGTTCGGTTTTGGCGGCAAGAGCGAAAGTGTCGACCTCGATGCGTCGGTCGTCATGTTCGACGAAGCCGGTAAATTAGTCGATACCGTCTGGTTCCGCCAGTTGAAAAGCAAGGACGGCAGTATTGTCCACACGGGTGATAACCGCACCGGCGCCGGCGATGGCGACGATGAACAGATCAACGTCGATTTGTCGGCCGTGCCGGCCAGTGTGAAGTCGCTGGTATTTACCGTGAACAGTTTTACGGGACAGAATTTTTCGCAGGTCGAAAATGCCTATTGCCGCATCGTGAACGGGGCCAACCAGCAGGAAGTGGCGCGCTACGAATTGTCGGTGCAGGGTGCACACACGGCGCAGATCATGGCCAAGCTGTATCGCCATAACGCCGAGTGGAAAATGCACGCGATCGGCGAAAACGGCAGCGGACGCACGTTCGAAGATTTGATGCCGCTGATTACGCCGCATCTGTAACACGCCGTCTTACCTGGTAGATACTCCCTTTTGCGCAGCGCCGATCAGGTGCTGCGCTTTTTTTTAACAAAATAGATGACGCCGCGCTTTACTATCAGCCACTCGCATGTTTGCGAAGGTAGCGTGCGCTATCTTCGAGCACAACAATTTCCGGTGCGGGTGAAAAGTTGACTTCCCGGTTGGTATCGATTAACTGTGGATCGATTTTGTAAATGCGGCAGCGCGCCGAATGGATGGTGTCGAGTACCTCGCCATCGAGGCGCAACTCGCCGTCGTCAGCTGCGAAGCACGCCTTGATCGCATCAAACTTCGCATATTTTTCGGCCCGGAACCCGAGGGTGTACCACGGGATTTTCTTTTGCACTTCGCTGACCTCAAACAAAGCCCGCTTCATGTCGGTAAAACCAAGGGCGTGATTCGGACGCAGGCGCGTTGTGTACGCCACGCGCAAAAAGTTTTTTTGCGTCTGGCTGTTGAACATGATGCTCGCATCCTTGGCATCCTTGGCATCCTTGGCAACCTTGTCTCCAGGTTCTGGCAAGTCAAAATAACCGCCACGGATCATGGGCAGTTCGATATCTGTATCTGTGCCGACGATCGCCACATTCCACGACGGCTTCAGAAAATTATCCTCTTCCTCGATCGGTACGTGGGAGAAGCTCATCTGGTAAACCGGTTCGATGATGCGCGGCGCAGGCGGCAATAACGCACGCAGACGGACCAACAAGTTGTAGAAGCTGCGGTAGGGCAAGTCGCCCTTGTTGATTTTTGACGTAACGAGAATATTATATTCCGGCGGCCGTGCAGCATTATCCTGCGCTGAACAAAGGATAGCGCATGCGGATAAAAGCGAACCAGCGATACATTTCCTGATCATGAAATTCCTTGTTCTGCCCAGTTTCGATTGACTGGTCGGGATATAGCCTGCGAAAACAGTTGCGCCATCCACCGCGTCAGCCACCGGCAGGTCTTGCAAGATAACGTGCGCTATCTTCGAGCACAACAATTTCCGGTGCGGGTGAAAAGTTGACTTCTCTGGTGGTATCGATCAGCCGTGGATCGATTTTGTAAATGCGGCAGCGCGCCGAATGGATGGTGTTGAGTGCCTCGCCATCGAGGCGCAACTCGCCGTTGTCTTCAGCAAAGCACGCCTTGATTGCATCAAATCTCGCGTATTTTTCCGGTCGCCAGCCGATGCTGTACCAAGGGATGTTTTTTTGTACCTCACGCACTTCATGCAAGGCTTGCTTCATCTCGGCAAAACCGAGCGCCTGGTTCGGATGCAAAGGCATTTTCCACGCCACCCGCAAGAAATTCTTTTTGGTTTGGCTGTTGAACATGAGGTTCGCATCCTTGGCGAGCTTGTCACCGTAAGCAGGAAACGTAAAATAACCACCACGAAGCGTGGGGATGTCGATGTCGGTATCGGTTCCGACAATCGCCACATTCCATGACAATTTCAGAAAATTATCCTCGTCCTTGATCGGCAAGTCGGTGAAACTCAACTGGTTAACCGGTTCGATGATGCGTGGAGGCGGCGGCATAAACGACAGCAGACGCTGGTACATCTTGTACAAACTGCGGTAGGGTAAGTCGCCCTTATTGATTTTCGATTCAACGACGACCCTGGGTTCGGGCAGGGCTGAAGGATTCTCCTGTGCCCAACACAAGGCAGACGTTGCGCCGATTAAAGAAGCTGCAATAAATTTCTTGATCACCATAATTTATGCGCCTTCTGCAAATTTGGAAAGTAAGCAAGCCGATCCGAACTTCATGCGTCGTCGATAACGATAAACACGACGCTAATGCGCCGCCCTCTGCACCAGCGCCGCCCCGCCACCATGCCGGCGGCTTTCACTGACCGCCGTCACGGTGCCATCCGCATTGAACACCAGCGCATTCGCGGCCCCGATTTCTTCCGGCGCCGCTTCCCACTTGTGCCCGAACGCCGCCAGCGCCTGCGCTTGCGCACTGCCTGGAAAGCCCGGCTCTACTGACGTCGCTGCATTATTCCGTTGGGACAGCCGCGGCGCATCGATTGCCGCGTGCATCGGCATGCCCAGGTCGACATAGTTGACGATGCTCTGCAAGACCGTCGTGATGATGGTTGCCCCACCCGGGCTGCCGATCGTGAACGCCGGCTTGCCACCCTTTAAAACGATGGTCGGCGCCATGCTGCTGCGCGGCCGCTTGCCGGCTTCCGGCACGTTCGGGCGCGGGCCCGTGAAGTCGAAATCGGTCATCTCGTTATTCAGCAGGAAGCCATAACCGGGCACCACGATCCCGCTGCCGCCCCACGATTCAATCGTAAAAGTGTAGGAGACGATATTGCCGTCCTTGTCGGCCACCGTAAAGTGCGTCGTATGCGCGCCCTCGCGCGGCAGCGACGCCGCTGCAGGACGCAGCGGCACGCTCTGGTCGTCCTGGAAGGTGTACGGGTCGCCGGCTGCGGCAATGCTGGCCGCGCGTCGTGCATCGATCAGCGCGCGCCGCTGCGCCGCGAACGGCTTGCTCAACAAGCCGACCACTGGCGCGTCGACGAACTCGGGGTCGGCCAGATAGGCATTTCGGTCGGCAAACGCCAGGCGGCTCGCTTCCAGGTAGAGGTGCTCGACGTCGACGCGTGGCATCGATTTGAGGTCGTAGCCTTCCAGGATATTCAGTGCTTCGGCCACGGCCACGCCGCCGCTGGACGGTTCGGCCATCCCGTATACATCGTAGCCGCGATAGGTCGAATGCACTGGCTGGCGAATGCGCGCTTCGTAGTTGGCCAGGTCCGCCAGCGTCATGTTCCCTGCGCGAACGGCTGCACCCGTCACGGGCGGGCGGTTGACGGTGGTGATCATCGCCTGCGCCATCGGCCCCGCATAAAACGCGCGCTGTCCGCCCGCCGCCAGGGCGCGGTAGGCCTTCGCCAGGTCCGGATTGCGCAGCAGGGCGCCGACCGGCAGCGCCTTGCCGTCTTTTAAATACAGTGCACTGGTGCTGGAAAAACGCTGAAATTTTGTTTCATTTTGCGTCACCAAATGATTGAATATTCCAGTGACCTTGAACCCTTGTTCGGCCACGTGGATGGCCGGCGCCATTACCTGCTTGAACGACATCGAGCCGTAGCGCTCCAGCGCTTCATGCCAGCCGCGCACCGTGCCGGGCACGCCCACGGCCGCGCCGCTGGCCACGGCGGTGTCGAAATCGATGGCCTTCCGCTGGTCCTGGAACACGGCCGGCGTAAACGAGGCCGGCGCCATTTCGCGGTGGTCGATGGTGATGACGCGCTTGTCGCGCGCCAGGTAAATCACCATGAAGCCGCCGCCGCCGATGCCGCAACTGAACGGGTCGGTGACGCCCAGCGTGGCCGCCGCCGCGACGGCCGCGTCGACGGCGTTGCCGCCCTTGTTCAAAATGGTCATGGCCGACTGCGAAGCCTGCTCGCTGATGGTGGCGACCGCGCCGCCAGTGCCAGTAGCCAACGGCGTTTTCGCCTGCGCGGCAGGCAGCGCGAGGACGATCGACAGCGTGAGGGTGACGACGACCAGTCGTGCCGTCATGGGGCGACGACCTTGATGCTGACCGGGTGGCTGGCGCCAGCCTGCTGCGCTTTCGGCGCTGGCGCCGTCTCGGCCAGCACAATATGCTTGCCTTGCAGGACCGGGGACACGTAATCAGGTTCGGCTGGCGACAAGGTGAAGTGTTCGAGCGTGTCGCCCTGCTTGAGCGTGAAGCTGTAGACCACCTTGCCAGCCACCACGCACTGGACGTCCGGCGGGCAGCGGCTGTCGCTCACGCTGTCATAGGTGAGGATCGCGCCGGGAACCACGGTGATGCTCTGGCGTTCGGACAGGGACAGTTTGCTGCCCAATGCAGGGGCGCCGTTGGCGCAGGCGCCAAGGGGCAAGATGGCGGCGATGAGGGCCAGCATAGGCAGGCGGGCAATGGACATCGTGAACCTCCAGTGGTGATGGGTGACTTCATCATAACAGTCTGCACAGGTGGCTTCCACTGGCTTGCGTCGCACCGTCGATCCGTTGCATTCATGAAACGTCCCGCTGGGGGGACGGTATCCATGCACCATATTTACTGATATAAATAGGCCTCAATGATTGATTGCCGACTTTGCCGTTTTACATGAATTTGAAGTATTTTGCGCGCCTCGGGCGCCCGCGACAGCTAATGCTGGCCATCCTGCTGGCAGGCGGCGCCATCACGGCATCCGTCGTCGTCGGGATCGCCCGCCTCAACGAACGCGTGGTGCAGGACCATGCGCAGCGCGCCGTCGACGCGACGCTGGTGCAGGTCGACGCCTTGCTGCAGCGCTATCAATACGGGCTGGCCGGCTTGCGCGGCGCCCTGGCGGTGACCGGCCCCGCGCAGATGGACCAGGCCGCGTTCCTGCGCTACAGCCAGTCGCGCAATTACCGGGTGGAGTTTCCCGGCGCGCGCGGGTTCGGCTTCATCCGCCGCGTTGCGCCCGCCGACACCGGGGCGTATATCGCTGCCCAGCGCCGCCGCGGCCGGCCCGATTTTGCGCTGCGCCAGTTCCAGCCGCATGACGGGGACCGCGCCATCATCGAACTGCTCGCGCCGATCGATGCGAACAAAGCCGCGATCGGACTGGACATCGCGTCCGAAGCGGTGCGGCGCGCTGGCGCGGACGCCGCCAGCGCCAGCGGCACGGCGGCGCTGACCGCCCCGCTGACGCTGGTGCAGGACAGCGTCAGGCCGCAGCAAGGTTTCCTGATGCTGCTGCCGGTTTACGACGCCGGCAGGGTGGCCGGCTGGTCGTTTGCACCACTGGCAATCCATGATGTACTGGCGAATTTGCCCGGCAGCTTGCCCGACGGCGCGTTTGCGCTGGCCGACACCGTGCCGGGGCGCGCAGCGTACCGTTTTTATGCCGTCGGCGCCGGCGCACCCGGGTCGGCCAGCGTGCGCCAGGTGCGCCGCGTGGTGGGGCGCGAATGGGTGGCGACGTTCCAGCCGTCGCAGGCCTTCGTCGACCAGTTGCGCCTGCCTTCCTCCTTGCAGGCCGGGCTGGCCGGGGCCGCGTTGACGCTGCTGAGCGCGGCACTCGGCGCGGCCCTGGCCGCCCAGCGCGCGCGCTTGCAACGCTTGCATGCGAACCAGGAACAGCTGGTGGATGATCGTACCGCGCAGCTCGATGCGGCGCGGCGCGACTTGCGCACCATCCTCGACGCGGTGCCGTCGATGATCGGCTACTGGGACGACCAGCAGCGCAACCGGTTTGCTAACCGCAGCTACTGCGCCTTGTTCTGCCAGACGCCGGAGCAACTGGCAGGACGGTCGATGTGCGAGCTGCTCGGCGCTGATTTGTACCTTCTCAACGCGCCCTACGTGGACGCAGTGCTGCGCGGCGAAAGCGCGGTCTTCGAACGGGTTGTGGCCGGCCCCGACGGCAACCCGCGCCACTACCTGGCCAATTACCTGCCCGATAGCGCCCATGGGCGAGTGCAGGGATTCTACGTGCTGATCCACGATGTCAGCGAGGTCGTCGAAAGCCGCCAGGCGCTGGCGTCGGCCTTGCGTGTCAACGATGTGCTGGTGCGCACCATCAATGAACAGATGCTGTATTCGGTGACGGATGCGGAAGGCGTCATCCTCGAGGTGAACGACAATTTTTGCGCGGCGTTCGGTTACGCGCGCGCGGCACTGATCGGCGTCCACTACCGCCTCCTGAGCAGCGGTCAGCACGAGCGCGCGTTCTGGGCCGACATGCGCCAGACCGTCATGGCCGGCCGCACCTGGAACGGTACCGTGTGCAACCGTACCATGGACGGCGCAGAGAAATGGTTCGATACCGTGGTCGCGCCGTATTTCAACGAACATGGCGTGATCGAACGGTATGTCGCCCTGCACACCGAAGTGACGGCGCGCCGCGCGGCCGATAGCGCGCTGCGCCATGTCAGTGCGCTGCTTGGCAACGTGCTGCGGGCGGCGTCGGAGATGTCGGTGATCGCCACCGATGCGCAGGGCCTGATCACGGTCTTCAATACCGGCGCCGAGCGCATGCTCGGGTACGCCGCCGCCGAGCTGGTCGGGCGCAGCACCCCGGCACCGTTCCACGACAGCATGGAGCTGGCCGCCCGCGCAGCCGAACTGCGCGCGCTGACCGGCCAGCCGGTCGAGGGCGTGCGCACCACCATGCTGATGGCCGAGCGCGATGGCGCCGAGGCGCGCGAATGGACCTACGTGCGCAAGGACGGCAGCCGCTTCCCGGTGCTGCTGACCGTGACCACCATCCGCGACGACAGCGGCGCCGTGCTCGGTTTTCTCGCTATCGGCGTCGACATCAGCCAGCGCAAGCGCGATGACGCCATCCTGCACGAATCGATCCACCGCGCCGAACAGGCCAGCATCGCCAAGAGCCAGTTCGTGGCGAACATGAGCCATGAAATCCGCACGCCGATGAATGCCATGCTGGGCATGCTGGAACTGACGCTGCGCACCGAACTGTCCGGGCGCCAGCGCGACTATGTCGAGAAAGCCCGCGGCGCTGGCACGACCTTGCTGGCCTTGCTCAACGACGTACTCGACTTTTCCAAGATCGACGCCGGCAAGCTCGAACTCGACCCCCACGTGTTCGCCGTCGATGCACTGCTGCGCGACCTGGCGACGGTGTTGAGCGGGAATAGTCTCAACCAGCAGGTCGAGCTCCGCTACACTGTCGCCCCCGCGATCCCGGCTTACTTGTATGGCGACCGCCAGCGCATCGGGCAGGTACTGGTCAACCTGGCCGGGAATGCGCTCAAGTTCACCCTTGCCGGCAGCGTGGTGGTGGAGATCGACGTGCTGGCCGCGCACCCTGGCGCCATGACCTTGCGTTTTGCCGTGACCGACACCGGCATCGGCATTGCGGCCAGCCAGCTGGGCATGATCTTCGACGGCTTCACCCAGGCCGAAGCGTCCACCGCGCGCCGCTTCGGCGGCACCGGCCTGGGGCTGGCAATCAGTACCCGCATCGTTGCCCTAATGGGCGGCACGCTGCAGGTCAGCAGCGAGGTCGGGCGCGGCAGCCGTTTCTGGTTCGATATCACGCTCGGTACCGTGGCCGATAGCGCCGCGCCGCCGGCCGCCGTGGCGCCGCTCGCGCTGGCGCAGCGGCCGCGCCGCCTTGCCGGCGTGCGCTTGCTGGTGGTGGAGGACAATGCCCTGAACCGGCAGGTGGCTTTCGAGCTGCTCGGCGCCGAGGGCGCGCTGGTCGAGCTGGCAGAAGGCGGCCAGCAAGGCATCGACATGGCGCTCGACCCGGCGCGCGCCTGGGATGCCGTCATCATGGATGTGCAAATGCCGGACGTCGACGGCCTCGAGGCAACCCGGCGCATCCGCGCCGTCCCCAGGCTCGCGCAGCTGCCCATCATGGCCATGTCCGCGAATGTCGCGCGCGCCGACCGCGACGCCTGCCTCGCGGCAGGCATGGACAGCCATATCGGCAAGCCCTTCGATCTCGACCAGGTGGTGGCGCGCCTGCGCTCACTGATCGGACGCAACGCCGCGCCGCTGGTCGACCTTGCCGGCGCGCTGCCGCGCTTTTTTGACGATGCTGCCTTGTATGCGCGCATGCTGGTCAAATTCGAGCAGGAGAGCGGGCAGCTGTTCGCGCGCCTGGAACTGGAGCAGGCACAGGACAATGCGTGCGCCGAGGCGGCCACGCGCCATGCGCTCAAAGGCATGGCGCTGACGATGGGTGTGGCGCGCCTTGCGCACGCGCTGGCAGCGCCGGCGGGAACCGGCAGCGGCCATGCGACCCTGCGCGCGCTGGCCGCCGCGTCGATTCAGGCGGCGCGCGCCGCACTGGCCGATTGCGTGGACTGATAAACTTACTGGCCGCGCAAGTGCAGGAATTGGCCGACGGTGTGCGCGCCCGGCACCGCCCATGCCATGCCGAAGCCGACCAGTGCGAGCAGCAGCGCCGACAGCGCGAACGGCACGATGGTGCGGCGCACGGCCGTCTGCGTCCAATGGCGCCGCGGCAGGTTGCGCAGGCGCCGGTACAGGCTGGCCGACATGGCGCCGTCGATCATCAGTTCGGCAAACAGGAACGGCGCGCTCGACACCAGCGAGAATGCCAGGAAGACCATCGACAGCGCCACCGCCGCGATGCCAATCAGTGCGAACAGGGGAATCGCCGCTTCCTCGGCATTGGCTGCCGCTTCGATCGCGCCGCTGAACACGTCTGCATCGCAGCCGCCGTGGCCGGGCGACAGGTCGACGTTGCCGGATGGGATATCGCCGATGTCCAGTGTGCGGCGCCAGCGGTGGCGCAGTTTCAGCCATAACCACAATTGCAGCAGCAGCACGATGAACGCGCAGCCGACCGCCAGCGGATAGCGTAGCGCCATGCTCCCGATACCCGCGTGGAGCAGGATGAACGAGGCGAGAAAACCGGCCAGGCCGGTGACCAGCACCAGCACCGCCATTTCGAGGCGCGGATAGCCGTGGTGTAGCAGGCGCCGGCCCACCCTGTTGATTTCACGTTGGCGCGGCATCTGCACTCCTGTCAGGCGTAAAAAAACCCGGCGGCCTCGCGGCTGCCGGGTTGTTGTGTTCAGTGCAGGGCAGACTTAAACAAAGGCTGCCAGCGCCGTTTTCATTTTTTTCAGTGCCGCCACTTCGATCTGGCGAATGCGCTCGGCCGACACGCCGAACTCTTCGGCCAGCGTGTGCAAGGTGGCACCCGAACCGTCGTCGTTCGCCAGCCAGCGCGATTCGACGATGCGGCGCGAGCGCGGGTCGAGTTTTGCCAGCGCCGTTTCCAGGCCTTCGGACTGCAGGCGCGTGACTTGCTCGGCTTCCAGCACCTTGGTCGGCTCCGACAGATCGGACGACAGGTAGGCGATCGGCGAAAACTTGTCGTCTTCGTCGTCGGTTGGCGCTTCCAGGGCGATATCGCGGCCCGACAAGCGGGTTTCCATTTCGATCACTTCTTCGCGCTTCACGTCGAGCAATTTCGCCAGCGCATCGATCTGGGTCGGCGTCATCGCATCCAGGCCCACCTTGTTGCTGCGCAGATTGAAGAACAGCTTGCGCTGTGCTTTCGTCGTCGCCACTTTGACGAGTCGCCAGTTTTTCAGGATGTACTCGTGCATCTCGGCCTTGATCCAGTGCATGGCGTACGACACCAGCCGCACACCCTGGTTCGGGTCGAAACGTTTTACGGCTTTCATCAGGCCGATATTGCCTTCCTGAATCAAATCGGCGTGCGGCAGCCCGTAGCCAAGATAGCCACGTGCAATCGACACGACCAGGCGCAAGTGCGACAGCACCATTTTTTGCGCCGCATCCAGGTCGTTATTTTGTTGCAGGCGCCGGGCCAGCGACATTTCTTCTTCATGCGTCAGCATCGGCAGGCGGTTCACGGCAGAAATATAGGCATCGATATTGCCAAGATTGCCGGTAAAGCCGAGTTCCAGCCCGCGATTGCCGGTCGGAACCAAAGCCATATCTGGGGTAGCCATCGTCATTTTTTATCCTTGTTGAATTCTGTACTGCAGGGTCCGGGTATGTGCTTCACCGGACATTGAGACATAGTTTAGCACTCTCTACTTGGGAGTGCCAATCGCGCACACCTATGGTCGCGATAGCGAATCTGTATGAAAATATCGACTGAAAACCACGACTCTTGAGGGGCAAACCATGCGCGATCTCATAGGGTGGGCTTGATGTGGGATAGGTTCAGGATAGCGCTACCAGTACCACCGCATCTGTTGCATGACGCACGTAATGGCGTCATCGAGCTGCAGAAATCAGGGTACCAGTAACGAGTTAGATTCAGCTTAAATGCGTTAGCTCAAGCGCGCGAGATGGCGTTTCACAGACAGCACGGCGCCGACCAGTCCCAGCGCGGCGCTCAGGGCCAGCAACAAGGCCATGCCGACCGGTTCGATCGGCAGCAGCTGGAATTCGGACGCATACAGCCGCGCAAATTCGGCAATAGCGCCGTTCAGCGGGCGCAGCGCCAGCGTCACGGCGCCCAGCGCCACGGCGCCCGAACACAGGCCCAGCAGCGCGCCACTGTAATAGAAGGGGCGGTGAATGAAGTTGTCGGTCGCCCCGATCAGCTTGGAGATGGCGATCTCGTCGCGCTGGGTCAGCACCTGCAGGCGCACCGTGTTGAACACCACCGCAATGACCACCGTGCCCAGCGTCACGGCCAGGAACAGCAGCGCCAGGCGCAGGATATTCAGGAGCGCGGCCAGGCGCTTGACCCAGGCCGAGTCGACCTGCACTGTCTCGACACCCGGCAAGGCGCGCATGCGCTCGGCCAGCGCGTCCACGCCGCCGGCGGCCGCCGTACTGGCAAAACCGTCCAGCTTCATCACATAACTGTCGGGCAGGGGATTGTCGCCCAGTGTGTCGAGCACGTCGGCCAGGCCGCCCTTGTCCTTGAGCGTGTCGAGCGCCTGCTCGCGCGGCACGAAAACGATCTTCGCCTTGTGCGTGCCGAGGATGGCGCGCAGCTGGGGGGCGAGCGCTTGCGCCTGCTCGCGCGTGGTGTCGGTCTTGGCAAACAGGCTGATTTCCGGATCGACCGACAACTGCTCGGACATCGGGCGCACGTTTTCCAGCAGGGTCAATCCTGCGAAGGGTAATGCCAGCGCAATCGCGACAACCAGGACGTTGAAGGCGAAGCTGCCCGGCGTCTTGCGCACTTGCGCGAGGGCGCGCCCGAGGGCGAAGCGGTGTTGGCGCAACCAGGTATTCATGCGGCGCCCTCCACAATGTGGCCGGCGCCGAGGCGGATGATGCGGGCGGCGCTGTCGAGCACCTGTTCGTCGTGGGTGGAAATCATGCAGGTGACGCCGACGGCGTGAAAGGCGTGCAGGGCGTCGAGCACCTTGTCGGCCGCGGCGCGGTCGAGGTTGGCGGTCGGTTCATCGGCCAGGATGATTTGCGGCCGGTTGACAATGGCGCGGGCAATCGCCACGCGCTGCTGCTCGCCGCCGGACAGTTCCAGCGGCAGCGCTTTGGCGCGCTCGAGCAGGCCGACCTTGTCGAGCGCGGCGCGGGCGCGCTGCTCGGCCTGGACATTCGAGGCGCCGCTCACCAGCAGCGGCAGCATCGTGTTGGCCAGGATGCTGCGGTCATTGAGCAGACGCTGCTGCTGGAAGATCAGGCCCAGGTTGCGGCGCAAGAATGGCACGCTGGCCCGTTTCAGCTTGCCGATGTCCTGGCCATTGACGATCACGCGCCCGCTGCTGGGGCGCTCGATCGCGGCGATCATTTTGAGCAGGGTCGATTTGCCGGCGCCGGACGGGCCGGCCAGGTACACCAGTTCGCCCTTGTCGACATTGAACGAGACGTCCTGTAGTGCGAACGCGTCGCGGGTATAGGACTTGGAGACGCCCTGGAATTCGATCATGGGTTATCCGAGCAGGGCTTCGACGAATTCGTCGGCGCTAAAGGGTTGCAGGTCGTCGACTTTTTCGCCGACGCCGATGAAGTAGACGGGAATCGGGCGCGTGCGTGCGATCGCCGCCAGCACGCCGCCTTTTGCGGTTCCATCGAGCTTGGTGATCACCAGGCCGGTCAGTTGCAGCGCATCGTCGAAGGCTTTCACTTGTGCCAGCGCGTTCTGGCCGGTGTTGCCGTCGATGACCAGCAGGATTTCATGCGGTGCGCCGTCCATCGCTTTGGTGAGCACGCGCTTGATTTTTTTCAGCTCGTCCATCAGGTGCAACTGGGTCGGCAGGCGCCCGGCGGTGTCGATCATGACCACGTCCATGGCGCGCGCTTTACCCGCATGCACCGCATCGAAGGCCACCGCGGCCGGGTCGCCCGATTCCTGCGAAATCACGCTGACGTTATTGCGCTGGCCCCAGACCATCAACTGCTCGCGCGCGGCGGCGCGGAAGGTGTCGCCGGCCGCGAGCAGCACCGACTGCTGGTAGCGCTGCATGTGCTTGGCCAGCTTGCCAATGGTGGTGGTCTTGCCGGCGCCATTCACGCCGGCAATCATCATCACCATCGGTTGATGACGGCCCAGTTCGAGCGGCTTTTCCAGCGGTTTCAACAGATCGCGCAGCAGGACTTTGAGTGCGCCCTTGACGGCGGCGGCGTCGAGAAGCTTGTCTTCCTTGACCTTGCGGCGCAGGTTGGTGAGCAGGAATTCGGTGGCAGGCATGCCGGCATCGGCCATCAACAGCGCCGCTTCCAGCTCCTCGTACAGATCTTCGTCGATTTTCGCGCCGACGAACAGCAGCGACAGGCTGCTCGACGTCTTCGACAGGCCCGATTTCAGGCGCGCCATCCAGGATTGCTTTTTGTCGGCCTCGGAGACGGGACGCTCCGCAGTTTCAGCGATGATCTCGACTTCCTGCAGCGGGGCAGGCGTGGGCGCAGCGGGGGCGAACCACGAGGTCCAGGATTTGGCGGCCGGCGCGGGGGCAATGACCGGGGCCGGCGCTGGTGCTGGTGGTACCGGTACGGTGGCTGGCGGCGCTGGCACGAACGGCGCCGGCGCAACCGGTGCCGGGGTTGGCACAAGCTGCGGCGCGTCGACCGGTGGCGTGACTGGCGGCGGCGTTACAACCGGGGCAGGAGGCGGCGCGGGCGGCGCCAGCGGCGCGGGTTCGATGGCTTCCGGTGGTGCAGGCTCGACGGGATCAGGAGTCGATCCCCCAAAGAGCTTCTTCTTGAAAAAACTGAACATGGATAAGTATTCGGGGCGGGTGCAGCATGGCCTTGCCGGGCGGCGCCGGGCAAGTGGAAAATAGTCGCGCGTATTTTACCAGAGGCCCGGACCCGGGCCGCTCAGTCGCGGCGCGGCGTCCCGTGCCAGCGTGCGATGGCTGTGCCGATATCTTCCAGGGCGATGAAGTGGTGGTCGGCCAGCAGGCGGCGCGCCAGGACGGCGCCGCTGCCGCTGGCCCAGACGGCCACCTTGCCGTCGAAGCGGTTGCGCAGTTCCGCGACGCTGTCGGCAACCACGCGCGTGGCCACCCGGCTGGAAAACGACAGCGCCACGATGTCGCTGCGCAGCGCCTGCGCCGCCGTGACGATGTCGGCCAGCGCGGTTTGCGGGCCCAGCGAGATGCAGTGCGCGCCGGCCAGGGCCAGCAAGGATTCGCTCATTAACAAGCCAACGCTGCTGCGTTCCTGCGGCACCGTGGTCAACAGCACGCGCGGGCGCGTGCTGCGCTCGTCGTCGCGGCTCGACGCGACCAGGATGGCCGGGCGCAGCACGTGCTGGAGCGTCTCGGCGAAGATGCGTTCTTCAAAAGTGGTCACGCTGCCGTCGGCCCAGCCATGGCGCACCGCCGCGCTCAGGGGGACCAGCAGACCCACCACGAAGTCGCGCAGGCCACGCCGTAGCAGCGATTGCGACAGGTAGGCGCGCAGGGCAAACCCCTGGTGACGGCGCAGCAGTGCCATGCAGGCCGCCAGTTCCGGGTCGGACAGGACGGCCGGCGCCAGGGCGATCACCTTGGCGCCCAGTTCGGCCAGTTCGGCGTCGGACAAGGCCATCAACTTGCCGGGACGATGCCCGTGGTCGATCAGGCGCTTGATGCGCGCGAGTCGCTCAACCTGCTCGAGCGGGTAGGTGCGTTCGTCGTTGAAATCGCGCTCTGGCTGGGGAAAACCATAGCGGCGCTCCCACACGCGCAGCGTTTCCTTGGCAACGCCAATGTCCCGCTCGACGTCGCTGATGGTGTGGGAAGCTGGTTTCTGCGCCGGGTTGGACATGGTTCGCTACTAACTGTAAATAAGAGCGAGTCATTCTAAGTCAAAGTACGCTCCAGCGTGGAACAGTTACGTAGGCGTGTGCCTCATCATGGTGCAAGACTATGACCCGGAACTTGCTTTCTTTGCATTATTACGGATGGTGTCCAGGGTGGCGTTCGGCGTGATCAGGTTGCCGTCATAGCGCAACTCGATCACCGCCGGCAGCTCGTGCGCGCGCGTGTGCGCCAGCGCGCGCGCCAGCGCCGGGCCGAACTGGGCGGTCGTTTCGACCACTTCGCCATGCGCGCCATACGCCTGCGCCAGGGCGGCGAAGTCGGGGTTGTGCAGGCCGGTGCCAGAGACGCGGCCCGGATAATGGCGCTCCTGGTGCATGCGGATGGTGCCGAACATGCCGTTGTTGAAGACGATGATGATCACGCCAGCCTGGTACTGGACCGCGGTGGCCAGTTCCTGCCCTGTCATCATGAATTCGCCGTCGCCGGCAAACGTGACCACCGTGCGCGCCGGGTCGACGATTTTTGCCGCCACGCCGGCCGGCACGCCATAGCCCATCGCGCCGCTGGTGGGCGCGAGCTGGGTGCGCATCCCGCCATACGAATAGAAGCGGTGCGCCCAGGTGGCGTAGTTGCCGGCGCCATTCGTGATGATGGTGTCATGCGGCGCCTGCGTCATCAGTTCCTGCACCAGTTGCCACAGGTCGAGCGGGGCCGCGCCGTCCGCGAAAATCGGCGGGCGTTGCTGGAACGTGGCCAGTTCGGCCTTCGCCTGCGCGACCGACCCAAGCCACGCGCCGGCGTCGACCGGGGTCATGGCCGCCAGCATCGCCAGTGCCTGTGCGGGCCCGCTGTTGATCATCAGGTCGGCCTGGTACACGCTGCCCAGTTCCTCGGCGTCGGCGTGGATGTGGACCAGGCGCTGGCGCGGCACCGGCGCGTCGAACAGCGTATAGCCGCTGGTGGTCATTTCGCCCAGGCGCGGTCCGATGGCGATCACCAGGTCGGCGTCGCGGATGCGCGCCGCCAGTGCCGGATTGATGCCGATGCCGACGTCGCCGGCGTAATGCGGATGCGCGTTGTCGAGCAAATCCTGGAAGCGGAAGGCGCAGCCGACCGGCAGTGCGTTGGCCGTGGCAAACGTGGCCAGGTCGCGGCAGGCTTGCGCATTCCAGGCGCCGCCGCCGACGATCACGAACGGTTTTTTCGCCTGCGCCAGCATGTTGCGCAAGCTGGCGATCTGCGCCGCCGCGGGCGCCGCCTGCACCGCCTGATAGCGGCGCGCGTCGGCCACCTGGGCGACGCTGGTGAGCATGTCTTCCGGCAGGGCCAGCACCACCGGGCCGGGGCGGCCGCTGGTGGCGACCTGGAAGGCACGCGCGATGTATTCCGGCAGGCGTTCGGCGCGGTCGACCTGCGCCACCCACTTGGCCATCTGCCCGAACATGCGGCGGTAATCGATTTCCTGGAATGCTTCGCGGTCGATAAAATCGCCGCCCACCTGGCCGATGAACAGGATCATCGGGGTCGAATCCTGGAACGCCGTGTGCACGCCGATCGACGCATTGGTGGCGCCCGGCCCGCGCGTGACAAAACAGATGCCGGGCTGGCCGGTGAGCTTGCCGTAAGCCTCGGCCATGAACGCGGCGCCGCCTTCCTGGCGGTTGACGATGAAGCGGATGCTCGACTCGTGCAGCGCATCGAGTACATCGAGATAACTCTCGCCTGGCACACCGAAGGCGATGTCGACGCCGTGAACCTTGAGGGCGTCGACCAGGATCTGGCCGCCGGTGCGGGAGGGGTGGGTCATGGCGGCTGCCTCATTAATGGATGGGATCGACGCATTCTATGTGAGCGTTGCGAGCGCCGCTTTTGAAATGGCGACATGGATTTTCACAATCGTCAATGCGTTTATATCGGTTGTTGTAAGAGATTGACGATCTGGTAAATGTACAGGAAGTCACATGCTTTATATTTCAATTTTTTCAACAATGCAATATATTGAGCCGCGTTGCGCCTATGCAACTGGCTGCTTGATTGTTGGCGCCAGTTAAAAACTAGAAATTTCACGAGGATTTAGAAGATGCACATGTTTAAAACAGGTTTGATCGTTCTCGGCGCCATTGCACTCGCCGGCTGTGCAACTGAAACATCGCGTTCACTGGAAGTGGCAAAAGTCGAGTCCGCAGCAACACCATATCGCGGGGCCAAAACGCTGGTGGCGGTAGGTAAATTCGAAAACCGGTCGACCTTCATGCGCGGCATTTTCACCGATGGCATCGATCGTCTCGGTGGTCAGGCCAAGTCGACACTGATCGCGCACTTGCAACAGTCCCAGCGTTTCAATGTGCTCGACCGGGACAATTTGCAGGAAGGTCAGCAGGAAGCACAGTTCAAGGCAAAAGCGCAATCAATTCGTGGCGCAGATTACCTGGTGACCGGCGATATTTCCGAGTTCGGCCGCAAGGACGTGGGCGATCATCAGTTGTTTGGCTTGCTGGGTCGGGGCAAATCGCAAATCGCTTACGCCAAGATCACCCTCAATATTGTGAACAGCCTGACCTCCGAGGTGGTGTATTCCGCCCGCGGCGCTGGGGAGTTCGAATTGTCGAACCGCGAAATCGTTGGTTTCGGCGGCACCGCCGGTTATGACGCGACGCTCAATGGCAAGGTACTCGACCTTGCCATGCGCGAGGCGGTCAACAACCTGGTGAAGGGTCTGGACGGCGGACAGTGGACGCCGCCATCGCCGACCGGTCAACGAGGTGCGCCATGACGTCCGCTGGTTCACGCCTGGTATTGATCGCCGCCCTGGCCCTGGCGGGATGCGCGACGGCGCCGCCGCAGATGTACCACTGGCCCGATTACCAGCGCAATGTGTATGACTACATGAAGGGCGATACGGCCAATCCGGGCGAACAGCTGCAACGTATGTCGAAGCAGGCCGATGCCGCACGTGCAGCGGCGCGCCCGCTTCCGCCAGGATTCCGTGCCCACGTTGCCATGCTGGAGATTCAGCTCGGCCAGTATGACGAGGCGAAGAAAGATTTTGAGGCCGAAAAAATGGCCTTCCCTGAATCGACGCAGTATATGGATTTTCTGCTGAAACAAATGAGCGAGAAAAAATCATGAGCTTGAAATCCTGGATGGCAACGCGGGAAGCCAGCGGCCGTATACGGCTGGCAGTGATGGTGCCTGTCATCGTGTTGTTGACGGCCTGCGCAGCGCCCAAAGTGCCTTTTGATTACACGGCGTTCAAGCAAAGCCGCCCGACATCGATCGTGGTTCTGCCGCCCGTAAATGAAACACCGGAGGTCAAGGCGACGATGAGCGTGATGACATCGACAGTCTATCCACTGGCCGAAGCGGGCTACTACGTGCTTCCTGTCAGTACGGTTGCGGAAACCTTCAGGCAGAACGGCATGACCCAACCGGAAGATATTCACGCGCTGCCAGTGACGAAGCTGCGCGAGATCTTCGGCGCGGATGCTGCGCTGTACATGCATGTGAAGCGCTACGGAACGACCTATATGGTCATCAGCAGCGAAACGACGGTGGTCGTTGAGGCAAAACTGGTCGATCTGCGCTCCGGCGCGACCTTGTGGACCGGTACGGCCAGTGCGTCGTCGGCCGAGCAAAGCAGTGGTGGTGGGGGGCTCGCTGCCATGCTTGTGACAGCAGTGGTCAATCAGATCGTCAACACCACGGCCGATGCCGGATTTAACTATGCAGGCGTTGCCAATCAGCGCCTCCTCGGCGCACCTGCGTTCAACGGCATGCTGTACGGCCCGCGTTCAGCAAACTATCAGAAAGACTGATGGTCGGCTGGATTCGATAAGCGGCGCCTGCGGGCGCCGTTTTTCGTGTGCGGCCAGCATGGACGCACTCTTGCGGGTGCAGGTCCCGCCGCGAGATGACCACAGTGCGCCCAGCGAAGCGCAACTGCGAGCCGATGACAAGAATCGGATAAGAGCGGTCGCCTGACAGAGCGAGTGGGCACGAAGCAGCCTAGCTCTTGTGGTCAACGCGAAGTGACGCCGATCAGGATCAGGCATGCCGTCCAGATCAGCGGGGCGCTGTCTGCCTGGAGCGGGCTTGCGGGGACGCACATGAACATCTCCTTGCAGTGTGCACGAGCCGCCAGGACGCCTGATGCCCGCGAGGAGGCTCCACCGCGATTAAATATTGAGCCTTGCCGTATTATGGAATACCATTTGGATGTCGCAATCTAACCAAATGGGTTTCAGCATGGCCACAACGAGTGAAATGAATGTGCCGCTCCGGAGTCGGCCGGCAGAAAAGGGCGTCGTGGAGCGTACGCAACCCGCTGCACGCAAGATGCATATTCTGTGGGCCAAACAAATCGGGCCGGCCGGAAGTGTTGGAAAAACCGCGCTGTTTCAGCTGAGGGCGCTGGTGGAGCGGGTGCGCGAGGCGCCCGGCGTTCAGCTGTACGACGCGGTGGAAGCCGGGGTGCCAACCGACGTCGTCAAGCTGATTGCCAAGGCCACCGGCGAACCGGCTTCCGTGATCATGGGCTTGGCTGGTGTGTCGCAGACGACCTTTGTGCGCAACGAAGCGGCCAACAGGCCGTTGCCTGACGTTGCCGGGCATCGCATCATGGCCTACTTGCGCCTGCTGGCCACCTTGCGCAGGATGCTGGACGAGAGCGGTGACCCGGAGCAGATGAAAACATTTGATCTGGAAGGTTGGTTTGCGCGCTGGGTCCATGAAACGCTGCCTGAACTGGGGAACAAAACGCCGGCCGACATGTTACGCAATCCCGAAGGCCAGCGCGCGGTTGAGCAAGTACTGGAGCGTATGCGCGGCGGGCTGGCAGCATGACGGTCAGCCTGTGGCGCATCGCCTCGGACACCACCAGCTACACAGCCGAAGACATGGCCGGCAAGGGAGCCGCCAGCGGCGGGTCGCGCTGGAACCACGCCGGCGAGCACGTGACCTACGCTGCGACATCGATTTCTCTGGCGGCCTGGGAAACCCGCGCCCACTTCGCAAAAGGGATGCTGCTGCCGTGGAACCGTATTCTGGTGCGCATCGACGTGCCGGACGCGCTGTGGGCGGCGCGCGTGGTGACGCCCCGTCCTTTGCCGGTCGGCTGGAATGTCGTTCCCGAAGGCATGATCTCTCGTTCGATTGGCTCAGCCTGGTTGGCGGGCGGTGCTTCAGCACTGCTGGTGGTGCCGTCGGTAATCATCAACGAGGAAGACAATGTGTTGATCAATCCGGCCCATTCCGACGCGGCCTTGATCACGACCGGACGCGTTCGGCAATTCGTCTACGACCATCGCGTCTAAGTCTGGCCGGGTTTGGTGCTAAAACGCACTATAGCGGTTACAATGTTCGGGTGAAGCAGGCCAGACAGTCGCTGGCTGGCGTGTAATGCGTCGGCGGGAGGAAGGTCCGGACTCCATAGAGCAGGGTGACGGTTAACGGCCGTCCGCCGAAAGCACCGGCGCAAGCTGGTGTACAAGGCGAGGAATAGGGCCACAGAGACGAGCGTATTTAGTTACGGTGAAACGCGGTAACCTCCACCTGGAGCAATCCCAAATAGGCACGCGTTGAGGCGGCTCGCGGAGCGTGCGGGTAGGGAGCTTGAGCGCAGGAGTAATTTTGCGCCTAGAGGAATGGCTGTCATAGCGGTGTTGCGAGACACTGCCGTAACAAAATCCGGCCTATCGGCCTGCTTCACACTTATATTCACACAGGCAGCGGGCATACGCTGCTTGCCGTCAGCTGCATAGCCGGCGCATGCAAAAGTCATCTCCAGCGGCCTGTTCGGGCAGTGGTCCGCCCGCGCGGATCACGGAATGACGGTACCGGCACATTCGATCCAAATTAAACGTTTTCATGCAATCTTCTAGAATATTGCATGTTTCCAGTCCCTCGCACACGTTTTCATGCAAGACTAGGTCTCTTCTAAACGTTTTGGTGCAGACATGAAGGCGGAATCGAACGATCGGCCGGTTGGGTATGCGTGGCTTGTCAAAACCTGCTCGCTCGCCACGATGCCACTATCGCACGCGTCGTCGATCGGCGCCCGCGCCCGCCTCGATACGGCACAGCCCGGGGTAGTGCTGAAAGTGTTTCAGCCCAATTACTGGCCGGGTGAGGACGTTTTCGATCATCTCGTTTTCGCGCTCAAGTACGATGACCTCAACCTGGATATCCTGCGCCAGACCTTCGGCAAACTTGGCGCAGGGCGCATGGTGCAATACGTCGCCCTCCAGCCGAATGGCAAGTACGCGCGCCAGCTCGGTTACTTGTTTGAATTTCTGATGGGCGTGCAACTCGACCTGCCCGTGGCGATCGGCGGCCCCTATGTGGACCTGCTCGATCCTGGCAGGTACGTGGTGGCCGTGCGACCGGCAAAAAGCGTGCGCTGGCATATCAATGACAACCTGCTCGGGACCGCGCGGTTTTGTCCGATGGTGCGCAAGGTGCCCGCAGTGGCAGCGTTGCTCGATGCCGATTTCGGATCGCGCCTGCAAGCCTTCAAGGCCACGGTGGAGCCGGCATTGTTTCAGCGCGCAGTCGATTACCTGTATTTCAAGGAAACCAGGTCTTCGTACGACATCGAGCGTGAAACGCCGACGCCGGATCGGGAGCAGCGTTTTGTGCGCGCACTGCGCGATGCCGGCAAGGCCGCACTAGGTGACGTGCTGTCGGAACCGTGGCTGAGCGGTTTGCAGAACCTCATCGTGGAGCCGCGTTATGCGCAGCACGGCTACCGCGACTGGCAGAACTATGTCGGCGAATCGATGCCCGGCAGGTCCCCCATCGTGCATTACGTCTGCCCGCCGGGTGCCATGGTCGCCGACCTGATGGCCGGACTGTTCGACTGTGCCAGCAAAACCCAGGGCGTGCACCCTGTCGTACGCGCCGCATTGATAGCGTTTGGCCTGGTGTTCATCCACCCGTTTGAAGATGGCAATGGCCGCATCCACCGTTACCTGATCCACGATGTACTCGGTCGCGACGGGGTGGTCCCGGATGGCATGGTATTGCCGGTATCGGCCTGGATGCTGCATCATCCGCAAGACTACGACCGTGCCCTCGAAGCGTTTTCCAGGCCGCTGCGCGCCGTGGTCCGGATCGCCATGGATGACGACGAGCAGTTGACGGTGACGAACCCGGATCAAGCGGAAGGAAGCTGGCGCTACCCCGACCTGACGGCGCAGGTGGCCTATCTGCTGCACGCGGTGGAACAAACCATCAGCACTGAACTTGTTTCAGAGATCTTGTTCATCCGTGCTTACGACCTGGTCAAAGTGTCGATCCGCGACATCGTCGACATGCCGAATGCGCGGCTCGACCTGATCATCAAGCTGCTGTACCAAAATAAGGGCGCGCTTGCCAAAGCCAGGCGCGCGCTGTTCAGGGAAATCAGCGACGATGAATTGGCCCGCATCGAGTTGGCTTATCAAGAAGCATTCGAGGCGCTCGCCGGCATGGCGACCTCTCAGTCCATAAAAACTGACTTTCCGTAACAAATCCCCGGCCCGTTGCGGCCAAACGACCCATCCATTGTATTTATTGTCACGCAGAAAGTACGCATGCGGCTTGAATAGCTGAGACTGCACTTTCACTGTCAACGCTAAGTGCCTGACTTTGCGCGGGATTTTAACTTGACCCAGCTTCAACGAAGAGCGCTAAGTCATTGACTTCATTAGAAAATTTCGATTTTGCCATGCATGAATTCCCTTGACCCGCCAGATGGACTCATCTAAAGTGGGAAACAGTGTGAAAAAGTGTCGAAATGTGGGATGAAATCGGTTGTTCCCCCGT
Organism: Massilia sp. S19_KUP03_FR1; assembly: GCF_036688685.1. Taxonomy (NCBI): domain Bacteria; kingdom Pseudomonadati; phylum Pseudomonadota; class Betaproteobacteria; order Burkholderiales; family Oxalobacteraceae; genus Massilia; species Massilia sp. S19_KUP03_FR1. Next base: position 136,547 of record NZ_JAQQPS010000003.1, on the reverse strand, counting down.
TAAAGCTCCTACAATTAACTATTCCAGGTCAGGTCAAAACCCGTGTTTCAAGGCGCGTCAGCACTCAATCTCGATGCGAAAGGCAGGATGTCGATCCCCGCCAAGCACCGTGACGCCCTCGGAATCGAATGCGAAGGACGCCTGACACTGACCCGCGACCCCGCCGGTTGCCTGCTGTTCTTCCCCCGCGCCGTGTGGGAAACCCAGCGCGAGAAGATTGTCGCATGGCCGATCGCGGCCCGTGCGTGGCAACGTATTTATCTCGGTAACGCCTGCGATGTCGACATGGACGGCGCCGGGCGCGTCCTGATTTCGCCTGAACTGCGCGCTGCGGTGGGGCTGGAGCGTGAAGTGATGATGCTCGGTATGGGCACCCACTTCGAGATCTGGGATGCCACCCGCCTCGCTGCCAGCGAGCAGCAAGCCATTGCCGGCGGCATGCCGGATGTTCTTTCCAATTTTTCTTTCTGAGGCAACGTGACGACCTTGACCACGATGTCTGACTACCAGCATCGCACCGTGCTGCTCGATGAAGCAGTCGATGCGCTCGACATTACCGGCGCGCGCGCCGACGGTATCTATATAGATGGCACCTTCGGGCGCGGTGGCCACAGCCGCCTGATTCTTTCCCGTTTGTCCAGCAAGGGCCGGCTGATCGGCTTTGATAAGGACACCCAGGCCATTGCTACTGCGGCGCAGATCAACGACGACCGCTTTGCAATTGTCCACGACTCGTTCGCCACCATGCGCGAGTCGCTCGCCGAACATGGCATCACGCAAGTGGACGGCATCCTGCTCGATCTGGGCATCTCCTCACCGCAGGTGGACGACGCGACGCGCGGTTTCAGTTTCCGCAATGACGGTCCGCTCGACATGCGGATGGACACCACCCGGGGTGTATCGGCAGCCGCGTGGCTGGCGACCGTGCCCGAACAAACATTGGAAAAGGTGATACGGGATTATGGGGAAGAACGGTTTGCTTTTCAGATTGCAAAGGCGGTTGTTGCTAGCCGGGCAATCGAACCAATTTCAGGCACACGACAGCTTGCCGCAATCGTGGCAGGCGCGGTCAAGACTCGGGAAAAGGGCAAGGATCCGGCCACCCGTACCTTTCAGGCTATCCGGATTTTCATCAATAAAGAGCTTGAAGACCTTGAGGCAGGACTGAGCGCAGCCTACGCGATGCTGGCCCCCGGCGCGCGCCTGTCGGTGATCAGTTTTCATTCGCTGGAAGACCGCATGGTCAAGCAGTTCATGGCGTCGAAAGTGAACCTCCCGCAGCCCGACCGGCGCCTGCCGATCCGCGCGGTCGATTTGCCGCAGCCTTTGATGAAACTGATCGCAAAGATCAAACCTTCGGCTGAAGAAGTCGATGCGAACCCGCGCTCGCGCTCGGCCGTGCTGCGCGTCGCCGAGCGTCTGGAGCCCCGCGCATGACCGGCAAGTTGACCATCATCCTGACCGCCTTGCTGGTGATCAGCGCGCTCTCGCTCGTCAACGCGCGCTATCAGGCGCGCCATTTGTTCATTGAACTCGAACGCTATCAGGCTCAGGCCCGCCAGCTCGACATCGACTGGTCGCAGCTGCAACTGGACCAGTCGACCCTCGGCAAGAACGAACGCATCGAACAGATCGCGCGCACCGACCTGGACATGACGCCGCTCACGCCTGCGCGCACCCAGTACCTGACCGAAGGGGCCAAATGAAGCGCGGCACCCATCAGACCAATGCGCGCGTGGCCGCCTCGAAAGGCGTCGCCTTTTCGAAAAGCCCGGTGCTGGCCGTGCGCCTGCCCAACTGGCGTTCGCGCCTGGTGCTGGTGGTCCTGTTCGCGGCTTTTGCCGCACTTGGCCTGCGCGCCGTGTGGCTGCAGGGCATGAGTACCCAGTTCCTGCAGCAGCAGGGCAAGAGCCGTTATGAGCGCACGCTCGAATTGCCCGCCACGCGCGGCAAGATCATGGACCGCAACGGCCAGGTGCTCGCTTCGTCGCTGCCGGTGAAAGCCGTGTGGGCGATTCCCGATGATGTGCTGGCCTCGCCGCCAGCGAAGATCACGGCGCTGGCGAAGCTGCTCGAGATGCCCGAAGTGGACCTGCGCAAAAAACTCGATTCGGACCGCACCTTTGTCTACCTCAAGCGCCAGGTCGAGATGGATACGATTGCCGAGATCGAAAAGCTGAAAATCGACGGCATCGACACGCGCAAGGAGTACAAGCGCTTCTATCCGCAGGGCGAAGTCATGACCCACCTGGTCGGCTTTACCAGCGTCGAAGACGTGGGCCAGGAGAGCATCGAACTGGCGCAGCAAAAAGCGCTGGTCGGCGCCGTCGGCAGCCGCCGCGTGATCAAGGACCGTCTCGGCCACATCGTCGAAGACGTCGGTCTGTCGCGCGAGCCGCATGATGGCCGCGACATCACCCTGTCGGTCGACAGCAAGCTGCAATACATCGCGTTCACCAGCGTCAAGAACGCAGTCGAGAAATTCCACGCCAAGGCCGGCGCTGCGGTGGTGCTGGACGTGCACACCGGCGAAGTGCTGGCGCTGGCCAACTGGCCGACCTACGACCCGAACGACCGCTCGAAACTCACCGGCGAGCAGCTGCGCAACCGCGTCATCACCGATACCTTCGAGCCGGGTTCCACCCTGAAGCCGTTCACCGTGGCGCTGGCGCTCGACACCGGCCGCGTGAAACCGACCACCATGATCGACACCGGCAATGGTCGCATGATGGTCGGCGACAAGCCGATCCGCGATACGCACCATAACGGCGTGATCGATGTATCGACAATCATCCAGAAGTCGTCGAATATCGGCGTCTCGAAGATTGCACTGGGCATGCCGGCCGAAGAAATGTGGAACATGTTCACCAAGCTCGGTTTCGGGCAGGCACCGCGCTTTGGCTTTCCAGGCGCCGTGGCCGGCCGCGTGCGCCCGTACAAATCGTGGCGTCCGGTGGAGCAGGCCAATATGTCGTTCGGCCAGGGTATTTCGGTCTCGCTGCTGCAACTGGCCCGTTCCTACATGATTTTCGCGCGCGACGGCGACATGATTCCCCTGTCGTTCCAGAAGGTGAATCATCAGCCGGTTGGCCAGCAGATCATCTCGCCGACCACGGCCAAGCAGATGCGCGCCATGCTCGAATCCGTCGTCCTGCCGGGCGGCACCGCGCGCCAGGCGCAAATTCCCGGTTACCGCGTCGGTGGCAAGACCGGCACCGCACAAAAGGTCATCAACGGTCGCTATTCGCAGACCCAGTACGTCGGCTCGTTCGCCGGCATTGCGCCGATGTCGAATCCTCGCTTCGTTATCGCCGTGATGATCGACGACCCGACCGGCGCCATTCACACCGGTGGCGGTGTGGCCGCGCCGACTTTCGCCGCGCTGGCAGCCAACGCGCTGCGCGCCGAAAACATCCCGCCCGATTCCACGATTACCGATATCATCCTGCCGGAAGACTTGGTCGAGGAGACGAATTGATGAACGCCGTCCAGTGGATTCGTTCGATTGCGCCAACCGGCCGCCTGGTGTCGGACTCGCGCCGTGTGCAGCCGGGCGATGTGTTCTTCGCCTATGCCGACGGTCACCGTTTCATTCAGGCGGCCGTGGCGCAGGGCGCCGCCGCCGTGGTGTATGACGACGCCGGTGGCGCGTGGGATGCAGCCTTGAGCGTGCCGCACCTGGTCGTGGCCGACCTGAAACGCCAGGCCGGCCCCATCGCGCACGCGTGCAACGCCATGCCCGATGCGGCCATGTTCAGCGTCGGCGTCACCGGCACCAACGGCAAAACATCGTGCGCGGTTTGGCTCGGCCAGGCCTTCGCGCGCCTGGGTACCCCCGCTGCCGTGATCGGCACACTGGGAGTGGGCCTGTTCAAAGGCCGCGCCGAACCGACCTATGACGTCACCGGCTACACCACGCCCGACGCCGTGCTGCTGGCCGAAAAACTGGCGGCAGTGCGCGACGCCGGCGCTTTGGCGCTGGCCATCGAAGTGTCGTCGATCGGGCTGGAGCAGGGCCGCACCGATGGCATGCATTTCGACGTCGCGCTGTTTACTAATCTGACGCGCGACCACCTCGACTATCACGGCGACATGGCCAGCTACGAAGCGGCCAAGGTCAAGCTGTTCACGTGGCCGGGCCTGAAGACTGCCGTCGTCAACCTTGACGACGAAGCCGGCCTGCGCCTGCTCGGCCAGATTCCGGCCGGCGTTGCGGTGACCGGCTACACCTTGCGCGATGCAGAGGCGCAGCCGGACATCGACGGCGTGGCCATCCTGCGCGCGTCGAACCTGCGTAGCCGCCACGCCGGCACGGAATTCCACCTGGCGTCGCCCTTCGGCGCCGGCACCGCCAAGACCCAGCTGGTCGGCCGTTTCAATATCAGCAATGCGCTGGCTGTACTGGGCGCCCTGCTGGCCAAAGGCGTGGCCTTGCGCGCTGCGCTGGACGCCATCGAAGCCTTGACGCCGGCCCCGGGACGCATGCAGCAGGTGGGCGGCCAGGATGCGCCGATGGTCGTCATCGATTACGCCCACACGCCCGACGCACTGGAAAAAACCATCGCCGCGCTGCGCCAGGTGGCCGACGAGCGCCACGGCCGCCTGTGGTGCGTGTTCGGTTGCGGCGGCGACCGCGATCCGGGCAAGCGCCCGCAAATGGGGAGAATCGCCCAGAGCGCCGACCAGGTCATCGTCACCAGCGACAATCCGCGCAGTGAAGACCCTGCGGCCATCATCGCCCAGGTCACGGCGGGCATGGACACAGCGTTGCCGTTCCAGGCCATCGAAGACCGCGCGGCCGCCATCCTGTCGGCCGTCAAACATGCCGGCAAGCTTGACGTGATCCTGCTGGCCGGGAAGGGCCATGAGCCTTACCAGGAAATCAAGGGCCGCAAGATGGCATTTTCCGATGTCGAACACGCCAACCTGGCGCTGTCCGCACGCTTGACCATGATGAGGACGAATTGATGCGCGGCTCGCTCTCGCAACTGGCGCAAGCCATCCCCGGCGCACGCATTGTGAATGATGCGGCGTTTGAAGGCGTCTCGACCGACAGCCGCAAGCTGGCACCCGGTTCGCTGTTCGTCGCCCTGCGCGGCGAAACCTTCGACGCGCACGATTTCCTCGGCAATCTGCAAGATGTCGCCGTCGTCGCCGAACGCCTGCCTGAAGGCTTTACTTTGCCGGCGCTGCTGGTGCCGGACTCGCTCAAGGCGCTGGGCGCCATCGCCCACCAGTGGCGCAGCCAGTTCGCGGTGCCGGTGATCGGCGTCACGGGCAGCAATGGCAAGACGACGGTCAAGGAAATGATCGCGTCGATCCTGGCCGCAGCGTTCGGCGAGGAGCAGCGCCTGGCCACGCGCGGCAACCTGAATAATGAAATCGGCGTGCCACTCACCCTGTTCCGCATGACCGACGCGCATCGCGCCGCCGTCATCGAGCTGGGCATGAACCATCCGGGCGAAATCGCCCGCCTGGCCGCGATTGCGGCGCCGACCATCGGCATGGTCAACAACGCCCAGCGCGAGCACCAGGAATTCATGCACACCGTGGAAGCGGTGGCAATTGAAAACGGCGCCGTGTTGCAGGCGCTGCCGCCGCATGGCGTGGCGATCTTCCCGGGCGACGACGAATACACGCCGCTGTGGCACAAGCTGGCCGCATGCCCGGTGATGACCTTCGGGTTAAAACCGGACGAGTGCGACGTCAGCTGCGTCTACCTTGCCAACGATTTTGGCAGCGACATGCAGGTCGACGTGGCCGGCCTGCACGGCCACCACGTGACGATCAAACTGGCCGCTGCCGGCGAGCACAATGTGCGCAACGCGCTCGCGGCGATCGCCTGCACGCTGGCGGCCGGCATCGACATCGACACCATCGTGCGCGGCCTGGAAGCATTTCAACCAGTCGGCGGGCGCCTGCAGAAAAAGCAGGCCGTCAACGGCGCGGTGGTCATCGACGACAGCTACAACGCCAACCCGGACTCGGTCCGCGCCGCCATCGACGTTCTGGCCAATGCGCCAGCGCCGCGCATCCTGGTGCTGGGTGACATGGGCGAAGTTGGCACGCAGGGACCGCAATATCACGCGGAAATCGGCGCCTACGCGCAGGCACGCGGCATCGACCACGTGTACGCGACGGGGGAGCTCGCGCGGCATTTGACGGCGTCGGGCGCACACCATTTCGAGCAGTTCGACGAATTATTAGCAGCACTGGATTTAAAACTGGGCAGCAAATCTGACGCAACTGTGTTGGTGAAGGGTTCGCGTTTCATGAAAATGGAACGCGTGGTCCAACACCTGCTTGGCTTACACACAACTGGCAAGGATGCCCACTAAATGCTGCTCTGGCTCGCACAATACTTCCAGCAGGACTTCGGTTTTCTGCGCATTTTTAACTTCATCACCTTCCGGGCGGTGTCGGCCACCATCACAGCCATTGCCATTGGCCTGGGTTTCGGTCCGGCCGTGATCCGCAAGCTCACCGCCATGAAAGTCGGCCAGGCGGTGCGTACCGACGGCCCGCAGACGCACCTGAAAAAACACGGCACCCCGACCATGGGCGGGGTGCTGATCCTGATCGCCATTACCCTGTCCACGCTGCTGTGGTGCGACCTGTCCAACCGGCTGGTCTGGCCGGTTCTGGTGGTAACGATCGGTTTCGGCGCTGTTGGCTGGGCCGACGATTACCGCAAGGTGGTCTACCAGGATCCGGAAGGCATGCGCTCGGCCGAAAAATACTTCTGGATGTCGCTGATCGGCTTGGCCGCCGCACTGTATCTGGCGTTCTCGGTGTCGGCACCGACGCCGTGGAAAGTGGCCCAACTGTTCTTCGCGTGGGTGCAATCGGGCTTCTCAATGAGCCTGCCGCCGAAGGCCGACCTGATCGTGCCGTTCGTGAAAACCTTCAGCTACCCGCTCGGCGTGTGGGGCTTCATCGCGCTGACCTATTGTGTGATCGTGGGTTCCTCGAACGCGGTCAATTTTACGGACGGCCTCGACGGCCTGGCCATCATGCCGACCGTGATGGTGGGCGCGGCGCTGGGCCTGTTCGCCTATCTCACCGGTAGCGTCACGTACTCGCGTTACCTGTTCATTCCGCACATCGAGGGTGCCGGTGAACTGCTGATCTTCTGCGGCGCCATGGCCGGCGCGGGCCTGGCCTTCCTGTGGTTCAACGCCCACCCCGCCGAAATGTTCATGGGCGACGTCGGCGCGCTGGCGCTGGGCGGCGCACTCGGCACGGTTGCCGTCATCGTGCGCCAGGAAATCGTCCTGTTCATCATGGGCGGCGTGTTCGTGGCCGAAACGCTGTCGGTGATCATCCAGGTCAGCTGGTTCAAGTATACGAAGAAGCGCTTCGGTACCGGGCGGCGCGTGTTCCTGATGGCGCCGCTGCACCACCACTTCGAACAAAAGGGCTGGAAAGAAACCAAGGTCGTGGTGCGCTTCTGGATCGTGACGATGGTGCTCGTGCTGATTGGCTTGTCTACGTTGAAGCTGCGCTAATGAATTACTCGGGTAAACTCGCTCTGGTGTTGGGCCTCGGTGAATCGGGGCTGGCGATGGCGCTCTGGCTCGCCCGTGCCGGCGCGCGCGTGCGCGTGGCCGATACGCGCGAGACGCCGCAGCGCCTGGTCGCCCTGATGTCGGCCTTGCCCGATGCGGAATTTGTCGGCGGTGAATTCACGGCCAGTCTGCTCGAGGGCGTCGATTTCGTCAGCGTCAGCCCGGGCCTGGCGCCGGCGCGCGAACTAGCCGTTATCACGCCCGCCGCAGGCGCAGCGAACATCCCGGTCTGGGGTGAAATCGAACTGTTCGCCCAGGCGCTGGCGGCCTTGAAAGCCGAACGGGATTACGCGCCGAAAGTCATCGCCATCACCGGCACCAACGGCAAGACCACCGTCACCAAATTGACCGGCCTGTTGTGCGAGCGCGCGGGCTTGAGCACGCGCGTGGCCGGCAACATCAGCCCGGCCGCGCTGGATGTCCTGCGGGTTTGCCTCGATTCGGCGCTCGACGGTGACGAATTGCCGCAAGCCTGGGTCCTCGAGCTGTCCAGCTTCCAGTTGCACACGACCTTCAGCCTGCAAGCCGATGCGGCCACGGTGCTGAACCTGACCCAGGATCACCTCGACTGGCACGGCGACATGGCCGCGTATGGCAACGACAAGGCGCGCATCTTCGGCGCCGGCACGGTGCGCATCCTGAACCGCGACGATGCGCTGGTCATGAAAATGGCCGCAGGTGACGTCGTCACCTTCGGCACCGACGCCCCGAAAGACGCCGGCAGCTTTGGCCTCGTCAACGAACGCGGCGTGCTGTGGCTCGCTACGTCGGTGGCCGGCGAAGAACCGGAGAAAAAGCGCAAGAAGAACGAGCCGGCTGAAGAAATCGAATCGGTCCTCTCGCGTCTGATGCCGGCCGATGCGCTGCGGATCCGCGGTCTGCACAATGCCGCCAACGCGCTGGCCGCGCTGGCGCTGTGCCGCGCCATTGGCCTGCCGCTGGCGCCGCTGCTGCACGGCCTGCGCGAATACGGCGGCGAGCCGCATCGGGTGGAACTGGTCGCCTCGATCGACGGCGTCGACTTTTATGACGACAGCAAGGGCACCAATGTCGGCGCCACCGTGGCCGCCCTGCAGGGCCTCGGCAAAGCTTTCACAGGCGATCAACAGATCGTGCTGGTGGCCGGCGGCGACGGCAAGGGGCAGGATTTCATGCCGCTGGCCGAACCATGCTCGCGCTATGTACGCGCGGTGCTGCTGATCGGCCGCGATGCGCCCGCACTGCGCGCAGCCATCGCGCCGTCGGGCGTGCCGGTGTTCGATATCGACACGTTAGAGGAAGCCACGCGCCGCGCCGGTGGTCTGGCCAAAGCGGGCGACGCCGTGCTGCTGTCGCCGGCCTGCGCCAGTCTCGACATGTTCACCAACTACGCGCATCGCGCCCAGGTGTTCGTCGATGCCGTGCGTGAAATCGCGCTCGAGAAAGGCCAGGACATCTGATGGCCTTCCAGTTCCCGTTCAAGTTTGCCGGCTCCAGTGCCGACGCGGCAATTGCCGCGCGCTCGCAGCCGTCGAAAATGATGGAGTACGACCAGCCGCTGGTGTGGGTGGTGCTGCTGCTGATGCTGGGCGGGCTGGTGATGGTGTATTCGGCCTCGATCGCGCTGCCGGACGCGCCGAAATTCGCTTATCTGGCCAACAAGAGCAGCTACTTCCTGGTGCGGCAAGCCATGTTCATCATCGTGTCGATCGTCCTGTGCAGCATCGTGTTCCGCATCCCGATCGCCACCTGGCAGCGCTTCGCGCCGCTGCTGTTCGTCGCCACGCTGGTGCTGCTGGCGCTGGTGCTGGTGCCGGGCATTGGTGTCTCGGTGAACGGTGCGCGGCGCTGGCTGCCATTGAAAATCGCGCAGTTGCAGCCGTCCGAAATCATGAAGATCGTGGCGGTGCTGTACGCGGCCGACTTCACGGTGCGCAAGCAGCAGTACATGCACAAGCTGACCAAGGGCTTCATGCCGATGGCCGCGGCGATGGCGATTGTCGGCATGCTGCTGCTGCTTGAGCCGGATCTGGGCGCATTCGGCGTGATCGTCTGCATCGCCATGGGCATCCTGTTCCTGGGCGGTTTTAATATGATCTGGTTCGGCGGTATCGGCGCCGTGCTGGTGATCGTGTTCACCACCATCATTGCCCTGTCGCCGTTCCGGCGCGCGCGCATGTTCGCTTACCTCGACCCGTGGCAAGCCGGGAACTCGCTCGACAAGGCCTATCAGCTGACGCACTCGCTGATCGCATTCGGGCGCGGCGAGTTCTTTGGCGTGGGCCTGGGCGCCAGCGTCGAAAAACTGCACTACCTGCCCGAAGCGCACACCGACTTCCTGATGGCCGTGATCGGCGAAGAGCTGGGCCTGGCCGGTGTGCTGGTGGTGATCGCCATGTTCTACTGGTTGGTCAAACGCGCCTTCGACATCGGCCGCCAGGCCATCGCCCTCGACCAGACCTTCGCGGGGCTGACCGCCAAAGGCATCGGCATCTGGATCGGCGTGCAAACCTTCATTAATATGGGCGTGAACCTGGGCCTGCTGCCGACCAAGGGCCTGACCTTGCCGTTGATGAGCTACGGCGGCTCCGGCGTGCTGTTCAACTGCGTCGGTCTCGCCATTCTGCTGCGCGTCGATTACGAAAACCGTGTGCACATGCGCGGAGGGCGCGTATGACCAAACGATTGATGATCATGGCAGCCGGCACCGGCGGACATATCTTCCCCGGCATCGCCATCGCGCAGACCATGCGCGCGCGCGGCTGGGAAGTGAGCTGGCTCGGTACCGCACACGGCATGGAGCAGGACATCGTGCCGAAGCACGGCATTGCGCTCGACGCCATCAACTTCACCGGCATGCGCGGCAAGGGCCTGAAACACACTGTGCTGGGCGGCTTCAAGCTGCTGGCCAGCTTTGCCGCTTGCCGCAGCTTTCTCGCGAAACGCCAGCCGGATGTGGTGCTGGGCATGGGCGGCTACGTCACCGTGCCGGGCGGGATCATGGCGCGCCTGCGCGGCGTGCCGCTGGCGCTGGTGAACGCCGATGCGGCGCTGCTGCTGTCGAACAAAACCCTGGCGCCGCTGGCCCAGCGCGTGCTGTTCGGCTTCCCGGCCGATTTCGGCCGCGCGGCCAGCAAGGCGGTTGTCACCGGCAATCCGGTGCGCGCCGAGATCCTGGCCATGGTGGCACCAAGCGAGCGCTTCGCCAATCGTAGCGGACCTTTGCGCATTCTGGTCGTTGGCGGCAGCCTGGGCGCGCAGGCGCTCAATGCCGCAGTGCCGGTGGCGCTGTCCCTGATCGATGCGCCCGTGCGTCCGCAGGTGACGCACCAGTCGGGCAAGAAGAATATCGACGCCCTGCGCGCGGCGTACGCCAAGGCCGGCGTCGAAGCGACCGTGGTCGACTTCATCGACGACATGGCCGCTGCCTACGCGCAGGCAGATCTGGTGATCTGCCGCGCCGGTGCGATTACTGTCTCGGAACTGACCGCGGCCGGCGTCGCCAGCGTGCTTGTGCCATTCGTGGCGACAACCACCAGCCATCAACGCGACAATGCGAAGTGGATGGCCAGCCAGCAGGCAGCGATCCACCTGGCGCAGAGCGACCTGACGCCGGGCAGCCTGGCACAACTGCTGCAATCGACGCCACGTGCGCAGTGCCTGGCCATGGCCGAAGCGGCGCAACGGGTCGGCAAGCGCAATGCAAACGATGCGATTGCCGACATCCTTGAACAACTCGCAGTAAAGAGCACAGCACGATGAAACACAAGATCAAAAACATTCACTTTGTCGGCATTGGCGGCAGCGGCATGAGCGGCATCGCCGAAGTGCTGCTCAACCTAGGCTACCAGGTATCCGGCTCTGACCTCGGCAGCAATGCCGCGACCCAGCGCCTGGCCATGCTCGGCGCCTGCGTGCACCTGGGCCACGCGGCCGACAACGTGGCCGATGCCGACGTCGTGGTGACGTCGACCGCCGTGAATGAATCGAATCCGGAAGTGGTCGCCGCGCGCGCACGCGCCGTGCCGATCGTGCCGCGCGCGATCATGCTGGGCGAGTTGATGCGCTTAAAACGCGGCATCGCGATTGCCGGCACCCACGGCAAGACCACCACCACCAGCCTGGTCGCGTCGGTGCTGGCGCAGGGCGGGCTCGATCCGACGTTTGTCATCGGCGGTCGTTTGACCAGCGCCGGCGCCAACGCCAAACTGGGCACCGGCGAATACATTGTGGCCGAAGCGGATGAGTCGGACGCGTCGTTCCTGAACCTCGCGCCGATGATCGAAGTGATCACCAACATCGACGCCGACCACATGGAAACCTACGAACACGATTTCGAAAAACTGAAATCGGCGTTCGTCAATTTTACCCACCGCCTGCCGTTCTACGGCCGCGTGATGCTGTGCATCGACGACCCCCACGTGCGCGCGATCCTGCCGCAAGTGACGAAACCAATTACCACCTACGGGTTTTCCGAATCTGCCCAGGTACGCGCCTACAATGCGCGCGCCATCGGCCTGCAGATGCATTTCACGGTTGCCCAGGAAGGTTATCCAGACACCGATTTCGTGCTCAATCAACCAGGTATGCACAACGTGCTCAATGCCTGCTCGGCGATTGCGATCGCCCGCGAAATCGGGATTGACGACAGCGCCACGCAACAGGGCCTGGAGCAGTTCACCGGCGTCGGCCGTCGGTTTACACGCTACGGCGATGTCGCCATTCCTGGCGGCGGGTCGTTCACGCTGGTCGATGACTTCGGTCACCACCCGGTCGAGACCGAAGTGACCCTGAAAGCTGCCCGCGGCGCCTATCCTGGCCGCCGCCTGGTGCTGGCCTTCCAGCCACACAGGTTCACCCGCACGCGCGATCTGTTCGAAGATTTCGTAAAAGTGCTGGGCAATCCGGACGTGCTGGTGCTGGCCGATGTGTACGCCGCCGGCGAAGCGCCGATCGTCGCCGCCGACGGCCGCGCGCTGGCGCATGCGCTGCGCGCGCTCGGCAAAGTCGAGCCGATTTTTGTCGAGGCGATCGGTGATATGGCCGACACCATCATGCGCGTGGTGCGCGACGGCGACGTCGTGCTGACCATGGGCGCAGGCTCGATCAGCGGCGTGCCGCACCAACTGACCAATTTCGTAAAGGCCGCGTGATGACTGACACAATGGAAAACTTTGGCAAGGTCGGCGTATTGATGGGCGGGCGCTCCGCCGAGCGCGAAGTGTCGATCATGTCCGGCACCGGCGTGCTCGCTGCCCTGCGCAGCCGCGGCATCGACGCGCACGCGTTCGACCCGGCGCTGCGTTCGCTGGCCGAACTGGCCGATGAAAAATTCGACCGCGTGTTCATCGCTTTGCACGGCCGTTTTGGCGAAGACGGCAGCCTGCAGGGCGCGCTCGAGCAGCTCGGCATTCCCTACACCGGCAGCGGCGTGATGGCCAGCGCGGTGGGCATGGACAAGATCACCACCAAGCTGATCTGGCTGATGCACGGCTTGCCGACACCGAAATACGCGACCCTGACGCCGGACTCGGACCTCGAACAGGTGCTGGCCGACCTCGGCCTGCCGCTGATCGTCAAGCCGCCGCTCGAAGGCTCGACCATCGGCATCACCAAGGTTGAACAGGCCGGCGCCTTGCAGGCCGCCTACGACCTGGCACACGGCTTCGACGAGGCGGTGCTGGCCGAGCAGTTCATCACGGGCCGCGAATTCACGGTCGCCGTGCTGGGCCGCGGCAAGAGCGCGCGCGCGCTGCCGATCGTGGAAATCGTCGCGCCGGCCGGCAATTACGATTACCAGAACAAGTATTTTACGGACGATACCAAGTACTTTTGCCCGGCGGTGCTGGACGATGCGCTGGCGGCCGAGATGGCGCACATCGCCGTCGATGCCTACAACGCGCTCGGTTGCGAGGGCTGGGGCCGGGTCGACGTACTGGTGCGCGCCGCCGACAACCGCCCGTTCCTGCTCGAAGTGAACACCTCGCCCGGCATGACGGGCCACTCGCTGGTGCCGATGGCGGCGCGCGCGGTCGGCATCGACTATCCGGATCTGTGCATCGAAATCCTGCGTTCGGCGCGCCTGAAGATGAGCAAACCGGTAAAGGCACAGGCATAAACCATGTGGCATGACATCCGCTCCCTGAACGCAACCGCGAGCGGCCTGATGGCCGTGACGGTTGTCGCCAGTCTGGCGGCGGGCGTGTGGTGGATTTCGCAGCGTCCGATGTTCACCTTGAAGACGGTGCGCGTCGAGAGCATCTACAGCATGGACCTGAAACACGTGAGCGAACTGACCGTGCGGAACGGCGTGGTCGGCAAAATCACCGGGAATTTTTTTACGGCCAACCTGGAGCAGGTACGCACGACGTTCGAAGCGGTGCCCTGGGTACGGCGCGCAACGGTACGGCGCGAGTGGCCAAACCAGTTGATCGTGGACGTCGAAGAACATGAACCGCTCGGCACCTGGGGCGAAGACGGCCGTCTTCTTTCAGTCAAGGGCGACGTATTCACCGCCAATCTGGCTGAAGCCGATGACGACCATCCGCTGCCCGGTTTTGACGGTCCGGAAGGCAGCGAAAAGGAAGTGCTGAGCAAATTTGCCGAACTGCGCAAGTGGTTCGCGCCGGTAAAACTGGTGCCGGAAACGCTGTCGCTGTCGAACCGGTATGCGTGGACAGTGGGCCTGGACAACGGCATGACGGTGGCGCTGGGGCGGGAGCAGGACAAGGACACGATGAAAGCGCGCGTGGACCGGCTGGTGGCGGTGTATCCGCAGCTGGTCGCGCGCCTGCAGGACGGCAGTATCGAAACGATCGACATGCGCTACCCGAACGGGCTGGCGCTGGCGTCGAAAGCACTGCATGTGCCGAGCGACGCCAGCAAGCCTGTGAAGGCCGCGAATAAAGTAAGCAAGACGAACAAGAAGCAGCCGCCATCCACCAGCAAAAGCAGCAGCAAAACCAACAAGCAAATTTGAATAGCAGGCGACAAGAATGACTAAAGACGCGAAAAACCTGATCGTCGGACTCGACATCGGCACCTCCAAGGTGGTGGCGGTGGTGGCCGAAGTGATGCCGGACGGCCGGCACGAAGTGATCGGGCTCGGTCAGCACGAATCGAAGGGCCTGAAAAAGGGCGTGGTCGTGAATATCGAGGCGACCGTCGAGTCGATCCAGCGCGCGCTGGAGGAGGCCGAGCTGATGGCGGACTGCAAAATCCGCAACGTCTATGCGGGCATCGCCGGCAGCCATATCCGCTCGTTCAATTCGAGCGGCATGGTGGCCATCAAGGACAAGGAAGTCACGGCCACCGACGTCGCCCGCGTGATCGAGACGGCCAAGGCCGTGAACATCCCGACCGACCAGCAACTGCTGCACACGGTGCCGCAGGAATTCATCGTCGACAACCAGGAAGACGTGCGCGAGCCGATCGGGATGAGCGGAATAAGACTTGAAGTACGAGTCCACATCGTCACCGGCGCCGTCTCGGCGGTGCAGAACATCGTCAAGTGCGTGCGCCGCTGCGGCCTGGAAGTGTCGGACCTGATTCTCCAGCCGATGGCCTCGGCCGATGCGGTGCTCACCAACGACGAGAAAGAACTCGGCGTGGTGCTGATCGACATCGGCGGCGGCACCACTGACATTGCGGTGTTCTCGGACGGCGCGATCCGCCACACGGCCGTGATCCCGATTGCGGGCGACCAGATCACCAACGACATCGCGATGGCGCTGCGCACACCGACCGGCGAAGCCGAAGAAATCAAGATTCGCTACGGCGTGGCCAAGCAGGTGCTGGCCGACCCGGGCGAGACGCTGGAAGTACCGGGACTGGGCGACCGCGGCCCGCGCAACCTGTCGCGCCAGGCGCTGGCGGCTGTCATCGAGCCGCGCGTCGAAGAACTGTTCGCGATGGTGCATCAGGCCGTGCGCGACTCCGGCTACGAAGGCGTGCTGTCGTCGGGCATCGTGCTCACCGGCGGCACCGCGATCATGCCGGGCATGGTCGAAATGGCCGAAGATATTTTCCTGAAACCGGCGCGCCTGGGCACGCCGGACTACCGCGGCCAGCTGGCCGACGTGGTGCGCTCGCCGCGCTACGCCACCGTGCTGGGTCTTCTACTCGAAGCAAAAAAGCAGTACTTACGAGGTCATATCGTGACGCGCCAGGATGGCTCGGTGAAGGCGGTCTGGCAGCGCATGAAGGAATGGTTTCTAGGGAACTTTTAAGCCGGCACAGATCTGGTGGTTTGACTAACGCACAGCAGTAAAACGATTTATACAATTTTCTTAATTTAACGCAGTTTTCAATCTCCAGGCCTGCTGCCATCGCATGAGGGCTAGCGCTTGAAAACGGCACCACACAAAATACAGGGGTACATCATGGAGTTCCATATGGTCGATAACGCAGCATTGGGAACCATCATCAAGGTGGTGGGTGTGGGCGGCGCGGGCGGCAACGCAGTGCAGCACATGATCAACAAGGGTGTCTCGGGCGTGGAGTTCATCGCCGCCAATACCGACGCGCAGGCGCTGGCCGCCTCCTCGGCCAACAACATCATCCAGATCGGCGACTCCGGTCTGGGCGCCGGGATGAAGCCGGAAGTGGGCCGTATGCTGGCAGAACAGTCGCGCCAGCGCATCGAAGACTCGCTGCGCGGCGCGCACATGGTCTTCATCGCGGCCGGCATGGGCGGCGGCACCGGTACCGGCGCGGCCCCGATCGTCGCTGAAATCGCCAAGGCGATGGGCGCGCTGACGGTGGCGGTGGTGTCGAAGCCGTTTTCGTACGAAGGCCAGAAGTGCATGGACATCGCCGAAGCGGGCCTCGACGAGCTGACCCAGCACGTCGATTCGCTGATTATCATCCTGAACGAAAAGCTGGAAGAGATCTACGAAGATGAATCGATGATCGAGTGGATGCAGCACGCCGACGATGTGCTCAACAACGCGGTGGCCGGTATCGCCGAGATCATCAACGTCCCGGGCCACATCAACGTCGACTTCAACGACGTGAAAACCATCATGGGCGAGCAGGGCAAGGCCATGATGGGCACGGCCACCGCATCGGGCATGGACCGCGCCCGCATCGCTGCCGAGCAGGCCGTGGCCTCGCCGCTGCTGGACGGTATCGACCTGTCCGGCGCGCGCGGCGTGCTGGTCAACGTCACGGCCAGCCGCAGCCTGAAGGGTAAAGAGATCAAGGAAGTCATGGCTGCCGTGCGCGCTTTTGCCGCGCCGGATGCATCGATCGCGCAGGGTATCGCGTACGACGACTCGATGGGCGACGAAATCCGCGTCACCGTGGTGGCAACGGGCCTGGGCAAAGTCAAAAAATCGATGACCCTGGTGCAGCCACAGCAAGTGCTGCGTACCGGCACCGACAACATGCCAGTGATGGGCGGCATGCCAGGCACGCGCACGGCTGGCGTGACGATGGGTGCGGCCACGGCTGCTGCCGGCGGCGGCCTCGACGGCATGAAGCAGCCAGCCGTGTGGCGTCGCGAGCAGGCCTCCGAGCAGGTTCAGGCAATGCAGAGGAATGGCGTGGAGACGTATGACATTCCGGCGTTCTTGCGCAAGCAGGCGGACTGATTCGTCGGTCAGCGAGTTTGAATAGAACGGGTCGCGCAAGCGGCCCGTTTTTTCGGGCATACTGACATCCTCATTCACCCAACCCACCGGAGTTCCCGCATGACGATCAAAATTGGCGACCACCTGCCCGAAGGCACCCTGTCCGAGTTCATCGAGACCGCAACCGAAGGCTGCTCGCTCGGCCCCAACACCTTCCAGGTCGCCGACCTCGTCAAGGGCAAGAAGATCGTCATCTTTGGCCTGCCAGGCGCTTACACGCCAACCTGCTCGGCCAAGCACGTGCCGGGCTATGTCGAGCACGCCGATGCGCTCAAAGCCAAGGGCGTCGATGAAATCTGGTGCATCTCGGTCAATGACGCCTTCGTCATGGGCGCCTGGGGCCGCGATCAACACGCCACCGGCATCGTGCGCATGATGGCTGACGGTAACGCCGATTTCAGCCGCGCACTGGGCCTGTCGGCCGATTTTTCCAAGCACAATATGGGCACCCGCTCGCAGCGCTACTCGATGCTCGTGGTTGACGGCGTGGTCACGCAGCTGAATGTCGAGACCACCGGTTTCGAGGTGTCGAATGCCGAGACCATGCTGGCCCAGTTGGCGTAAGCGCAAGCAGCAGTAAATCCGACGGCGCTGCGGCGCCGTTTTTTTTATTCGGGAGACAGAATGCAAGCCTTGAGCGGCTCGGTCGGTAACCTGCGCAGCATTTACATGATGCTGATCGCGGTCGTCATGTTTTCGCTGATGGACACCGCCATGAAACTGCTGGCCGCCGATTTCCCGGCCATGCAGGTGGCCAGCCTGCGCTCGCTCGCCTCGCTGCCGCTGATCGTCGCTTACGTCGCCTGGCGCGGCGGCTTTACGTCCATCCTGCGCGTGCACTGGCCGCTGCACTTGCTGCGCGCCGGGCTCGGCATCATGATGCTGGCGCTGTTCGCCTTCGGCGTGAATCAACTGTCGCTGGCCGAAGCGTATTCGATCTTCTTCATCGCACCGGCCCTGATCACGGCGCTGTCCGTATGGATATTGAAAGAGCGTGTCAGTGGCGGCCAATGGGTGGCCATCGCCGTGGGCATGGCCGGCGTGCTGGTGGTACTGCGCCCGAGCGGCGAGGGCGTCCTGACGATGGGCGGGCTGGCGATCCTGGCGGCGGCAGCCATGTACGCGGTCTCGTCGATTACCGGGCGCATCCTGTCCCGGCTCGACAGCAGCGCGCACATGGTGTTCTGGCTGATGACCTTGATGGCCATCGGCGCGACGGCACTGGCCTGGCCGAACTGGAAAGCGGTGCCGCTGGAGCGCCTGCCCTTGCTGTGCGGCCTCGCGTTTTCCGGTTTTTTTGCCCAACTGGCCATTACCGAAGCCTTCGCACACGGCGAAGCGTCGCGCGTGGCGCCGTTCGAATACTCGGCCCTGGCCTGGGGCGTGGGGCTGGACTGGGTACTGTGGCAGGTGCTGCCCGACCGTTACACGCTGATCGGCGCGGCCATCATCATCGCCAGCGGCCTGTACCTGATCCGGCGCGAAACGGTCCACACGGAATCGGAACATCCATAAGCGTTGCATTCCTGCTACCGCGGGGGGTATGCCGCGCGGCAAAAGCAGGGAAACGATATAATTTACGGATGTTAAAACAACGAACTGTCAAACAACTGGTGCGCACCACCGGTGTCGGCCTGCACTCGGGCACCAAGGTCGAACTGACGCTGCGCCCGGCCGCCATCGACACCGGCATCGTGTTCCGCCGGGTCGACCTCGATCCCGTCGTCGAGTTCGTCGCCAGTGCCGGCGTGGTGGGCGACACCCGCATGGCCTCGGTGCTGGTCAAGGACAACGCGCGCGTGTCCACGGTCGAGCACCTGATGTCGGCCTGCGCCGGGCTCGGTATCGACAACCTGTATGTCGACGTGTCGGCCGAAGAAATTCCGATCATGGACGGTTCGGCCTCGTCGTTCGTCTACCTGTTGCAGCAAGCCGGTGTGGAAGAGCAGGGCGCGGCCAAGAAATTTATCCGCGTCATCAAGGAAGTGGAAGTGCGCCATGGCAGCGGCGCCACTGAAAAATGGGCCAGGCTGGTGCCGTACGACGGCTTCAAGCTCGATTTTTTTATTGAATTCAACCATCCCGCCGTGGACGGCACCACCCAGCGCGCCAAGGTCGATTTCGGCACGGTGTCGTACGTGCACGACGTCGCGCGCGCGCGCACCTTCGGCTTCATGCAGGACGTCGAAAGTCTGCGCGGCATGGGCCTGGCGCGCGGCGGCTCGCTCGAAAACGCCATCGTCATGGACGAGTACCGCATCCTCAACGCCGATGGCTTGCGCTACGAAGACGAGTTCGTGCGCCATAAAATCCTCGACGCCATCGGCGACCTGTACCTGGTTGGTCATCCGCTGCTGTGCAGCTACGAAGCCCATAAATCCGGGCACGCGCTGAACAATCAGCTGCTGCTGGCCCTGCTGGCGCGCCCGGATGCTTACGAAATCGTTACCTTCGACGAAGCCGGCGCAGGCATCGTGCCTATGTCCTACGGCAAGCAAATGGCGCGCGAGTGGGCGCTGAACTAGTTCCTGTCCTGTTGCAACGATGAGGAGAAGTCCATGTCGATGGTCGCACCTGCAGAGCTGATCAACGCCTATATCGATGCTTATAACCGGTTCGACCTCGATGCCATGTGCGCACTGCTCGCATCCGATATCCGATTCGAGCATTATTCCAACGGGCAATTGGGTGCGCAGGCGTCCGGCCTTCGCGAATTTCGCCTGCTCGCGGAAACCGGTGCTGCACTATTCGCGGAACGGGAGCAACGGCTCACCGCGCTCAGCTTCGATGGCAGTCATGCCAACGTCGACATTGCATTCCAGGCCAAGCTGGCCGCGGACATTCCCGGTGGACCGCCGGCAGGGACAGTGCTGACGTTCAACGGCAGCAGCGTGTTTACGTTCGATCAGGGCCGCATCAGCAAGATCGTCGACCGCGCGTAGCAGCAACGCGCATCACAGCTCGATGACCAGGTTCTCGCGAAACTGGATCTGCTCGTTCTTGCTCAGATACCCCAATGGATTGGCCACCACGCGGCAGCCATGGACCACGTAATCGTTCATGCAATGCAGGTGCCCATGCATCCAGACATCGGCCAGCGCCAACAAGTCATCGAGCGCATTGCAGAACCCTGCGGTGCCGGCCGCCAGGCCATAGCGCGGGTCGGCGCTCAATAAACTCGGCGCGAAATGGGTTACCACCACCGTCTTGCCGTCGAACGGTGCGGCCAGCGCCGCGCGCAGCCAGGCCTGGCAGGCTAGCGACATGGCGCGCAAGCCCTCGGCCAGCACCGGTTCGCCGTGCGCCAGGGTGGTGTTCTTGCTCAGGTAATAGTTCGCTGCCCGCATGGCCTTGTGGCGCATCGCGAGCTGCTTTGTCACGTCGGGTGCGCGCACGGCCAGTGCATCGAAATCGCTCCACAGCGTTGTGCCCAGGAAGCGCACCTGACCGATGGTGACCACTTCCTGCTCCAGCCAGGTGATGCCCAGGCGCGCGCAGGTGGCGCGCAGGCGTGCCGTGGTTTCGGCGAAATCGAGGGAATCGAACTCGTGGTTGCCGGGGACGAACAGCACCACCGGGCAGGGGGCGCCCAGCGCGGGCGCAAACAATTCCAGGCCGAAGTCGCTCGAATGCAGGCGCGAGCCGCTCTGGTAGGAGCCGATGTCGCCGGCCAGCACGATGACGTCAGTGCCTGGGAAGATGACGGGGCGAAACGACGGATCGCGTTCCAGGTGGAGGTCGGAGAAGAGCTGGATGCGCATAGTTGCGTCAGTATATAGATATGCATGGCGAAATATGCAGGGAGGGCTTCGGCCGCCGGGAACGTCGCGTTCGCTTGATCCCGCCAGCGACCCTTTTTCTGTAAAATATTTGCACCAATTAACATTTAGCGGACCGCGCAAGGCGCGCGCCGCAATCTGCCCATGTTCACCCACCTGCCCGACCTCGATCGAACCCCGCCGGACGGCGCCCCGCCCGCGCCACGCCTGCATGACAACCGCCTCGAGTATCGCGACCTGCTGCGCCTGTTCGAACAGGCGCCCGGCTTTGTCTGTTTTTTTCGCGGACCGGAACACGTCTACGAGTTGCAGAATCAGGCGCACCATCGGCTGGCCGAATTCAAGGACATCATCGGCAAACCGGTGCGCAAGGCGCTGCCGGAGCTGGCCGGCCAGGGCTTCTTTGAACTGCTCGATGATGTATTTGCCACCGGCGTCCCGTTTGTCGGCGCGGCCCTGCCGCTGGCGGTGGCGCCGGCCGAAGGCGGCGATGTTGAACAGCGCTACATCGACTTTGTCTACCAGCCGATCGTCGACGAGAACCAAACCGTGGTCGGGATTTTTTCGCAGGGCAGCGACGTGACCGAGCGGGTGCTGGCGCAGCACCGGCTGCAGGCCAAGCAGGAAGAGCTCGAGCAGATGGTGGAAGCGCGCGGGGTGGCGCTGGCCGAGGCGCAGGCCGCCCTGAAACTGGCCCAGGAACTGCAGGGCGCCAAGGCGCACCTGCAGCGCTTGTTTGAACAGGCGCCGGGTTTCATTTGCGTGTTGCAGGGCGAGGAGCACGTCTTTGAACTGGCCAACCAGGCTTACCGGAATATTTTTGGCGGACGCGAACTGGTGGGCCAGACGCTGCGCGAAATCCTGCCGGAAATCGAAGGGCAGGGTTTTATTGAACTGCTTAACAATGTCTACCAGACCGGCCAGGCCTACGTCGGGCGCGGCGTGCCGCTCCAACTACGTAGCGCGCCCGACGCGGCTGATCCGGCCGGCACGCTGCGCTTCCTCGATTTTGTCTACCAGCCGGTGCAGGGCGCCGACGGCCGCGTATCCGGCATTTTTGTCCAGGGCAGCGACGTCACCGAACAGCGCAATGCGCAGATCGAACTGACCCGCTACCAGACCGAACTCGAGTCGCTGGTCGGGGCCCGCACCGCCGAACTGTCCAGCGCGCACGACGCCCTGATCCGGTCGCAGAAGCTGGAGGCGATCGGCAAACTGACCGGCGGCGTGGCCCACGACTTCAACAATATTTTGCAGGTTATCGGCGGCAATTTGCAGTTGCTGCAGGTGGCATTGCCGGAAGGCCGCGCGACGCGCTATGTGGCGTCGGCGCTGCAGGCAGTCCAGCGCGGCGCGAAACTGTCGTCGCAGTTGCTGGCCTATGCGCGGCGCCAGCCCTTGCAGCCGGTGGTCATCGACCCGGCGCGGGCGCTGGCCGACATGGACGACATGCTGCGCAGGGTGTTGGGCGAAACCATCGAGATCGAGATGGTCAAGGCCGGCGGCCTGTGGAGCATGGCGGCCGACCCGCACCAGCTCGAAAACGTGCTGCTGAACCTGGCAATTAACGCGCGCGACGCCATGCCCGGCGGAGGCAAGCTGACCATCGAAATTGGCAATGCCATGCTCGACGACTGCTACGTGGCCTCCGAGCCCGACATCAAGCCGGGCCAGTACGTCATGTTCGCCATTTCCGACACCGGTTGCGGCATGTCGCCCGAGGTGCTCGATCGGGCCTGCGAGCCATTTTTCTCGACCAAGCCGGAAGGGCACGGCACGGGTCTCGGCCTGTCGATGGCGTATGGTTTCGTGAAACAGACCGGTGGACATTTCAAGATCTACAGCGAGGAGGGCGAGGGTACCACCTTCAAACTGTATTTTCCGCGCTCGTTCGAGGTCGAAGCAAGCCAGTCTCCGATCCAGGGCGGCGCAGCTTTGGTCACCGGCGGCAAGGAAACCATCCTGGTGGTGGAAGACGATCTGTCGGTGCAGGGCACGGTGGTAGAACTGCTGGGCAGCATGGGCTACCGCGTGCTCAAGGCCGACAACGCCGACAGCGCGCTGGGCATTTTGAAGAGCGGCCTGCCGATCGACCTGCTGTTCACCGACGTGGTCATGCCGGGCCAGTTGCGCAGTCCCGAACTGGCGCGCCATGCCAGAGGCCTGCACCCGCAGATCGCCGTGCTGTTCACCTCGGGCTACACCCAGAACGCGATCGTCCATGGCGGCCGGCTCGACCCGGGCGTGGAGCTGCTGTCGAAACCGTATGGACGAGACCAGCTGGCGCGCAAGGTGCGTTCGATGCTGGCCGCGGCGCCGGCTGCCGCGCCGGTTCCGGCCGGGCGCCGCATATTGGTGGTGGAGGACAATCCCGACCTGCTCGAGATGGCCTGCGAACTGCTGGCCAAACTGGGCCATATCGTCCAGGGTGCGGTGAGCGGCGAAGAAGCGCTGGCGCGGGTGGAGCAAGAAGCGTTCGACGTGCTGCTGACCGACCTGGCGCTGCCGGGCGTGTCCGGCGTCGACGTGGCGCGCCGGGCCCGGTCGGTGCGCCCGGCCTTGCAGGTGATTGTCGCCTCGGGCTACGGCGCGCCGGAGCCGGCGGCGCTGGCCTTCCCATTTGCCGTGTTGCCGAAGCCGTATTCGCTGGACCAGTTGCGCGACGTGGTCGCGACGCTGCCGGAATAAGGTTTATTCGGCGCGGCGCCGTGCCGCCATCGACTTGATGGCGGCAATCAGGCGCGCATTCTGTTCGGTCGCGGGCAGGGTGTCGCCCAGTTCTTCAAAGGCGCACACTGCCATCTCGGGCAATTCCAGCACGCGCATCTGCACCGTCGACGGCAGCGCGCGCGTGACCTGCACCTTCAGTTTCACCGACTCGACCTGCCAGCCGCGCTTGATCAGGTCGCCCTGCAGCTTGGGGGCCTGCTGCTTGAGTTTGGCGGCAATGGCCGAGCTGGGCGTGGCCAGCACCAGGGCGCCGTCCTGGAACGACAGCACGTCGCAGTTGTCGAACATGGGTGGCAGGGCGGCGGCAATGTCCTTCTGCAGGCTGGCCATGCGCATGGCCGTGGGCAGCAGGCTGGCCATGCGCTCGTTGGCGCGCAAAAATTCGGTCGCGCCGATCGAGGTGTTGCGCACGCGGGTGCCATACAGGTGCACAGGGCGCGGGGTAGCATGGTTGGGAGGGGAGGCCATGACCGGAACATACCACAGGGGCTGATATGTCTCAACGTGGTCCCGCTTAGCCAGCGAATGGGCGCGAAAGTGAGACATTGTTTCCCGGCACGATCTTGTTATACGCTCTACAATCCCCAAGTGTGGCTGGACCCCATGCTAAAATCGGTAGTTTTGTGCCATAGGCGGTCTCCGATGGATGTCGTAACGGCATTCTCCCTTGGTCTTTTCGCGGCGTATTTTTCAAGAATTCAAGCATGTCATTACTGACCCAGATTTTCGGTAGCCGCAACCAGCGGCTGCTCAAGCAATATCAAAAAACCGTGCGCGCGATCAGTGCGCTCGAGCCGCAGATCGAAAAGCTGTCGGACGAGCAATTGCAAGCGAAAACGGCTGAATTCAAGGCGCGCGTCGCCAAGGGTGAAACGCTGGACGACCTGCTGGTCGAAGCGTTCGCCGTGTGCCGCGAGGGTGCCAAGCGCGTCCTCAAAATGCGCCACTTCGATGTGCAAATGATCGGCGGCATGGTGCTCCACTACGGCAAAATCGCCGAAATGGGCACCGGCGAGGGCAAGACCTTGATGGCCACCCTGCCGGTCTACCTGAATGCGCTGTCCGGCAAGGGCGTGCACGTGATTACCGTCAACGATTACCTGGCGCAGCGCGATGCCGACTCGATGGGCCGCCTGTATGGCTGGCTGGGCTTGACGACCGGTGTCAACCTGTCGCAGCTCGACCACGACACCAAGCAGCGCGCCTACGCTTCGGACATCACCTACGGCACGAATAACGAATTCGGTTTCGACTACCTGCGCGACAATATGGTGTTTGAAGCCGGCGAGCGGGTT
Source organism: Massilia sp. S19_KUP03_FR1 (assembly GCF_036688685.1). Lineage (NCBI taxonomy): Bacteria > Pseudomonadati > Pseudomonadota > Betaproteobacteria > Burkholderiales > Oxalobacteraceae > Massilia > Massilia sp. S19_KUP03_FR1. The sequence goes on along the minus strand of NZ_JAQQPS010000003.1, from coordinate 111,564 downwards.
CAGCGCGTGCTGAACTTCGCCGTGGTCGATGAAGTCGACTCGATCCTGATCGATGAAGCGCGTACGCCGCTGATCATTTCCGGCCAGGCCGAAAATCACACCGAGCTGTATTACAAGATCAACGAACTGCCAGCGATGCTGACCTTGCAGGTGGGCGAAGAAACGCCGGACGGCAAGGGCAAGATCGAAGTACCGGGCGACTACACCAAGGACGAGAAAGCGCACACCGTGCTGCTGACCGAAGCCGGCCACGAAAAGGCCGAGCAGGTCCTGACCGAAATGGGCTTGCTGCCGGAAGGTGCGTCGCTGTACGACTCGGCCAATATCACCCTGATCCACCACCTGTATGCGGCCCTGCGCGCCCACGCGCTGTACTTCAAGGACCAGCATTACGTGGTGCAGAACGATGAAATCATCATCGTCGATGAATTCACGGGACGCCTGATGACGGGCCGGCGCTGGTCGGAAGGCCTGCACCAGGCGGTCGAAGCGAAAGAGGGCGTGCGCATCCAGAACGAGAACCAGACGCTGGCCTCGATCACGTTCCAGAACTACTTCAGGATGTACTCGAAGCTCTCGGGCATGACCGGGACGGCCGATACCGAAGCGTATGAATTCCAGGAAATTTACGGTCTCGAGACCGTGGTGATTCCACCGAACCGGCCATCGCAGCGCAAGGATCGCCAGGACCAGGTCTACAAAACGTCGGCCGAGAAATACAACGCAATGCTGATCGACATCCGCGATTGCTATGAGCGCGGTCAGCCGGTGCTGGTCGGCACCACCTCGATCGAAAATTCGGAAATGTTGTCCGGCATTCTGGCCAAGGCCAATCTGCCGCACAATGTGTTGAACGCCAAGCAGCACGCCCGCGAGGCGGAAATCATCGCCCAGGCGGGCCGCCCGAAAATGATCACCATCGCCACCAACATGGCCGGTCGCGGTACCGACATCGTGTTGGGCGGTAACGTCGAGAAGCAGGTGCAATTGATCGACGAAAGCGTGAGCTTGTCGGAAACCGACAAAGCCGCCCAGTCGCACACCGTGCGCGACGAATGGCAATCGCTGCACGACCACGTGGTGGGCGCCGGTGGCCTGCACATCGTCGGCACCGAGCGCCATGAATCGCGCCGCGTCGACAATCAGCTGCGCGGCCGTTCGGGCCGCCAGGGCGATCCGGGTTCGTCCCGCTTCTACCTGTGCCTCGACGACGCCCTGCTGCGCATCTTCGCGGGTGACCGCGTGCGCGCCATCATGGACCGCCTCAAAATGCCGGAAGGCGAACCGATCGAAGCGGGCATCGTCTCGCGCTCCATCGAAACGGCGCAGCGCAAGGTGGAAGCGCGCAACTTCGACATCCGCAAGCAATTGCTGGAATACGATGATGTCGCCAACGATCAGCGCAAGGTGATCTACAGCCAGCGTAACGAGTTGCTGGAAACGACGGACATCTCCGAACTGATCGCTTCCCTGCGCGGCAGCGTGTTTGCCGACGTGGTGCGCACCCATGTGCCGGCCGAGTCGGTGGAAGAGCAGTGGGACATCGCTGCACTCGAGTCGAACCTGGCCGACGAATGGAGCCTGAATGTGCCGCTGGCCGGGGCGCTGAAGGAAGATAGCAACCTCAACGACGAAGACATCCTCGAGCGCGTGCAAGCTGCGGCCGAAGCGGCCTACGCGGCGAAAATCGCCATTGTCGGCAAGGAATCGTTCGGCGGCTTCGAGCGCAATGTCATGCTGCAAAGCGTCGACAGCCACTGGCGCGAGCACCTGGCCGCGCTGGACCACCTGCGCCAGGGTATCCATTTGCGTGGTTACGCGCAAAAGAACCCGAAGCAGGAATACAAGCGTGAAGCGTTTGAACTGTTCTCCGGCATGCTTGACGAGATCAAGCTGGAAGTGACCCGCCAGATCATGACGGTGCGCATCCAGACGCGTGAAGAAATCGATGCGGCCGAAGCAGCCATCGCTGCGACGCACCCGCAAGTGGCCAACGTCAATTACCAGCACTCCGAGTTCAATCCAGCGTCGGCGCCGGAAGACCTGTTTGCGCCGAGTTCGTCGCCAGTCGCCCCGGCCTCGCTGGTGGGCGACGATGCCAATACCTACGATGGCGTCAAGGTGGCCCGCAACGATCCATGCCCTTGCGGCAGCGGCAAGAAGTTCAAGGCGTGCCACGGCAAGCTGGCTTAAGCAGAAAGCGCCACTACAGGCAAGCTGTACCGACGCTGAACGGCCCGATCGACATGTCGATCGGGCCGTTTTTTTTCAATGCCCTGTTCGGCAGGTGCTCGGCAATTCTGAAGGCTCGTGCAGAGTGTTGCTCAGAATATATTAAATTGTGCTCATTCTCCTACAGGGGCGAACGTAGTGCGCCGATGGTAGCCCAGCTCGTCAGTGTGCATAATCGGTACAACTTAATTCAGACGAGGTAACCATCATGAAACAAGCAATCAGCATTCTTCTCGCCGGGGTACTCGCGATGGGCCTCTCGGCCTGTGGTCCGAAGACCGATACCACCACCAGCACAACGGGCGCGAACGCGACCGACACCACTGCCACCGCGACAGTCGGCACGCCGAACGGCGCTGGCGGCACTGCCGGCATGAACAGCGAGGGCGGCGTCCCAGCGGCAACGTTGACGACCGGCGGCCCAGACATGGCCAGCGGTACATCCGGCGCCGGCACCCCGACCGATGCAAGCACGACGTCGACCGGCGCCAGTATGGCCAACGGCACCACTGCATCGAGCACTGATACCACTGCTGCCTCCAGCGACAGCGCCACCGCGCGGAAACACGCACCAGGCACGAACGAATCGCATCCACGCGCCGACGCAGTCAACAAAGCAAATGGTGCGAAATAAATAACGTGTAAAATAAGTGATTCAACAGGCTTGGTGGACAGACCGCCAAGCCCGTTTGATGTGTGTATCGATGTTGATGCACTTTGGGCGCGGCCGGGGTTATTCCCGCTCGCGCCCAAATAGTTTTTCCTCGTGCCATAAGGTTACGAACAGCGTCATCACCACCGGGCCGACGAACAGGCCGATTAAACCGAGTGTCTCCACACCCCCCAGGATTCCAAGTAGCACCGCCAGGAACGGCAGCGCCGTGGCATTGCCGATGATGGTCGGACGCACGAAATGGTCGGCCACGAACAGGACCGCGGTACCCCATACCACGATGCAAATCGCTGCCACCGTGCTTCCCTTGAGCAGCAACACTAGCGCCACAGCACCAAATGCCAGCGGTGCGCCGAACGGAATGATGGCCAGTACGCCGGTCGCGGCGGCCCACAGCACGGCCGACGGTACCCCGGCCAGTTCATAGGACAGTCCTAGCAGCACGCCCTCGGCCAGCCCGACCAGCACCAGGCCGTTGACGGTGGCGCGCACGGCGGTGGGGATCTTGGTCGAATACAGTTCCCAGCGCCCGGTGCCGATCAGGTGGTCGCCGATGGCGCTGACCTGGCCGCGCAAGGCCAGGCCATCCTTGTAAAAGAAGAACAGCGCCATGAAGGCAAAACCGACGTCGATCATGCGGTGCAGGGCATTCGCGCCGACCGTGCGCAGGACCTCGCTGGCCGAATGCAGGCGGGCGATCGAGCCGTCCTGCAGCAGGTGCGCCAGGCCATGGGGCTGGCCCAGCGTGGCGGCCCACCAGTCGTAGATCTCGGCGCCGGCCAGGGGGAGGTGCAGCAACCACTGCGGCGCGCCGATGCCGGCATTGTTGGCGTTGGCCACCATCAGCGCCAGCGCCGGGGCCTGGTGCGCGGCCTGCACCACCCCCAGCACCAGGGGCGTGACGAACACCAGGGCGCTGATCAGCGTGGTCGCTGCCGCCGCCGCAATCGTGTGGCCGCGACAGGCGCGCAGCACGCGCAGGTACAGCGGCCAGGTGGCAATGCACAGTATCACCGCCCACAGCAGCGGCAGCACGAAGCGTTGTGTGACGAACAGGGCGCTGGCGATGATCGCCAGCGAAAAAATCGAGCTGAACAGGTCGCGGCGGGCGGAACTGGATGTGCTCATGGGGGACGCTTTCAGGTTCACGGACGCGTGCTGCCGGGCGCGCGCGTGACGGTCCACAACTCCGACACGGCCACCGGCTTGCCGTCGCGCAGTGCGGGGATATAGGTGCATTGTGCGGCGGCCGCCAGCACCGCCTGGTCGTAGCCGGGCCAGCCGCTCGAGCGCGCCATGGCCAGCTTGCCCACGCTGCCGTCCGGATTGACGGTCAACTGCAGCGCCAGCGCCAGGGCGCGGTCCTGCGCCACCACCTCAGGCGGGAAGTCGGGCAGTACACATTTTTCCGCGATGCGGCGCGCGCGCATCATGCCGGCGCTGCTGTTGAGCGCGGCCAGCGGCGCGTCCGGGGTCGGCAGTTGCAGCGGCTTGCCGTTGATGCGGACTTCGCCATCGCGCACGTCGATGGTGGTCACCAGCATATCCTCTTCCAGGCGCACGTAGCCCTTGGCCAGGGCGGTGCGCAACATGGCGTCGTAGGCACCGGCACCGGCCCTGGCGATGGTGTCGGCATCGGCGCCAGGCTGCTGTTTGGCCAACTGCTTGCGCGCCATGCCCTCGGCAAAGGCGCGCACCATCGCCACCGGCACGGCGATGTCGGCGTGCACCACGACTTTCTTGAACAGGACGGCCGGCTGGTCCAGGTCGGCAGGCGTAAGGTTTTCCATGTGCACCTGGCCGTGCATGCGCGCGGTGCTGCCGTGATATTTGAAACTGGTGTCATCGAGGTCGATGACGGCGCCCTTGGCCATCACGGCCAAGCCGAACTGGCGCAGCATCGGCAGCATGAGGGCACTGCGCTGGGCCGGGGTGGCCGCTTGCCCCAGCTTGTCGCGCTGTTCCTTGAACTGTTTGCCAAGCTTGTTCGACTTTTCAAGCGCCGCTTTGTCGATGCCGTTGAAACGCATGGCCAGGTGCAGGTCGTCGATCCGCTCGCCCTGCACCGTCAATGTGCGCATGCCGGTTTCAAACAGCATGCTGGCGCTGGCGGAGCGGTCGGTGACGGCGAATCTGGAGAACAGGCCATCCATGGCGACCTTGCTGCCGTCCTGTTTCATCTGCATCTGCACCGAGCCGATGTTCGACGCCACGTCGCCGTACGGCGAATCGATGTCGGCGCTGTTGACGGAAGCGGTCAGGTCGCGCACGTCGACGCGCGCAGTCTTGTCTTCCAGGGTCAGGCGCGGGACGGTGAACTGGTGCGTGGCAGCGCGGCCGCCGGGCTGCAATTGCAGCGTGCCCTGAATCGGCTCCCAGGAAATGGCGCTCCCGTCCGGACTGGCATGGCGCAGCGCTGGCGCCGTGAACAGGTAATCGCGGCCGCCGCCCGGCGCCTGCTGGCGCGTCACGGAGAACAGCTGGTCGGTGCCCAGTTGCGTGACCAGCAGAGCCGAGGTGGCGGGCGAGAAGCGAAAGCCGGGCAGGGTGTCCAGCCATTGTGCGTACGAGCCGGATGCGCGCCTGGCCGTCACTTCCGTGAGCGCTGCGGTAAGCGCGGCGACTGTCGGTGATGGCGGTTTCGGTGCCGGCCTGGGTTGCACGATGGCCGTTGCGGGCGGCGTGGCGCTGGTCGGGGCCGCGCCAAGCGCCGGCAGGCTGGACAGGAAGAACAGGGCGCCGGCAGCGCACAAGGCACGGGTCATGGTTATTCTTTTAAGTTGTAATGTTGATGATTATCAATCAAGTGATACCGAAAGTCTCCTGCCATGTGCTGCAGTTAAGGCTGGCTTCATTCAGCGCTCGTGCCGCTGCCCGCAGCACAAAACGGTACAATCATGCCTTCTGATTCTTACACTTGAGATCGCCATGGCCGTCAACTCCCCGCTCCCCATCGCAGCCGCGCTGCATCCCGTCAACGGCATCGAGATCGGCTATGCCGAAGCCGGCATCAAGAAGCCCGGCCGCAAGGACGTGCTGGTCATGAAGCTGCAGGATGGCGCCACCGTCGCCGGCGTATTCACCACCAACCGCTTCTGCGCCGCACCGGTGCAGGTCAGCCAGGCCAACCTGGCGAAGGTGACGGCAGGCGGCGCGCCGATCCGCGCGCTGGTGGTCAACACCGGCAACGCCAATGCCGGCACCGGCGCCACTGGCCTGGCCAATGCCCAGGCCACCTGCGCCGCGCTGGCCGATTTGCTCGGCTGCGCGCCGGAACAGATCCTGCCGTTTTCCACCGGCGTGATCCTGGAACCGCTGCCGGTACAGAAAATCGTCGCCGGCCTGCCCGCCGCGATTGCCAACCTGAAAACGGATAACTGGTTCAACGCGGCCGAATCCATCATGACCACCGACACCCAGCCGAAAGCGGCGTCGCGTGAAGTGGTCATTGGCGGCCACCTGGTCACCATGACCGGCATCAGCAAGGGCGCCGGCATGATCAAGCCGAACATGGCCACCATGCTGGGCTACCTGGCATTCGACGCCAAAGTCGCGCAACCGGTGCTCGACCAGCTGGTGCGCTTTGCCGCCGACCAGTCGTTCAACTGCATCACCATCGATGGCGACACGTCCACCAACGATTCCTTCATGCTGATCGCCACCGGCGCCGGCGACCTGCACATCGACAGCGTCGACAGCCCGGACTACGTCGCCCTGCGCGACGCCGTGACCGACCTCGCGCGCAACCTGGCCCAGCAAATCATCCGCGACGGCGAAGGCGCCACCAAGTTCATCACCATCACGGTCGAGCAAGGTACGTCGCTGGCCGAGTGCCGCAAGATCGCCTACTCGATCGCCCACTCGCCGCTGGTCAAAACGGCGTTCTTCGCGTCCGACCCAAACCTGGGCCGCATCCTGGCGGCGATCGGTTACGCCGGCGTGGACGACCTCGATGTCACCAAGCTGGATCTGTACCTCGACGACGTCTGGGTGGCGCAAAGCGGTGGGCGCCATCCGGATTACCAGGAAGCCGATGGCCAGCGCGTGATGAAGCAAAGCGAAATCACCGTGCGCGTGACGCTCGGTCGCGGCGATGCTGCGGCCACGGTTTGGACCTGCGACCTGTCGCACGAATACGTGACGATCAACGCCGATTATCGCTCATAGGATGACGACGCTCGACCAATTCCTGCAGCGCGCCGAAGCCTTGCTGGCGCGCGTCGAAGCCGTGCTGCCGCCGGTCAACGCGCGCGAGCCGGACTGGAAGCGCAGCACCGCGTTTCGCTGGCGTGCGAACGCCCACGGCCGCGGTTTTTATTTGCAGCCGGTGATGCACGCGTCCACCATCACCTTGAACGACCTGCACAACATCGGCCCGCAAAAGCAGCAGATCGAGCAGAACACGCGCCAGTTCGTGCGCCGTCGTCCGGCCAACAATGTCCTGTTGACCGGCGCGCGCGGGACCGGCAAGTCGTCGCTGATCAAGGCAGTGCTGAACAACTTCGCCAACGAGGGCCTGCGCCTGATCGAAGTCGACAAGGCCGACCTGGGCAGCCTGTCCGATATCGTCGACCTGGTCGCCGGCCGGCCCGAGCGCTTCATCATCTTTTGCGACGACCTGTCGTTCGAAGAAGGCGAGGCCGGCTACAAGGCCTTGAAGGTGGCGCTCGATGGTTCGATCGCCGCGCAATCGGACAATGTGCTGATCTACGCAACCTCGAACCGGCGTCACCTGATGCCGGAGAAAATGTCGGACAACGCCAGCTACAAAAACGGCGACGACGGCGACCTGCATCCGGGCGAAACGGTGGAAGAAAAGATTTCGCTGTCCGAGCGTTTTGGCTTGTGGGTCTCGTTCTATCCGTTCAGGCAGGACGACTACCTCACCATCTGCGCGCACTGGCTGTCCAGCTTTGGCTGCACAGCGGCGCAGATCGACGGCGCGCGCCAGGAAGCGCTGCGCTGGGCCTTGCAGCGTGGCTCGCGCTCGGGCCGGGTGGCGTGGCAGTTTGCGCGCGACTATGCCGGCAGGATGGCCGATGACTAAGCCAGTCGATGTCGCGGTCGGGATATTGATGCAGCCGAACGGCGACGTTCTGCTGGGCCAGCGGCCTGACGGCAAACCGTACGCCGGCTACTGGGAATTCCCGGGCGGGAAAGTCGAAGCGGGCGAGGCTATCTTTGCGGCCCTGCAGCGCGAATTCGTCGAAGAACTGGGTATCCATATCGTCTCGGCAGAGCCGTGGTGTGGTGTCGAACACGTGTACGAACACGCCCACGTGCGCCTGCATTTTTATATCAGCCGGCATTGGCAGGGCGAGCCGCAAAGCCTGGAAGGGCAGGCGTTTGCGTGGCAGGGGGCGGTCGGCGTTGCGCCCTTGCTGCCGGCCACGATCCCGCTGCTGGAATGGCTCGATCAATTGCGCTATGCTGCGGCCGGCACAACAAACGTTTAACGAAGGATCTGCGTGAAAATCATCGTCTTGGGAAGTGGCGTCATTGGCGTGACGTCGGCATATTACCTGGCCAAAGCCGGCCATGAAGTCACCGTCATCGACCGCCAGAGCGCCGCCGGCATGGAAACCAGTTTCGCCAACGCCGGCGAAGTCTCGCCCGGCTATTCGGCGCCATGGGCCGGCCCCGGCGTGCCGGCGAAAGCCGTCAAATGGCTGCTGATGCAACACAGCCCGCTGGTGGTGCGCCCGTCGCTTGACCCCGACATGTGGCGCTGGATGTTCCAGATGCTGTCCAACTGCAACCACAAGAGCTACAACGTGAACAAGGGCCGCATGGTGCGCCTGGCCGAGTATTCGCGCGACTGCCTGGTGCAGTTGAGGGCAAGCACCGGCATCGCTTACGACGAGCGCAGCCAGGGCACGCTGCAGCTGTTCCGTAACCAGGCGCAGCTGGAAGGCGCGGCCACCGACATCGCCGTGCTGGATCAGTACAAGGTGCCCTATAAAGTGCTGGATGCCGCCGGTTGCGAAGCGGCTGAACCGGCACTTGCGCGCGTGCGCGAAAAATTCGTCGGCGGGCTGCAATTGCCGGGCGACGAAACGGGCGACTGTTTCAAGTTCACCCAGGCGCTGGCCAAACTGGCCGAGGGCCTGGGCGTGACGTTCCGCCAGAACGTCACGATTCAAAACCTGGTCACCACGGGCGACAAGGTCACCGGCGTGAATACCTCGGCCGGCACGTTCACAGCCGACAGCTTCGTCGTCGCGCTGGGCAGTTTTTCGCCGTTGCTGCTGAAACAGGTCGGCATCCGCATTCCGGTCTACCCGGTCAAGGGTTATTCGATCACGGTGCCGATCCTTGATGCGAGCGGCGCGCCCGAGTCGACCATCATGGACGAAACCTACAAGGTCGCCATCACCCGCCTCGGTGACCGCATCCGCGTTGGCGGCACGGCGGAAATCGCCGGCTACGACCTGCGCCTGCACAAGGCGCGGCGCGACACGCTGGAGCATTCGGTGACCGACCTGTTCCCGGCTGGCGGCGATGTGTCGCAGGCCACGTTCTGGTGCGGCCTGCGCCCGATGACGCCGGATGGCACGCCGGTGATCGGCCCGACGCCATTCAAGAACCTGTTCCTCAATACCGGCCACGGCACGCTGGGCTGGACCATGGCGTGCGGTTCGGGCCGGGTGCTGGCCGACCTGGTGGCAGGGCGCCAGCCGGAGATCGGGCTGGAAGGCTTGTTCATGAACCGTTACGCGCACGGCAACAAGCCAATTGTGGTGCCGGTAGGTATTACGGCCTGACGCGGCGGCGTCGCCGTGCGCCCTTGTCCTGTAAACGATGGCACCATACGCATTTGCCGAACCGGCAAAATGCGTATGGCTTTGAACAGGACGGGTATGCACGCGAAGCAGTTCACTCTTGACGAGCGTCTGCTCGATCATTTGCCGGCCGGGGTCGTGGTGCACGACGTGCGCTCGGCAGTGCTGGCTGCCAACCGCGAAGCCCAGAAACTGCTGGGTCTTGACCTGGGCGGCATCGTCGGACGCAAAGCCACCGATCCTGCCTGGCATTTTATTCAGCGCGACGGTAGCGCGATGGCGGTACCGGATTTTCCCGTCGTCCAGGCCTTGCGCGAGCAACGCGCCATCTCGGACCTGGTACTGGGGGTGCTGACAGAGGGCGTCGATGCGGTGCGTTGGCTCATCTGCAACGCCTATCCGGTATTCAATGCCGATCACACCGTGCAGTCGGTTGTTGTCTGCTTCACCGACTGCACCGAGCTGGTCCGCGCACAGGACTTGCTGCAACAGTCCGAACAACGCCTGCAACTGGTCCTGCGCGGTGCGAACGATGCGAGTTGGGACTGGCATCTGGACGCAGACAGGATGTATTATTCGCCGCGCTGGTGGACCATGCTTGGTTATCCCGCTGACACGCCTGACAGCAGTCCGGCGCGCTGGGTGCAATTTCTCGACCCTGCCGACCGGGACCGCACGCAGGATACGCTGCACAGCGTCCTTTCCGGCGACGCGGATTCGTACAGCCTGGAGTTCTCCCTGCAGCACCGCGACGGCCATTACGTGCCAGTCCAGAGCAAGGGCTGTATCCTGCGCGACAGCGCCGGACGTGCGACCCGCATTGCCGGGACCAACGTCGACCTGACCGAACGCAAACGGTTTGAGCGCCAACTAATTCTCACCGCGGACCACGATCACCTGACCGGCCTGCCGAATCGCCGTTATCTTTCCAGGCAACTGGAGGCTACCCTGGCCGACGCGGCGTCCACCAGCGCGCGCGGCGCCGTGCTGCTGATCGACCTGGACGATTTCAAACTGCTCAACGATACCGAAGGCCATGCGGTCGGCGATCTGTTGTTGCGCGCCGTGGCAGCCCGGCTGCTGGGCGCCGTCGGCGCGGGGGACTTTGTCGGCCGCCTCGGCGGCGATGAATTTGTCGTCATTCTGGCGCCGTTCGTCACGCCCGGCCACGATTTCACGGCTGGCGTCCTGGCCAGGTGTGTGGCGCTGCAGGCCGCGCTGTGCCAGCCTTACCGGCTCGGGGAGAGCGACCACCGGGTGACGCCAAGCTTCGGCTGCGTCTTCTTTGGCGATGCAGCCACATCCGCCGACACGGTGCTGAAACAGGCCGACATCGCGCTGTACGCAGCCAAGTCGGCCGGACGCAATACGGTCCGGATCTTCGAGCCTGCCATGCAGGACGCCATCGAAGCGCGGGCGCGGTTGCAGAGCGAATTACGACATGCAATCGCGCATGGCGATCTCGAACTGTATTACCAGCCGCAGTTCGACGCGAACCGGCGCCTGACCGGCGCCGAGGCACTGCTGCGTTGGAATCATGCCGGGCGCGGCCTGATTACGCCTGGGGCGTTCATCGAGGCAGCGGAAACCAGCGATCTGATCATCGAAATTGGTCACTGGGTACTCGACGAAGCCTGCCGGCGTCTCGCATCGTGGGCGCGCGATCCTGCTCTGCGCGACATCGCGCTCAGTATCAACATCAGCGCGCGCCACTTGCAGGAGAGCGATTTTGTCGCCCGATCCCTTTCCATCTTGCAGCGCGCCGGCGCCGACCCGGCACGGTTGACAATGGAGCTTACGGAGGGCGTGCTGATCGACGATACCGAAGAGACGATCGAAAAAATGCGCGCGCTGCGGGCTTGCGGCGTCGGCTTTTCGCTCGACGACTTTGGCACCGGCTTCTCATCGCTGCGTTACATTCACCGGTTTCCGCTCAAGAACCTGAAGATCGACCAGTCGTTCGTTGCCTCCTGCAATCACGATCCGCATGCCGGCGCCATCGTGGAAATCGTTATTGCACTGGCCAAAAAGCTATCGCTCGGAAATATTGCAGAGGGCGTGGAGACGGTCGAACAATTTGGATTCCTCACCAGTCTCGGCTGCACCGGCTTTCAGGGTTACCTGCTTGGTCGCCCCATGCCTGCAGCACAATTCGAGTTGTTGGCGCGCACCACGAAAGCCGGTGCGGGCAAAATACCCCAGATTTGACCATCTTTGTAGAACGCGGCGGTTTTTGGTTTGCGACGGTGAGGGTAACGATCGGGATGGGGTTCCTTTCAATGAACCTGTCCGCAAGACCTCAAGGTTCGAGCGGATCTTCCAGCGGATCGGTGGGTGCGGCAGCGGGAATGGTGTATTTCTCTTCGGCCCAGGCGCCCAAGTCGATTTGTTTGCACCGCTCGGAACAGAACGGGCGGAATTTGTTGGCGTCGATCCACTCGACTTTTTTGGCACAGGTAGGGCAGGCGACAACGGTCATGGCAATACAGCTCTCAACATCTAAAAATTACAAAGGGTCAATTGAAACGGCGTGTCTTCTTCCAGCGGCTTGGGTTTCAGATCGCCGCCCTGAGTGGTGAAGCGCACCCACAACATGTATTTATTGGCTGAAATCTCGGGGATGGCCGCGAGATCATCAAGCGTCAGGCGCAGCATTTGGTAAACTTTACCTTGTAGCATTTGCTGATAACTGCCGGCCACCGCGACCATGTTCACCGGGCCGCCCGAATCGCGCAGCAGGCGCAACACCAGCGCGAGCGCGTCGAACAGCGGCGCCAGCGGGCCGAACCAGCCCATGATGTCCTGGTAGCGCTGCGGGGCCGGGCGTTGCTGCCAGGCGTGATAGGAGGGCAAGTCGAATTCGCAGGCACCGCCGGGAATGATGGTGCGGCCACGGATGCTCATCAGCCACTCATTGTCACGCACGTTCTGGCCGGTCTTGCCCTGGGCGCCGGCCAGCGCGACGCTCGCCCCGTCCAGTTCGGCCAGCACGGCGTCGAGCGTAGCGACTGCCACGTTCGGGTTGGTGCGGTAGGACAGCAGGCTTTGCTTCTGGCGCTCGAGCTCCTGAAGAAGGTCCGATTTCAGGTCGGCGCGGCCGGCCACTTCCAGCATGTCGAAGATGGTCGACAAGGCGATATGATGCTGCAGAGGATGCTCTTGCTGAACAAAAAATTTGAACTTGTCATACAGGTCTTCCAGCCGTAACAACGTGCGAACGCGCTCGTTGAAAGGATATTCGTAGACGATCAAAATAACATCCTTTTGAATGAGGCTGGTGGGCTGGAAGCAATCATGTGATTCTGAACCAAGCGAGGCAAAATTACAAATGTTGACTAGATTTACTCACGCCAGCGCAAGATAAAACTGGTGCAGGCGCTCAACCTGCGGCAGCAAGGCATCCAGCCCGGCATCGTTGTCGATCACGTCGTCGGCGGCGTCCAGGCGTTGCTGCCGGCTCGCCTGTGCCGCCATGATGGCCTGCACCTGCGCTTCGGGCAAGCCATTCCGCGCCATCACGCGGGCAATTTGCGTCGACTCCCGGCAATCGATGGCCAGGATGCGCTGCACGCGCCCGCGCCAGTTGCCCGATTCCACCAGCAGCGGCACCACATAGATCAGGTAGGGGCCGGTCGCGGCCAGCGCGGCAGTGGCGGTGGCGGCGCGGATCATCGGGTGCAGGATGGCTTCCAGGCGCGTGCGCGCGCCCGGGTCAGTAAAGACGAGCTCGCGCATGCGTGCGCGGTCCATGGCGCCGTCCGGGGTGGCGTAGTCAGGCCCGAAGGCCTGCAGCAGGGCCGCCATGGCGGCGCCGCCGGGCGCGGTCAGCTGGTGCGCGATCACGTCGGTGTCGATCAGCGCCGCGCCGCGCGCCGCGAACAGGTCGGCCACGGTGCTCTTGCCGCAGCCGATGCCGCCGGTCAGGCCGACTGCAAAGCGCGCCCCCATATCAGGGGGTGGTGTACTGCTGGAACGTGCGCATGATCTGGTGGCCGTACAGCAGCGCCAGCAGGCCGGCGCCGGCCAGGTAGGGACCGAACGGAATCTTCTTGTCGCTGGCCTGGCCTTTGAAGAACATCATCGACAGGCCGATCACGGCGCCCACACCCGACGACAGCAGGATGATTGCCGGCAGCATCGCCCAGCCCATCCAGGCGCCTAGCGCGGCCAGCAACTTGAAGTCGCCCCCCATCATGCCGTCGTGCCCGCGCACCAGCTTATAAACGAAGTTGACGCTCCACAGCGACATATAGCCGACCGCCGCGCCGATGACGGCGTCGTGCAGCGGCACCAGCGTGCCATTCAGGTTGATTAACAGGCCCAGCCACAGCAGCGGCAAGGTCATGTTGTCCAGCAAGAACTGGGTGTCGTAGTCGATCATGCTCATGGCGATCAACAAGTACAGGAACACCAGCGAACCGATGCCGAGCAGCCCGGTGCCGAAATGCCAGACCATGACGGCCGAGAGCACGCCGGTGACCGCTTCGATGATCGGATAGCGCGCCGAAATCGGCGCCTTGCACTGGCTGCATTTGCCGCGCAGTACCAGGTAGCTGACGACCGGGATGTTTTCCAGCGCCGTGATCTGGTGGCCGCAGTGCGGGCACTTCGAGCGCGGCACCATCAGGTTGAAGCGCTCGGTATGCGGCTGCGGCTTGCCTTGTTCCTCGGCGACCTCGTTTTCCCATTCGCGCTGGAACATGATCGGCACGCGGTAGATCACCACGTTCAGGAAACTGCCGATCAACAGGCCGAAGACGCCGGCCACCAGTGCGGCGGTCAGGGTGCCAGGCGGGATATTGAAATACAGGTCGAAGACGTCGAAAGGCATAAAGTTCCAGTAAACAAGGGAAGCTGCGGTACGGCGGCGATTCTCCAGGACAATCATTTTAGGCCGTTTCGCCCGCTTTGTGGGTGCTTGCAACACTGGCGCAGGCATTGCTGGCGCACTTGTTGCGGATCAGTCGCGGCCAGTTGTGGGTCCGCTACGCTGACCCGGGTATCCCCCCACTTTGCGAAGGAGTCGCCATGGCGCGCAACCAGTTCACTTTTGTCAACCACGCGTCCTTCATGGTGCAGACCGACGCCGCCGTGCTGCTGGTCGACCCCTGGCTCGAAGGCAGCGCCTTCAACCAGGGCTGGAGCCTGCTCGACCGTTCGACCAGCAACGCGGCCCTGGTGGCGCAACTGAACGAGGCTGCGCTGCCGGTGTTCATCTGGATCTCGCACGAGCACCCCGACCATTTCTCGATTTCCTTCATCAAGTTATTGCAGGCCGAGGCGCGCGTGCGCGTCACCTTCCTGTACCAGCAGACGCTCGACGGTCGCGTGGCCGGCTTCCTGCGCAAACAGGGTTTTGCCGTCATCGAATGTGCGCCGGGTGCGCCGGTCACGCTGGGCCACGACATGCGGATTGCCGTGTTTCCCTACAGCGAAGGCGACTCCTGGGCATTGATCCAGAGTGGCGGGCGCAGCTTGCTGAACCTGAACGACTGCGTGGTGAACACGCCCGACCAGTGCCGCGAAGTGCAGGCGCAGGTGGCCGCGCTGGCGCCGCGTATCGATGTGCTGCTCACGCAATTCGGTTACGCCAACTGGGTGGGCAATCCCGACCAACCCGAACGGCAGCAACAGGCCGCGGCAGAAAAAATCACCCGCATGGCGCTGCAAATTGGCATGCTCAAGCCAGGCCTGATTCTGCCGTTTGCGTCGTTCGTCTACTTCAGCCAGCCGGACAATGCCTACCTGAATGCCGCGCAGAACACGCCGCGCCGCATTGCCGACGCCACCCGCCTGGCCAAGATGGCGCGCTCGATCCGCTTCCTGCAGCCGGGCGCCAGTTTCGATCTCGACAGCGCAAGCGCGGCATCGCTGACCGACACCCACCGGCGCGCGCTGGCGCACTGGTCGGCGCTGCTGGCGGGCGACTTGCTGCTACTGCCTGCCACGGCAGCCGCTTCGCTGGACGAGGTCCGGGCCGCGTTCGAGGGCTACCGGGCGGCCGTCACGCGCAGCCTGCACCACTTGCCGCAACTGCTGGAACTGGCGCACCGGATTGCGCCGCTCGACGTCGCGCTAAGCGACTTGCAGCAGACTGTGCGCTGCTCGTACCGCAAGGGGCTGCGCGTGCTGGACGCCGGTGCCGCGCACCACGTGTCCATGACGGCGTCGAACGCCGTGTTTTTATTCAGGAACGAGTACGGTTTCGACACCACGCAGGTGAATGGCCGCTTTCAGGCAGCCGATGCTGCCGCACTGGCCGCATTCAGCCGTTTCTTCCTGCCCCAGCGCATGGCGAAAAACGGTTACGACCGGCGCCACCCGCGCGCCACCCTGCGCTACCTGGTCAGGCGCGCACGCGCCGCCTGATCAGGCATCGTCAGGTTCTTCTGGCGGGCGCCATTCCGGGCGCATGCCCGCACGTGGCGCCGGTTTGTCGAGGGCGGCGACCCGTGCGCGCCGCGCCAGCGCGCGGTCGGCCATCCACTGGCCGCCTTCACCCTTCAACGCGGCCGTCACCACTTTCTCGGGCAGGCTGTAGACGGTGGCCCAGGTCGCGCGGCCGTCAGGCCCGTTCGCCGGAAAACTGTTGGTCTCCACCGGCCAGTGGTATTTACGCTTCAAGGATTTGACGATGGCGGCCAGCGTGACGCGCCCCTGCAGCGGCTCGGCGCCGGACTGGTCGTCTTGCGACAGCAGCACGGCGAGGACCGCGCCGCGGCCCGTGGTCGCGCCTGGATAGATGGGTTTTTTGGATGCCATGGACGTATTCTAATTGCTGGACGCGGGCAGCCAGATGTCGAAGCGCGTTTCTCCCGTGTTGCCAGCGCCGCCTGGCGCCAGCGCCCACGTGAAGCCGTGGCGCGTGAGCACTTCGCGCACGAACATCAAGCCGATGCCCTGGCCGCCTTTCTTGGTGCTGAAGAAGGGCGTGAACAGCTGGCGCATGGGCGTGGCGTCGAGCTGGCCACCGGAGTCGACGATCGCCAGTTGCGCGCCCTGGCGCGTCGCCATCAAATCGATGCGGATCGCGCCGCCCGTGCTGCCATTGGCTGCATTGCCGGCCTCGATCGCTTCGATCGCGTTCTTGACGATGTTGAGCAGCGCCTGCTCCATCAGCTGCACGTCCAGCTGCACCGGCGCCACATCGTCGCGCCGGCCCCAGGACAGCAGGATGGCGCGGCTGTGGCACTGCTCGCGGCTGAGCCAGAGGATATCGTCCATCACGGCGCCGATGTGCGCCGGGCGCAGCTCGGGCGCCGGCATTTTGACGACTTTCGTGAACCTGTCGATGAATTCGCCCAGGCCTGTATTCCTGCGCTTGACCGCGACGATTGCGGTGCTGAAGTCCGCAGCATCGGTGTCGGTCAACTGGCCGCGATAGGCCAGCAGCGAGTCGAGCACCGAGCCGGTGGCGGCGACCGTGTTGTTCACTTCATGGGCCAGCACGCGCACCAGGCGTTCATAGGCGGCGCGCTCCGAGTCTTCCAGTTCCACCGTCAATTCTTCCACCATCAGGAAGTGACGCGTAAAACCGCGGTCGAAAAACTGACCGCGCTGGGCGCGGTAGCGACGCCCTGCCAGGTCGGTCAGCACATCGCTCTCTCCCAGAGGCAACGCATCGAGCTGGCGCACCAGGTCGCGCGTGCGCGGGTCGGCCGCGCCATCCGCGCAGGCGAGTAAAGTCTGTCCGAGCGGCTCTGCGCTGCCGAGCAGTGCCAGGCCGCTGGCGTTGACCAGCGAGAGAGCATGGTCGAAGTCGAACACCAGCACGGCGTTCTGCGTGGCGGCCAGCAGGCGGTCGAGAAACCCCTGCTGCTCGCCGATCGCCAGGCGTTCGCGGTGCAGCGTCGCCAGCATGGTGTTGAAGGTGGCCACCAGCTCGTCGAGCTCGCGCATGCCTGGTGCGGCCAGGCGGCTGGCGTACTGCTGGTCGGCCAGCAGATCGTGGAAGCGCTGCGTGTAGCCGAGCGGCGCCAGCGCGCGCCGCAGCTGCCACCAGCCCAGCACCAGGCTGGCGACCAGCAGCCCTTCGGCGCCGACGAACAGCCACGGCTGCGCCGGCAGCAGCAGCGTGGCGCAGCCGAACAGCAGCACGTGTACGGCCACCAGGTAGCTTGTGAAACTGGTGCGCAGTTTCATGGGGCGCTTCGTGGATCGACGCCGTCGGTCAGACCGTGGCGTTCCAGGCGCCGGTACAGCGCCGTGCGCGACAGGCCGAGGGTCTTGGCCACGCGCGAGATATTCCCGACGTGCTGCTGCAGCGCCTGCGCAATCATCTGGCGCTCGACCTGTTCGATGGTCATGCCGTCCACGCCCAGGCGCGTGCCGGGGGCGCTGTCGTCGACCGCGCTGGTGGCCAGGAAGTCGGCCTGCGCCAGCTGCGTTTTGCCGGACAGGAGCAGCGTGCGTTCGAGCGTCTGCTTCAGCTGGCGGATATTGCCCGGCCAGGGTTGTGCAGTGAGCCAGTCCAGCGCGGCGGGGGCCAGCGTCACGGCGCCCAGGCCATAGCCCTCGGCCACGCTGGCGGCGATGTGGCGCGCCAGCAGCGCGATATCGCTCCTGCGTTCGCGCAGCGGCGGCAGGCGGATCGTGATCAGGTTCAGGCGGTAAAACAGGTCTTCGCGGAACTCGCCGCGCGCCACCAGCTCGGCCAGCTCGCGGTTGGTGGCCGACACCACGCGGATATCCGCCTGCAGGTCGCGGCTGGTGCCGACCGGCTGGTAGCGCTGGTCCTGCAGCACGCGCAGCAGTTTTACTTGATCGGCGCGGTGCAGTTCGCCGATCTCGTCCAGAAACAGGGTGCCGCCGTCGGCGCTGGCGATATGGCCCTTGCGATCGGCGCGCGCATCGGTAAACGCGCCGCGCACGTGGCCGAACATCTCGCTCTCAAAAAGCGACGGCGTGATCGCGCCCATATTGATCTTGACGATGGGCGCGCCGGCGCGCGGGCTGTTGCGGTGGATGGCGTCGGCAATGAGTTCCTTGCCGGTGCCGCTTTCGCCGAGGATCAGCACGGGCGCGCGCGTGCGCGCGACCTGGGCCACCGTTTCCAGCACCTTGAGCAAGGCCGGATGTTCGCCGACGATGGTGCCGAAGTCGGCGCGGCCGTCGAGTGCAGCACGGGCCTGGCGCGGCGCGGCTGGCACGGCGGGCGCGCTGGAGACCAGCGTTGCCTCGATCAAATCGACCAGCTGCGCATTGTCCCAGGGTTTGGTGAAAAAATTCGCGGCGCCGGCCTGCACGCCGCGAATGGCCAGCGCAATCGAGCCCCAGGCCGTCATCAACAGCACCGGCAGGGCAGGATAGTGCTGGCGTAGTTCCAGCAACAGCGCCATGCCTTCCTCGCCGCTGGTCTGCAGTGAAAAATTCATGTCCTGCAGCGCCAGGTCGAACCGACTGGCGGCGAGTGCCGCCAGCGCTTCGCGCGGGCCGTCGCAGCAAACCGCGTCGAAGCCGGCCTGCTTGAGCAGCAGGGCCAGCGACACCTGTACCGCGCTGTCGTCGTCGACGACCAGGATGCGCCGCTTGCCTTCTGATTTCATCGATTGCCTGTTTGACGTTTATTCATGGTGCAGCGCCTGGGTCGGGCTGAGCCGGCTGGCGCGCCAGCCCGGGTAGAGCGAGCAGAGCAAGGATAGCAGATAGATCACAGTCATCGACAGGCCGGCCGCGCCAAAAAACACCTGCCAGTTGAGCGCCGCGCCCAGCGCACCGGTCAACGGCAGCTGTACCAGCAAGACCAGTCCCAGCGCGATGGCCACGGAACTGAGCAACAGCTGCTCGGCGATGATCTGGCCGTAGATGGCGCCGGCTCTGGCGCCCAGCGCGCGCCGCAGGCCTATCTCCGGGATGCGCTGCGTGGTGTTTTGCCACAGCGCGCCGAACAGGCCGAAGGCGACCATCACCAGCATGAAGGCGGCAATCGTGGCCAGGATGATCAAGGGTGTGAACCCGGCGTTCAGTTCGGACTTGCGCAGGTCCGGCAGCGGTCTGATGCTGTAGCTCCAGTCGTTGCGGATCGCTTTCAGGCGGCTGTTGAGGCGGCTCTCGAAGGCCCGGTCGGTGCCCGGCTTGACGCGCAACAGCAGGCTGCGCGCGTAGCTGCTGACATCGGTCGGCACGAAACGCTTGATCATGAACGGCACCGGTGCCATCAACTCGCCCTTGCCGCGGTAGTCGTCCACGATGCCGACCACCTTGAAATGCTCCAGGTCGTTGTCCGATGCATAGGCGCGGCCCAGTGCCGCCTGGCCGGGGAACAGCCTCTCGGCCAGCATGCGGTTGATGACCACTGGCCGCGCGGCGGCGCCATTATCGCCCGGTGCAAACCAGCGCCCCTCGGCAAGGGGAACCGACATGACGGCCGCGAAATCGTCGCTCGCTTCCATCAGGTTAGCCGGAATCTCCGGGCCGCCTGGCGCTTTCATGCCGTCGATGTGGGTCGAATGCGTGTAGGGTGTGATGCTGGCAAAGGACGCCTGCGCCACTTCCGGCAGTTCGCGGACACCGCGCAGGAAAGCATCGATGCTGGCGCCGTCGAGACGATCCTTGCCGCCGGTACCAATCGAGACCGACCACACATCCTGCACGGCGAAGCCGAGCGGCATCCGGTACAGCTGCCAGCTGCGCAGTCCGAAGGCGGCAATGGCAAACACGATGGCAAAGGCGAGCAGGATTTCAAGACTCAGCATCAGGTTCCTGGACTTGCGTTTCCAGGTCAGTTTTAATAGATGGCGCAGCATCAGGTGCTTCCTTTCAAGGCGTGGACAGGATCGAGGCGCGACATTTTCCAGGCCGGCAGTACGCCGGACAGCAAACCGAACACGGTGGCGAGCACGAGCCCGTAGCCGAACACTGCCCAGTCCATCTCGATCTTCAGGTAAGGGATCAGGGCGGCGGCTTCGATCCAGGCCAGCACCCCGGCGGTGACGCCCAGGGCGATCAGGCCGCCGGCCAGGCAGAGCAGGATATTTTCGACGATCAGCTGGCCGGCCAGCGTGGCGCTGGTCGCGCCGAACGCCTTGCGCACGCCAATTTCCGTCTGGCGTTCGAGAATGCGCCCGGTATTCAGGTTGACCAGGTTCAGCGCCGGCAGCAGCATGAACAGAACCATGGCGGCACACAGGATGGCCAGCAGTTCGGTAGCGCCTGGATCGGCGGTCTTTTCGCTGCCCACCGTGCTGCGGGCAAACAGGTCGAGCTTGCTATCGGCCCAGAACTTCACGGTTTTCCACTTGGCCGGATCGTCGGTGACGACGCCGCTGGCGATGCGCGCCACCTCACGCCGGATGCGCGCCAGGTCGCTGGCCTTGTGTGCCAGAATCAGCGCCGAGAAAGACCCGGTCAGCTGCTGGCGATAGCCGCTCGACGGGAAGGTGGAAATGGGCGCCCACAGGTCACCGTACGCATTCAGGTGCAGCGCATTCTCGACCACGCCGACGATCTCGAAAGACTGGCCGCCCACGTCGATCTTTTGCCCGATTGCCGCCGCCGGCAGCCCGCCGAACAGTTTTTTTGCACTGCTGCGGTTAATCACGGCGACCTGGCGCGCGTCGATGTCGTCCTGCGCGGTGGTCAGGCGCCCAGCCAGCACCGTGAAGTCGAGCACCTTCCAGTAATCGGCATCGGTGCGGCGCATGTCGAGTGTGCTGACCCGCTCGCCCTGGTAGACCGAGACCGGATCGGCTGAGGTCAGCGCAGCGACGCGCTCGACGCCGGCCAGGGGTTTCAGGTACTGGTCGATCAGTTTGAAACCGAGCGGCGACTGGCTCATCGAGCCTTTGTCCCGCCCCTCCATGTGGATCGTCATCACTTGCAGGAAGCGGTCGCTCTTTCCCTCGACGCCGGCGGGATAGAAGGCGCTTTCGAGCATGGCGGTAATGACCATCAGGATGACCAGCGTGAGCACGATGCAGGCGAGGTTAATCGTCGTGAACAGTTTGCGGCGCATGAACACTTTCCAGGCCGTGAGCAGATAATTGCGGAGCATCGTGGTCTCCCTATGCGACCAGCTGGCCGTCGAACACGCGCACGATGCGGTGCACGCGGCGCGCCTGCTGCTCGTCGTGGGTCACCATCACGACGGTGGTGCCTTCGTCATTGAGCTGCATAAGGATGTCCATGACTTCCTCGCCCATCTTGCTGTCGAGGTTACCGGTCGGTTCATCGGCCAGCAGGATCTGCGGCCGGCCGACGATCGCGCGCGCAATCGCCACGCGCTGCTGCTGGCCGCCCGACAGCTGGTTCGGATAGTGATCCATGCGTGCGCCCAGGCCCACTTTTTCCAGCGCTGCCCGCGCCAGCGCACGCCGCTCGGCGTTGGCCATTTTCCGGTACAGCAGCGGCAGTTCGACGTTGTCGATCACGCGCAAATCGGGGATCAGGTGGAAGCTCTGGAAGATGAAGCCGAAGGTCTGGTTGCGCAGCTGCGCCAGGTCCTTGTCGGCGCGCTTCTGGACGGCCATGCCGTTGATGTCGATGCTGCCCTGGCCGGGCCGGTCGAGCAGGCCGATGACATTCAGGAGCGTGCTCTTGCCGCAGCCGCTGGGGCCCATCATGGCGACGAATTCGCCTTGCCTGACGTGCAGGTCGATGTCGTTCAGGGCCAGCGTTTCGACCTTGTCGGTGCGGTAGGTCTTGCTGATGTTGCTCAGTTTGATCATGGTGGCTTGCCTTAGTTTGTAATGCGGATGGTGTCGCGGTCTTTGAAGGTGCTGGTGTTGGAAACGATGAAGGCGTCGCCTGCGCGGGCGCCGGCGGCCACCTCGGCCACCTTGCCGTCGCTGGCGCCCAGCGTCAGCGTGGTCTTCTGCGCCACGCCGTCGCGCACCAGGAAGGCGGCCTGCGCGCCCTGGCCATTGAAGGCGCCCGCGCTGGCGATCACCAGCACGTTGGCGCGGCGCGCGGTGACGATGTGGACGTCGACGCGCATTTTGTTGCGCAGCAGGGTGTCGTGCGGCCGCTCCAGGTCGACCAGCAATTTGATGGTGCCGTTCTGGATTTCCGGCAGGATGGTGTGGATGGAGCCGGCCAGCACCGTGCCGTTCTGTTCGACGCGCACCGGCTGCCCGGCCGCCAGCAGGCTGGCGTGAAAATCCGACAAGGTCGCCTCGACCCTGTAATTGTGCAGCTCCGAAACGCGCGCCACCAGCTGCCCGGCCGCTACGCTGGCCCCTTCTTCTTCGACGACGAAGGTGAGCATGCCGGCAAACGGCGCACAAACGCGCGTTTGCGCCAGCAGCGCTTCCTGTTGCACGATCTGTTTTTGCAGGATGGCTTGCTGCAGGCCGGCCGCGTTGACTGCGCTGGCGGTGGCGCGGCGCGTGTCGACCAGCAGGTCGCGCTGCTGACGCAAGCCGATCTCGGCGCGCTTCACATTCAGCTCGGCCGTCAGCAAATCCTCGCCCGAGACGATGCCGGTGACGCGCAGTTTCTGGTTGCGCTCATGTTTTACGCGCGCGGCCTGCAGGTCGATCTCGAGCAGTTCGATGGCGCTGCTGGTCTGCTTGAGCTTTTGCTCCATCTCGAGTGTCAAGGTGCTGACGCGGTTGTGCTGTTGCGCCAGTTGCTCCTTGAGCGCTTCGAGCGCCAGGCGGATGGTGCGGTCGTCCAGTTCCAGCAGCAGTTCGCCGCCCTTGACCTGCTGGCCCGGCTTGGCATGGACCCGCGCGACGCGGCTCGCGCCAGGGCTGGACACGACTTCTTCGTGCACCGGAATGACGATGCCGGCCGCGTCGATCGTGTTGTCGACGTTGCCGCGCCTGACCGTTGCTACGACGATGTCGGCACTGTCCACGCTGGGCCGGATGACGCGGTTGATGCCCCAGGCGGCTGCGCACACGCCGGAAAACAGCAGCACGCCGGTGGCGATCTGGATGCGGCTGCGGCGGCGCAGTTGGGCGGAGGGAATGGCGTGGTCCATGTCAGGAAGAAGTGGTCGTGGTGACTACTTCACTGCAAGTGCCGTGCCAGGGCTGTTGCCCCGTGCGCCGCTGCATCCGGGTGGCCGCTGGCGGGCAGGGGTGTCCGGAACCGGACAGTCGGATCAATCGAGCCGGTAGCGGGCCATGCCCCAGTGGCCGCTGCGATGGCGACTGACAGCGGTCCAGCCGGCGGCGCGCAGTTCGCGCGCGATCAGGCGCTGCATGATGCCGTGGCCGACCAGCAGCACCGGGCCAGCGGCGGCGGCGGCAATGAGCTGCGCGCTGGCGGCCCTGGCGCGTTGCCTGACGGTGGCCAGCGCATCGGCGCCGCGGGCGTAGCCGCACAGCCAGGCCAGGCGCAGAAGGGCGGCCCAGGCGAACGGCGGCAGGCGCGGGCACCGCCACAAGGGAAAGGGCAGTGCGGCCTCGCGGAACAGCGCATCGACGCGGGGGGCGGCGTGGCCGAGCGCGCGCGCCGATGACTGCGCACGCGGCAAGCTGCTGGCAAAGACGATGACCGCCGTGCTGGCGGCGGCGAGGCTGGCCGGTGGGATGGCATCGACATGGACGCCGGCCTCGTCATACGCGGCGATCCAGTGGCCCATCTCGCACGGCGCCAGCCAGCGGCTCGCTGCCAACACCGGCTTGCCGTGCCGCATGAGGGTAATCTGCACGGATGCCTTCACAAATGAAAATGGGGCGTGTGCAGCAATCTGCACACGCCCCGAGTGTAGCGGATGACCGCCTGGCTTACACCACCGAACCCAATTTAAAGATCGGCAGGTACATCGCAACAACCAGGCCGCCGATGATGACACCCAGGATCACCATGATGATCGGCTCCATCAGCGAGGACAAACCGGCCACCGCTTCGTCGACTTCTTCCTCGAAGAAATCGGCGACCTTGCCCAGCATGGCGTCGAGCGCGCCGGATTCTTCGCCGATGGCCACCATCTGCGTGACCATGGCCGGGAACACATTGGCGTTCTGCATGGCCACGGTCAGGCTGGTACCGCTCGACACTTCGGTCTGGATCTTGCGTGTGGCTTCCAGGTAGACCGCGTTGCCGGAGGCGCCACCGACCGAGTCGAGCGCTTCGACCAGCGGCACGCCGGCGGCGAACATGGTGGCCAGCGTGCGGGTCCAGCGGGCGATGGTGGCCTTGCGAATGACCGCGCCGAAGATCGGCGCCTTCAGCAGCAGGCGGTCCATGGTTTGCTGCATTTTGAGGGACCGGCGCCAGCTCTGGAAGAAGAAGTACAGGCCGCCGAACAGGCTGCCGAAGATCAGGTACCACCAGGTGACGAAGAAATCGGAGATCGCCATCACGATCAGCGTCGGCGCCGGCAGGTTGGCACCGAAGCTTTCGAAAACCTCTTTAAAGGCCGGCACCACCCAGATCATGATGACCGCGGTGACGATGAAGGCAATCGCCAGGATCGACACCGGATACATCAGGGCCGACTTGATCTTGGCCTTGATGGCGATCGTTTTTTCCTTGTAGATGGCGAGGCGGTTGAGCAACTCTTCCAGGATACCGGCCTGCTCGCCGGCGCCCACCAGGTTGCAGAACAGCGGATCGAAATACAGCGGATATTTGCGGAATGCGTTGTTCAGGCTGGTACCGGTTTCGATATCCGCGCGCAGGTCCATGATGAGCTTACCCATCGATGGGTTGGCGTGGCCCTTGCCGACAATTTCGAACGATTGCAGCAGCGGCACGCCGGCCTTCATCATGGTGGCCAGCTGGCGCGTGAACAGGGCAATGTCCTTTTCGCTGATCTTCTTGCCGCTGCGGTACACCTTTTTCTTGACCTTGGTGACCAACACGCCCTGGCGACGCAGGGTGACGTTGACGATCGCCTCCCCGCCTGCCCGCAGTTCGCCGCGTACTGTCTTGCCAGACTTGTCCTTGCCTTCCCAGGCGTAGATCGATTCCTTGATTTGCGCGCCGCCGCGCACAGGGAGAGAGGTTGCCATCATTGTTCCTATTCGTTGGTACAGCCAAGTACTTCTTCGAGGCTCGTCAGGCCTTGTTTCACCTTCATCAGACCGGAGCGGCGCAAGGAATTGACGCCTTCTGCTTCGGATTGGGCGGCAATTTCCATGGAATTGCCGTGTGCAAGAATGATCTTTTCAATGGCAGGGGTGATCGGCATGATCTGGTAAATGCCGACCCGGCCCTTGTAGCCGGAACCGAGGCAGCGCTCGCAGCCGACTGGCCCCATCGGTTGCCAGCCGCCCACCTCGGCCGGGCGGTAGCCGGCGGCCAGCAGCGCTTCGTCGGTCATCGCCAGCGGCTGCTTGCAGGTGCACAGGCGGCGCGCCAGGCGCTGGGCGGTGATCAGGATCACCGAGGAAGCAATATTGAACGGCGCCACGCCCATGTTCATCAGGCGCGTCAGCGTCGACGGGGCATCGTTGGTGTGCAGCGTGGAAAACACCATGTGGCCCGTTTGCGCGGCCTTGATGGCGATGTCGGCCGTCTCCAGGTCGCGAATCTCGCCGACCATGATGATGTCCGGATCCTGGCGCAGGAATGATTTCAGGGCCACCGGGAAGGTGAGACCGGCGCGGTCGTTCACGTTAACCTGGTTCACGCCCGGCAAATTGATCTCGGCCGGGTCTTCCGCGGTCGAAATATTGATGCCCGGCTTGTTCAGGACGTTCAGGCAGCTGTAAAGCGAGACGGTCTTGCCGGAACCGGTCGGGCCGGTCACCAGCACCATGCCGTACGGGCGCTGGATGGCTTCTAATAGCGTGTCGCGCTGGTCGGCGTCGTAGCCGAGCGATTCGATGCCCATCTGCGCCTGGGTGGCGTCCAGAATACGCATGACGGTCTTTTCGCCGAACAAGGTCGGCAAGGTCGAGACGCGCAAGTCAATGGTCTTCACGGACGACAGGATCAGGCGCATGCGGCCATCCTGCGGCACGCGTTTTTCGGAGATGTCGAGCTTGGACAGCACCTTGATGCGCGAGACCAGTTTGTCGCGGATCGAGATGGGCGGTTGCGCATGTTCGCGTAGCACGCCGTCGACCCGCATGCGGATGCGGTAAAACTTTTCGAACGGCTCGAAGTGGATGTCCGACGCGCCCAGGTTGACCGCGTCCATCAGGATTTTGTTGAGAAACTTGACGATCGGTGCGTCTTCGACCTCGTTGGCCTGGTCGTTGCCCTGCTGGGCGGCCGGTTCGTCGTCGGCGAACTCGATGTCCTGGTCGTCACCGACCATGTCCTGCAAGGTTTGCTCGGCACTCTTGCCCAGCGTGGACAGCAGGGCAATCAGGACGTCGTGCGCGACGATGACGGGTTCGACCGATGCTTCGCTCTGGAACTTGATCTGGTCCAGCGCCTGGATATTGGTCGGGTCCGACACCGCGACCGACATCTTGTTGCCGCGCTTGGCCAGCGCGACCACGCGCTGCGATTGCATCAGCTTGCCGTCGATGGCCGACGGCGGCAGCGAGGCGGCGCTGAAGGCGGACAGGTCGATCAGCGGGTAACCAAATGTTTCAGAGCAGAAGATGGCCAGGTCGGGCGCCTTGATGGTGCCGGACGCGATCAGCGCATCGATGAACAGGGTCTTGTCCTGGGCTGCTTTCTTTTGCAGCGCCTCGGCTGCGGGCAGTTGCAAACGTCCCGCCTGCACGAGCGCACGCGCCAGGCCAGCCAGTGCCGTGCCTGAGTTCGTCGTGGGAAGGACTGCCGCCATAGATGCCGTGGGTTAGATATATGTTGAACAACAAGGTTGACAAATGCGAAAAATTCGGGCTGCATAGGCATGACGAACTTATTCGATGATGCCTACGGGCATCAATTTTGTAAAGAGTTTGTATGCGAAGCGAGGCGTCGATACCACGTAGGCAGAATGGCATCGCACGCGAAAAACGCGTGCGAGCGGGCGCAATGGGGCGTCAGGAAGTGCGTTTGGCTGGTCCCAGGCGTAGCAGTTTTACCACTTTGATGGCCTGGTTTTGTACTTGCACCACTTCGATGACACAACTGCCCATCTTGAGGGCGATCGGCGCGTCCGGGATTTCCTGCAACTGTTCCAGCAACAGGCCGTTGACGGTTTTCGGCCCATCCAGTGCAAAGTTCAGTCCCAGCCGCTTATTGATGTCGCGCAAGGGCGTGGAACCCTCGAGCAGGCAGACGCCATCCTTGTCCCAGCCGAAGGAATCGCTGCGCGTGGCGCCGGGGACGGACGTGGTGAATTCACCTATCATTTCTTCGATAATGTCTTCTAGCGTGACAATGCCCTGAACTTCACCGTATTCGTCGACGATGATGCCGAGCCGCTCGCGGTTTTCCTGAAAATATTGCAGCTGGGTGAATACGCCGGTGTCCTGCGGAATGTAGTAGGGCGTGCTGACCAGTTCGCGGAAGTGCTCGACCGTCAGTTCGTCGTCCTGGTTCAGCAGCGCCACGGCTTTGCGCACGTGCAGCACGCCGATGATCTTGTTGATCTCGCCTTCATACACAACCAGCTTGTTGTGGTAGCAGGTTGTCAACGCCTGTTTGATCTCGGTTACCGTCGATGCCAGGTCGATGGCCTCGATCTGGGCGCGTGGCGTCATGATGTCTTCGACCGAGATCGTTTCCAGGTCAAACAGGTTGAGCAGGATACTTTTGTGCTTTTGCGGAATGAAATTGCCACCTTCCAGCACGATCGAGCGCAGCTCTTCCGGCGAGACGCGGTGTTCATGGAGATTCCCGCCGGACTGGATGCGCAGCCCTTTCAGCACCGACGAAACGAACAGGTTGACGAACCAGATCACCGGTTTCGCGGCGCGCATCATCGGTTTCAGGACGACGGCCGCGAACAGCGAGATGCGTTCGGGATAGGTCGCGCCGATGACTTTTGGCGAAATTTCGGCGAACACGATCAGCAAAAAAGCAACAACCGCGGTGGCGATCGTGATCACGCTTTCTTCGTGGCCGAAGAACAAAATGGCAATCGCCGTGACGAGCGCGGTGGCCATGGCATTGATCAGCGTGTTGGCGATGAGCACCAGCGACAGCAGCTTGTCGGTACGGTCGAGTAGCCACAGCGTCGTGATGGCGCCGCGGTTGCCGCGCTTGGCCAGGTGGCGCAAACGGTATTTATTGGCGGCCATCAGGGCCGTCTCGGACATCGCGAAAAACGCCGAGCAGGCAATGAGGACAGCGAGTGCGAGCATCAGCACCCAGAGTGGTACGGTATCCAAGGCGAGCCGTCGGGACAATTACGTGGGCAGAACCGGTGCGGCGGGTTGGCCATGACCGGTGCGTCGCGCCTGCGGTGAAGCGCAAGCGCAGAGTGACCGATTCTAAGGCAAGGGGGAATTGCTTGCAAGTTTGTCCACGCGAAGGCGTGGCATCATGCCGCGCCAACGGCGTCGAAACGCCGTCGTCAGCGCGCGTGTCGGCAACACCACTATATTAATAGGGCGCCAGCGCCAGGCGCCCACTTTCCGCTGCGGCAGGGGCCAGCTTGAACACCGCCAGCGCTCCACTGAGATGGTCGGTCTGGTCCAGCAGCGACAGCGCCGCCGCCGACGCCTGTTCCACCAGCGCCGAATTCTGCTGCGTCATGTCGTCGATGCTGGCAATGGCCCGGCCAATGTCGTCGATGCCCTGACTCTGGCGCTGCCCCGCGGCGCTGATCTCGGACATGATGTCGAGCACCTTTTTGACCGACTCGACGATTTGGCCCATGGTGACGCCCGCTTCATCAACCAGCACGCTGCCGGCGTTGACCTTGGCCACCGAATCGCCAATCAAACCCTTGATTTCCCTGGCTGCGGCGGCGCTGCGCTGGGCCAGGTTGCGCACTTCCGACGCGACCACGGCAAAGCCGCGGCCCTGCTCGCCGGCACGCGCCGCTTCCACGGCAGCATTCAGCGCCAGGATATTCGTCTGGAACGCAATCCCGTCGATCACGGCGATGATGTCGACGATCTTGTTGGCCGAGCTATTGATTTCGCCCATGGTCGCGACCACGCCGCCGACCACTTCGCCACCGCGCGTGGCGATGGTCGAGGCCGACATGACCAGGGTGTTGGCCTGCGTCGTGCTGGCGGCATTCTGGCGCACGGTGCCGGTCAGTTCTTCCATGGCGCGTGCGGTGTGCTCCAGGCTACCTGCCTGCGATTCGGTGCGGCTGGCCAGGTCGGCGTTGCCGCTGGAAATTTCTGCGCTGGCCACGGCGATGGTTTCCGCCGATGACTTGATATCGGCCACCATATTGGCCAGGCGGTCGCGCATTTCCTTGAGTGCTGCCAGCAGGCTGCTGCTGTCGCCCGCATCGGTGCGGATCGCCATCGACAGGTCGCCCGCAGCCACGGCGCTGGCGATGGCGCGCGCATATTCCGGCTCGCCGCCGAGTTGCTGCCAGATGGCCTTGACGACGAAATACGACACCAGCGCCAGGCTGAGCACGACGATCAAGGCGGCCAGCACCATGGTGGTGAGGACCTTGTTCACGCTCGCTTCGCTAGTGGCGATGCCGGCCTTGAACTGGGCCTTGGCCGCGTCATTGGTTTTTTGCAGGTCTGTGGTCAACACGGCCAGGGCGCTTTGCATGCGCCCCACGGTTGCCTGGGCGTCGCCTTGCTCCATCTCGAGCATGATGCGGGCCGAGGCCAGCGCCGGGACGTAATAGGCGTCGAATTCCTTGACCAGGCGTGCGCCTGTCGCTTGCTGGCCCTCGATGGCGCCGAATGCGGCCATGCTGGCGCGCAGTTTGGCGGCTTGCTCGCCCACGGCGGCAATGCGCGCTTTGTCGCCTTCGGTGACGGCGTCGCGCAGGCTGCTGGTGACGGCGCCGACATCGAGTGCGAGCGACTTGGTCGCGTCGAGCACCGGATAATCGACCCGTTCGGTCATGCGAATGGAGGTGAGCGCGCCGTTCGCAATACTCGCGCTGACGGCAATGCCCAGGCCAAAAATGATGGTGGAGATAACGGGCAATGCCCAGATCCTGCGCTTGATGCTCATGTCTGCCTCTTTTTTATTGTGACGCACCCGCCGCCTGGAAGACCAGGGCGGCGGGCGATGGTCATGCCCAGCTGCTTATGGAGTCAGGACAACCTTGACCGTGGCGTCGACCGCGCTCTTTTCGATGTAGCCAATGGCTTTCGGATTGGCGGCCACGGCCTTCTTGACGTCAGCGCTGCTGGCCACTTCTTTCGGCGGCGCAGCCTTGCCCGTGAACACCAGTTTCGACCACAGCGCCTTGGTTTGCGAGGCATCCTTGTCGGCCACCTTCTTGTAGAACTCGCCCCGGATGGCCGAGCCGTCGGACTGGTCGATCGGCGTGAAAGCCGTCGATTTGCCAAGATAGACGTTGGCGACCTGGTCCTTCGAGATGGCGTCGGTGTTGGCGGGATTGACCACCACCACGACTTCGGCGAAGGCGGGCGCGGCGGCCAGGATCAGTGCGCCAATTGCCGCGTTAAACAATTTGTTCATCGATGGCGCCTTAAAATACGAAGTCGACAGCGACAGTGCCGACCGTGACCGCGTGGGAAAAACCCGGGTTCGCGTTCAGGAACAGTCCCTTGCCGTTTTTCGGGGTGATGCGGTCGACCTGGAATTTCAGTGCCGCCGAGCGGTGCAGGTCCCAACGTACCCCGAGGCTGTCGGTCGCTTGCTCGCCTTGGCCCAGGCCCGCGCTGCGCAAGGTGGCGACACCGGCGGACAGGGCGCGCAGGGTCGGCGTGCACGCGACCGGGTAGCCGGCCGGGCAGGCCGCCGGCACCGTATTGGCGACGACACGGTCGACCGCCAGCTTGCCGTGCGTGTAATAAGGCAGGAATTTGCCGATGCGGTAGCCGCCCATCACGTACCACGAGGTGGTGCTGTTGATATAGGAGTCGGTCTTGCGCCTGGCGTATTCGCTCTGGCCGATGAAACCGTTCCAGTCCAGCCCCAGGCCGACCGAGGTGAACGACGCCTTCTTGCTGTCGGCAACCAGGTCGCCGGCCAGCGTGTTCAGTACCGGCAGGCGGTAGCCGGTGCCGGCGCTGCGCAGCGATGCCAGCAGGCCATCGAGCGAGGTCGAGCCGGTGATGGTCAACTTGCCGTCGGCGCGGCCGAAGCGCGCGGTGAACGGACCGTGTTCGGCCACCAGGTTCAGCGCCACCAGCGATTTCATTTCCACATTCAGATTGCCGGCCACCGGCGCCTTGCTGCGTCCGGCAGCAAGTTGCGCCGTCAAGCTGGTGTCGCCGAAGGCGACCTGCCAGACGGCATCGACGCCGTCGATATTGTTGAACGGAACCTGCGAGTACATCTCTTGCGGCGGACGCACGAAGTTGTTGGCGTAGCCGACGTTGCGGTACTCCGAAATCATGAAGACCGGCACACCCATGCGGCCGACGCGGATGCTCAGCGCATCGTTGACCCTGGCTTTCGCGAAGGCCAGCGTGGCTTCGGCGCCGTAGTCGTCTTCGGCATCCTTGCGTACCAGTCCCTGGCCGGTCAGCGACAGCCAGCTATTGATGGCAACGTCCGCTTGCAGGCCGAGATTCGAATCGACGCCGGTGCGGGCATCCTTCTTGACGCCGCGGGCCTGGTTGGCGCGGCCGAATTCGGCGTCGTCGGTGTTGCTCATTGTCAGGGCGCCGGTGCCGAAGCCGCTCACTTTGATGCTCAAGCCATCGCCCACGTCCTGAGCGTAGGCGAGGTTGACTGCCAGGGGCAGGGCCAGCAGTGTGGCCAGAATGTGTTTTTTCATGCGTTACCTGTCGCGAGTATGCAGTTGTGAATCGAATTGGTGGCAGGTCCTGGCATCGCTGCCGCGTATTTACCTGGCTGAATAATTCTATCCAAGTGGCAATATTTACCGCAAGGAAAATTCACACTGCAGTGACAAAGTAACGGATTTGCGCTTTCTTGTTGTAAATTGCTGACAGTAGGGCAAGACTGTCAGATGAAATATGTTATCTCCCCGATAGTTTTGCTAACTGCCGCGGTAGGTCGAGTATGACCATGGCGTCAATACCAGCGGCACATGGTAATTCTGGCTGGCGTCGGCCACGCCGAACGCGATGATGACCCTGTCCAGAAATGGTGGATCGGGCAGGGCAACGCCTTGCGCTGCAAAGTAGGCGCCGGCGCCGAAGACCAGTTCGTACTTGCCCGTCACCAGCGCGTCCGCTTCAAGCAGCGGCGCGCTGCAGCGGCCGTCGGCATTGGTGGTGTCTTCCTTGACGAGGATGCGGGCGGTGGCGTCGACGCGGTACAGCTCCACCTGGACGCCGGCGCCCGGCAAGCCGCGCGTTGTATCGAGGACGTGCGTGCTGATTTTTCCCATGGAGTTCTCTTATATGGTTGGCAGAAAAAGGTATCCGCCCAATCATATAGCTTTGCGTGGTTGGCAATATAAGATGGCAAATATATCCACCATCGGACCCGCCATGAGCACTGACGACAACTACCCGCGCGACCTGATCGGCTACGGCCGCACGCCGCCCCATCCGCAGTGGCCGGGCGAGGCCCGCATTGCGCTGCAGTTCGTACTCAATTATGAAGAGGGCGGCGAGAACAATGTGTTGCATGGCGATGCCGCCTCGGAGACCTTCCTGTCCGAGATCATCGGCGCAGCGGCCTTCCCGATGCGCCACATGAGCATGGAGTCGCTCTATGAATACGGTTCGCGCGCCGGGCTGTGGCGCTTGCTGCGCATGTTCGAGGACCGCAAGCTGCCGCTGACCGTGTTCGGGGTGGCGATGGCCCTGAAGCGCAATCCGGATGCGGTCAAGGCGTTCCAGGCGCTGGGCCACGAAATCGCCTGCCACGGCTTGAAATGGATCTCGTACCAGAATGTCGATGAGGCGACCGAGCGCGCGCACATGAACGAGGCGGTTGCGATCTTCCGCGATTTGACGGGTGCCGCGCCGCAAGGCTGGTACACCGGGCGCGATTCACCGAACACGCGCAAGCTGGTGGTAGAACACGGCGGGTTTACGTACGACGCCGACCACTACGGCGACGACCTGCCGTTCTACCAGCAGATTGCCACCGGCACCGGTGTGCAATCGCACCTGGTCGTCCCGTACACGCTCGACACCAACGACATGCGCTTCGCGGCCCTGCAGGGTTTTAATTCGGGCACGCAATTCTTCGACTATTTAAAAGATGCATTCGACGTGCTGTACGCCGAAGGCGACCCGAACGGTTTGAATGCGCCGAAAATGCTGTCGATCGGCCTGCACTGCCGCATCGTCGGCCGCCCGGCCCGCGCCGCCGCGCTGGGCCGCTTCCTCGACTACGTACAAAGCCACGATCACGTCTGGATCACCCGCCGCATCGACATCGCCAACCACTGGCGCCAGATCCACCCCGCCCCATAAACAGATGTATCAAAACCATTGCAAAAGAATTAGGGTCAGAGTCGAATTTTTGAGCAATTGATCATTAAGTTACACCGCGATACGACGGGTTTTTCGAGCAGTTCCTTTGAACAATTGGCAAACAATTCGACTCTGACCCTATTTTTTGGGTTTGAGATCTGAGGCAATTGTAAAAAAGCATTATGTTTATTGGGAGATAAGTTACATCACCGATTGGATATATGTCGTTTCGCCTGTGGGTGTTAACCTGTTAAATTGGGCCAACCTCGAGACCAGCATGTCAGAACCGATCCGTTTTTATTACCAGGGCCACTTGCGCGAAGTGCAGGGCGGGTCGCCGACGCAGACGATCCTTCAGCATTTGCGCGAGGATTTGCATTGCACCGGCACCAAGGAAGGCTGCGCCGAGGGCGACTGCGGCGCGTGCACCGTTGTCATCGGCTCGCTGGAAAACGGCCAGTTGCAGATGAAAGCGGTCAATGCCTGCATCCAGTTCACACCCACCCTCGACGGCAAGGCCCTGTTCTCGGTGGAAGACTTGCAGCAGGACGATGGCGCCTTGCACCCGGTGCAGCAGGCGCTGGTGGAATGCCATGGCTCACAGTGCGGCTTCTGCACGCCCGGCTTCGCCATGTCGCTGTGGGGCATGTATTTAAAACAGGACGGCAAACAGCCGAGCCGCTGCCAGATCGACGACGCCCTGTCCGGCAACCTGTGCCGCTGCACCGGCTATCGCCCCATCATCGATGCAGCGCGGCGCATGGTTGAATTGCCGGCAGTGCATTTTGATCGTGCCGCCCTCACGCAACAACTCACCGCATTGCGCCGCGATGCCCTGGTCAGCTACACGGTCGGCGCGCAGACCTTTCATGCGCCGCGCACATTGGAAGAACTGACCACGCTGCGCGCAGAAAATCCGGCGGCCTTGCTGCTGGCCGGCTCCACCGATGTCGGCCTGTGGGTCACCAAGCAGATGCGGGAATTGAACGACATCATTTACCTCGGCCACGTCGATGCCCTGAAAACGGTGCAGGCAGTGGACGGCATGCTCGAGATCGGCGCCGGGGTCACGCTCGACGACGCCTATCGCGCCGTCTGCGCCCACTACCCGGAACAGTTGAACGAAATGTGGCAGCGCTTTGCCTCTCTGCCGATCAGGAATGCCGGCACGCTGGGCGGGAACGTCGCCAACGGTTCACCCATCGGCGACTCGATGCCGTGGCTGATCGCGCTGGGCAGCGAAGTGGTCCTGCACAGCCCCGGCGGCGCGCGCACGCTGGCGCTGGAAGACCTGTACCTGGGCTACCAGCAAAAAGACTTGCGGCTTGATGAATTCGTGCGCGCCGTGCGCGTGCCGCTGCCACGCGAAGGCGTCGCATTCCGCACCTATAAACTGGCCAAGCGCTTCGACCAGGACATTTCCGCCGTCTGCGCCGCGTTTGCGTTGACGTTTGACGGCGACGTCATTGCCTCGGCCCGCATCGCATTCGGCGGCATGGCGGCGACCCCGAAACGCGCCGCCAGCGCCGAAGCCTTGTTGACCGGCCGCGCCTGGAGCGAAGCCACCTTGACTGCAGCCATGGCTGCACTGGCGGCCGATTACGCGCCGCTGTCGGACATGCGCGCGTCGAGCAGCTACCGCATGCAGACCGCGCAAAACCTGCTGCGCCGTTTCTGGTACGAGACGCGCCTGGACGCGCCCCTCGCGGCCAACGCCGTCAACGCTTTCGCCGTGCGCGCATAAAGGAACATTGATGAACGACGCAGGCATCCTGAAAGCACCGACGTGGCAGGCGGTCGGCATCGCGCGCGCGCATGAATCGGCCGCGCTGCACGTGCTCGGCCAGGCCACCTACACCGACGACATCGCGGAAGTGCAGGGCACCCTGCACGCGGCGCTGGGTCTGTCGACCAGGGCGCACGCGACGATCCGCGCCATCGACCTCGCGCACGTCCGCGCCAGCGCCGGCGTGGTCGCGGTCTACACCGCCCTCGAC
Organism: Massilia sp. S19_KUP03_FR1; assembly: GCF_036688685.1. Lineage (NCBI taxonomy): Bacteria > Pseudomonadati > Pseudomonadota > Betaproteobacteria > Burkholderiales > Oxalobacteraceae > Massilia > Massilia sp. S19_KUP03_FR1. Next base: position 75,617 of record NZ_JAQQPS010000003.1, on the reverse strand, counting down.
ATCCCCGGCACCAACGACTGTGGCCCCATCATCCACGACGACCCGATCTTCGCGCCCGGCCTGGTGCAATACGTCGGCCAGCCGATTTTTATTGTCGTCGCCGATACCCACGATCACGCCCGCCGCGCCGCGCGCCTGGCCGACATCACCTATGACGAGCTGCCCGCGATCCTGACGCCGCAAGCGGCGAGGGCCGCGCAATCGTACGTGCTGCCGCCGATGCGCCTGGCACGGGGCGACAGTCAAGCCGCATTCGCGCGCGCGCCGCACAAGGTGAAAGGCGAGCTGTCCGTCGGCGGCCAGGAACACTTTTATCTGGAAGGCCAGATCGCCTATGCCATCCCGAAAGAAGACCAGGGCATGCTGGTGCTGACCTCGACCCAGCACCCGAGCGAGATGCAGCACGTGGTCGCGCACGCGCTCGGCCTGCATTCGCACCATATCGTCGTCGAATGCCGGCGCATGGGCGGCGCTTTTGGCGGCAAGGAATCGCAATCGGCATTGTGGTGCGCCGCCGCCGCCATTGCCGCGGCCAGGCTAAAGAAACCCGTCAAACTGCGCGCCGACCGCGACGACGACATGCTCATCACCGGCAAGCGCCACTGTTTTCACTATGAATACGAAGTCGGCTACGACGACGCAGGCGTCATCCTGGCGGCGAAAGTCGATATGGTCACGCGCGCCGGCTACTCGGCCGACCTGTCCGGGCCGGTGGCCACGCGCGCCGTCTGCCACTTCGACAACACCTATTATTTATCCGACGTCGAAATCCGCGCCGCCTGCGGCAAGACCAACACCCAGTCGAATACCGCGTTCCGCGGCTTCGGCGGCCCGCAAGGCGCCATCGCCATCGAATACGTGCTTGATGAAATCGCCCGCAATCTGCAACGCGACGCGCTCGATATCCGGCGCCTGAATTACTACGGCACAAGTGAGCGCAATGTCACGCCGTATGGCCAGCTTGTGGTCGACAACGTCATCCACGCCCTGACCGACGAACTCGAAATCAGCAGCGATTACCGCGCGCGGCGTGCACAGATCGACGCCTTCAATGCCAGCAGCCCGGTGCTGAAGAAGGGGCTCGCTTTCACGCCGGTGAAATTCGGGATCGCCTTTAACGTCACGCACCTGAACCAGGCCGGCGCGCTGGTGCACGTGTATGTCGACGGTTCCATCCTCGTCAACCACGGCGGCACCGAGATGGGGCAGGGCATCAACACCAAGGTGATGCAGGTGGTGGCGCACGAACTGGGCGTCGACATGGCGCATGTGCGCGCCACCGCCACCGACACCAGCAAGGTCGCCAACACCTCGGCCACGGCCGCGTCGACCGGCGCCGATTTGAACGGCAAGGCCGCCCAGGATGCCGCGCGCCAGATCCGCGAGCGCCTCGCCGCGTACGCCGTCAAGCTGTACGGCGGCGCAGAAGAAGCAGTGCGCTTCGCGTTCGACACCGTGTACGTCAACGGCCACGAAGTGCCGTTCCCCGAGCTGGTGCAAAAGGCTTACCTGGCGCGCACCCAGTTGTGGTCGGACGGTTACTACGCCACGCCCGGCCTGTCATGGGATCCTAAAACCATGAGCGGCCGGCCGTTCTCGTATTTTGCGTATGGCGCCGCCGTGGCCGAAGTGGTGGTCGACACCCTCACCGGCGAATGGAAGCTGCTGCGCGCCGATGCGCTGTACGACGCGGGCCGCTCGCTCAATCCGGCCATCGACATCGGTCAGGTGGAAGGCGCCTTCATCCAGGGCATGGGTTGGCTGACGACCGAAGAACTGTGGTGGAACGCGGGCGGCAAGCTGATGACGCACGCGCCGTCCACCTACAAAATCCCCGGTGTTTCCGACTGCCCCGAAGATTTTCGTGTGCGCCTGTTCGACAACGGCAACGTCGAAGACAGCATCCATCGCTCCAAAGCCGTGGGCGAGCCGCCGCTGCTGCTGCCGTTCTCGGTGTTCTTCGCGATCCGCGACGCGGTGTCGGCCGTGGGCAACCATCAAATTAATCCGCCCTTGAATGCGCCCGCTACCAGCGAAGAAATCCTCAAGGCCATCACGGCCGTGCTGGCACATGGATGACTGGCTGACAGGCGCGCAGCGCACCCTGGCGCCCGCCGTGCTGGTCACGGTGGCGACCACCGAGGGCTCGGTTCCGCGCGAGGCGGGTGCGCACATGCTGGTCACCAGCAGTACGCAGTTTGACACCATCGGCGGCGGCCACCTGGAATTGAAAGCGATGGCGCTTGCGCGTGCCATGCTGGTTGATGGCCGCACGCGCCATTTCGAACGTTTTCCTTTGGGCCCCAGCCTGGGCCAGTGTTGCGGCGGCGTGGCCCACCTGCTGTTCGAACGGTTTGACCCCGCGCAGCGCGCACGTTTGCAGCGCCGGCGGGATGTCGATACCTTCCGCTTGCTGGCGCTGGACGGCGCTGCTTCGGCGCTGTGCGACGCTAGCGGGAAGGTGTTGAGCGGCGACGCCGTGCCGGCCTTCGATGCTGATGCCGGCACCCACGTCATGCGCGATCAGGACGGCCGTCGCTGGCTGGTCGACGCCGTCCTCGCGCCGCGTGCCCATCTCTTCCTGTTCGGCGCCGGCCACGTGGGTGCGGCGATCGTTCGCCTGCTGGGCAGCCTGCCGTGCCGCGTGACCTGGGTCGACGAACGCGAAGACCAGTTCCCCGACTCGGTACCGGCCAACGTCCACATCGAAGCGACCGATACGCCCGAGGCCAGCGCCGCCAGCGCCCCGCGCGGCGCCAGCTTCCTCGTCATGACGCATAGCCACGCCCTCGACCAGCGCCTGTGTGAAGCGATCCTCGCGCGCGACAGTGCCGACTGGTTCGGCCTGATCGGCTCCATGACGAAACGGCGCCAGTTCGAGCACCGCCTGCGCGCGCGCGGGCTGGACCATGACCGCATCGACGCCATGGTCTGTCCCATCGGCGTCCCCGGCGTCACTGGCAAGCAACCGGCCGTCATCGCGATCGCCGTCGTCGCCCAATTATTAAGCGTGTGGGAGGCCAGGCATACTGCGCCGGCCGCGCGCGCCGTCTCTTCCGAAAGATCCTGATGTCCACCGTTCCACCAACCCTGCAAGCCTACCGTGCCAGCTTGCTGCACTTTCACGCCGATCCGGCGTTTCACGACGATGCCCATGCCTGGCACCGCGACGGCCTGCTGATCGTCGAGGCGGGCCGAGTGAAGGCAGCCGGCGACTACGCGGCGCTGCTGCCGACACTCCCCGCCGGCACGGTTGTCACCGACTACAGCGGCAAGATCATTTGCCCCGGCTTTATCGACACGCACCTGCACTACCCGCAAAGCGACATGATCGCCTCGCCGGCGCCCGGCCTGCTGCCGTGGCTGGAGACGTACACTTTCCCCACCGAGCGCAAATTTGACGACCCGGCGCACGCGCGCGCGACCGCCGAATTTTTTCTCGACGAGCTGCTGCGTTGCGGCACCACCACCGCGATGGTCTACTGCACCGTGCACCGCGCGTCGGTCGATGCGTTTTTCGAAGCGAGCGAAGCGCGCCAGCTGCGCATGGCGGCCGGCAAGGTACTGATGGACCGCCACTGTCCCGCGTTTCTGCGCGATACGGCGCAGCAGGGCGTGCGTGACAGCGAAGACCTGATCAACAAGTGGCACGGTCACGCGCGTTCGATGTACGCCATCACGCCGCGCTTCGCCCCCACGTCCAGCGAAACCCAACTGCGCCTGGCCGGCGAACTGGCCGCGGCCTATCCGACCACCTACATCCAGACCCACGTGTCGGAGAACGCCGAGGAATGCCGCTGGGTGCGTGAGCTGTTTCCAGCCCAGCGCAGTTATCTGCACGTGTACGAGCATTACGGCTTCATGCGCCCGCGCGCCATCTTCGGTCATTGCATCTGGCTCGACGACACCGATTTCGCGCGCATGGCCGAGACCGGGTCGGCGGTGGCGGTCTGCCCGACCTCCAACCTGTTCCTCGGCAGCGGCCTGTTCGACTTCGAAAAAGCCGATAGCGTCCATACGCTGCTGTCGCTGGCGACCGATGTCGGGGCCGGGACGTCCTTCTCGATGTTGCAAACAATGAATGAAGCGTATAAAGTTGCGCGGCTAAAAGGCAGTTATTTGCCGGCTTTACGGATGTTTTACCTGGCCACGCTGGGCGCCGCGCGCAGCATGCAACTGGAAGGGACGATCGGCAATTTCGCGCCCGGCGCGGAAGCCGACTTCATCGTGCTCGACCCGCAATGCACGCCGCTGCTGGCGCGCAGAACCGGTCACCTCGAGTCGCTCGAAGAGCTGCTGTTTGCGCTGGCGCTGCTGGGCGACGACCGCGCCGTCCAGGCAACTTACGCAGCCGGCACCCTGGTCCATCAACGCAACAATTAAGGATATCCGATGCAGAAGAAACTGAGCAGCCTGGCGCTCGCGCTGGTCTTTGCGAGCACTGGCGCCCACGCCGCCTCGCCGAAAGCGAATGAAGCTGCAACCATGCTTCACTACGCCACGCTGATCGCCGGCGACACCCCCAAGGCGGCCGAGCTGACCATGTTCTTCTCGCAGATGCCGAAAGGCGGCGACCTGCACCACCACTATTCGGGCGCGATCTACGTCGAGCAGTACCTCGATTTCCTCGACCAGCAGGGCCTGTGCGTCAACAAGCAGACCTACCGCATCGAAACCGACAAGGCGGTCGTCGACGCCCAGCGCGCGAAGCCGGCCAAGGACAAAACCTGCCTGGGCAGCGCGGACGTCTACAACGACGACTACACTTACCGCGAACTGCTGCAGCGCTGGTCGAGCAAGGATTTCAAAACCTACGGCGCCGATCAGCCGCCGCCGGACCGCCAGTTCTTCCAGACCTTCGGCTACTTCGGCCCGGTCTCGAACGCCAACTTCCATGAAGGCTTGCTGGCGCTGAAGCACCGCGCCGTGCTGGAAAATGTCAGCTACATCGAAACCATGTTCAAGATGGCGCCGCCGACCAGCAACCCTGCTTTTGACGCCGACGCCTGGCGCCAGGGTAACGATGATGCGGCTTTTGACGCCCAGATGCGCGCCTGGATGATGACCCTGGACGCCGACCCGGCCTTCAACAAATCGATCACCGACTTTGTGGCCAAGGTCGACGAAGCGTCGAACGGCATCGACGACGCCAACTTCACCATGCGCTACCAGACCTATGTGCTGCGCCTGCTGCCGCCGTCGAACGTCTTCTCGTCGATGCTGGCCGCCTTCAAGGCCGACGTGCAAAGCGAGCGCCTGGTGGGCGTGAACATCGTGGGCCAGGAGAGCAACCGCGTCTCGATGCGCGACTACGCGCTGCACATGAAGATGTTCCGCTTCCTGAAGACGGTGTATCCGGATGTGAAAGTGGCGCTGCACGCGGGCGAGCTGGCGCTGGGCGATGTGCCGCCGGAAGGCCTGCAGTTTCACATCGACCAGGCGATCAGCGTGGCGCGCGCCGACCGCATCGGTCACGGCATCGACCTGGCCCACGAAAGCAATGTCACGCGCATTTTGCAGACCATGCGCGAGAAGGACATTCCGGTCGAAATCAACCTGACCAGCAACGCCTTCATCAACGGCGTGCAAGGGGCCGACCACCCGGTCACGCTGTACCGCAAATATGGTGTGCCCTACGTGATCTCGACCGACGATGCGGGCGTGACGCGCCACAACCTGTCGGGCGAATACGTGCTGTTCGCCAGCCGCTACAAGCCGTCCTACGGCGAGATCAAGCGGGTTTCGTATAACAGCATCCGCTACGCTTTCCTGCCTGCGGCGGACAAGGCGCGGCTGACCAAACAGCTCGATGCGCGCTTTACGAAGTTCGAGGCGGGCATTGCTGCCCTGGATAAAGCGGCCGTGCGTCGGCGCTGATCGCAGCGACGGACGTCGGTCCTGTCATTACACGAAGCGGCTCCAGGCGCAAGCCCGGGGCCGTTTTGCTTGGGCGTACCGACTTCTACCTTGTGCTTTTGCTGCCTCTCCTTGTGGCCACAAAATCTATCCAATAGTAACAATCCACATTGTTTCCATTGCCATGTTACTAGCCTATGACTGATAACTAAAAACCATGTTTGTGGTCAACTAGCTACACATTCCGAGAGCATTTCCGCAAGGCTGTCAAAATTTACCCCTTATGGATTTCCCTGCGGAACCCCTCACTTATAATTGCGCCAAGGATGAAGTGCCGCAGTTCTGTAGGTATTTACCTACGCGAACGGTAGTTTTGCAGACGATTTATACCGTTGACGTATAAATAACTAAAAAAAATCGTATTTGTCCGGTATATCTGGCTCATGCATGATTGATTGCTGGTTTGGAAATTTTTCAAATTCCTTGACCCGCCAGTACGTGAGAAAACGTTAGCTTTTTTCTACCGCGTCATCAAGGTGAAATATCCAGTCTGTATACTTCCGCTTCTCAAAGGAGAGTCATCCTCTCCAACAGTTCGCAGGTTTAAAAGCTGCAAATACCGATTTTAAAATTTCAACACTCCAGGGAGTTCGCAATGCAATCCGTTTTTACTCAACAACCCAAGTTGCGCCTAAGCTCGATCGCGTTGGCTTGCCAACTGGCATGCTTTACGTTTGCAGCCCACGCGCAAACTGCAACGGAAAAAGTCGACACCGACGCGGGCCAGACCCGCGAAGTCGTCATCCGCGGCAAGAAAACGCAAATGGGTTTGATGGTGCAGGAAGATGCGCCGAAAGCGCGCTCGACCATCACCGCTGCGGAGCTGGAAAAGCAGCGTCCTACCGGTAACGCCTACCAGGCCCTGGAGCTGCTGCCATCGGTAAATAGCTACAACTACGACGCAACCGGTCTGTTCGGTGGCGGCCTGACCCTGCGCGGCTTCAACAGCGACCAGATCGGCGCCACCATCAACGGCGTGCCAGTCAACGACTCCGGTTCGTTCTCGGTGTACCCGCAAGAATACGTCGACCAGGAAAACACCTGCTCCGAGTTCGTGACCCAGGGCTCGACCGACGTCGACTCGCCGCAAGTGGGCGCATCGGGCGGTAACTTCGGCATCGTCACCTGTAATCCGGAAGACAAGCAGCGCTTGCGCGTGATGCAGACCTTCGGTCAGCTGAACATGTACAAGTCGTTCATCCGTTACGATACCGGCCTGTTCCCGGACGGCCGCTCGAAAGCGTTCATCTCGGTGTCGCGCGCCAGGTCGGAAAAATGGAAAGGCGAGGGCGAAGCCGCACGTAACCACCTCGATGCCGGTTTTAACTACGACTGGAACAAGCAAAACTACATCCACAGCACTTTGTTGTTCAACGCTGCCCGCAACAACAACATTCAGAGCTACCAGCTCGCTGACGTCAACCGTCTGGGTTACAACTACGATTTCAGCCCGACGTTCGTCGGTCACGTCACGCCTGTCGCTGGCACCGTCCAGATCGATCCGACCGCTGGCGTCGGCGCTGGCCAGGTTCCTGCCTACTACAAACTGGCGAATAACCCGTTCAAGAACGGCATTCTGTCGGCAACGGCCAAGTTCCGCCTGACCGATGACCTCGATATCAAATTTGTGCCTTACTACTGGTACGGTTATGGCAACGGCGGCGTCCAGCAGAAAGTCGTCAACGAAAGCACCACCCGTCGGGGAACGACTACCGTCACGACCGTCAATAGCAGTTTCATGGCGACGAAGACGAGCAATACGCTTAACGGTGCTGTCGACCTGAACGGCGACGGCGACGTCCTTGATTCGGTCATCGTTGCCGGTGCGAGCGTGACCCGTACCAACCGTCCTGGTCTGACCACTTCGCTCACTTACACGATCGGCGATCACACCATCCTTGGCGGCTTCTGGTACGAGCGTGCCAAGCACGAGCAAACCAGCCCGATCGTTCGTGTCGATAACAACGGCAATATTGCAGACATGTACCTGAAAGACGACCGTATCAAGCGTCAGGACGGTTCGGACTACCAGCTGCGCGACTGGCGCACCATTTCAACGGGTTACCAGGCCTTCCTGCAGGACACGATGTCGTTCATGGACGACCGCCTGACCGTCAATGCCGGCCTGCGCACGCCACACATCAAGCGTGATTTCCACAACTTCGCCAACGAAGGCGCAGCGGTCGATTACCAGATCAATCGCACCTACAGCGAAGTGTTGCCGCAGTTCGGCGTGCGTTACAAGCTGACCTCGGACGACCAGGTCTACGCGTCGGTCGCCAAGAACATGAAGGCGCCAGGCAACTTCGTGTACGGCTCGACCAACGGTAACTTCACGGTGGACACCAAAACCGGTGTCATCACGGTCAAGGATGAAGTCCGTCCTGAAATCTCGTACAGCTTCGATGCCGGCCTGCGTCACCAGACCAGCGTCTGGAACGGCACGTTCGGCATCTACGCCACCGACTTCCGCGATCGTATGGCCACCGCGTTCAATCCGAACACGCTGACCAGCACGACCACCAACGTCGGCAAGGTCAAGAACTACGGTTTCGAAATCGAAGCGGGTAACAACCCGATCAACGGCTTCTCGCTGTATGGTTCGTATGGCTACAACAAGAGCGAAATCAAAGGCGACACGCTCGGCAACGCTCTGGGCTACATGCTGCCGACCGCAGGCAAAGCGTTCCCGTTGACGCCGAAGCAAAAAGCCGGCCTGGCATTGCAATACGAGGATGGCTTGCTGTGGGGCCGCCTGACCGCGAAGGCCACCGGCAAGCAGCAAGCGACGCTGACCAACGACGAAGAAGTGCCGGGTTACACCCTGTTCGGCTTCGACGGCGGCTACACGTTTGCCGACATGGGCTGGGCCAAGCGTCCGAAGCTGACCTTCAACATCAGCAACATCACCAACAAGCAATATCGCAATCCTTCGTCGCAGAGCGTTTTGAATGCATTGGACTACGGTGTCGTGACGGCTGGCGGCAACGGCGTGACCAAGAAACAAGTGTTCTACTACCTCGGTGCACCGCGCTTCTTCTCGGCCACCATGTCCGTCGACTTCTAAGACGGCAGCGCCGCACGCAGTCGCTATCAGGCTGCACGCGGCGTAGAATACAGATGCATCTCGCGGGCCTTCGGGCCCGCTTTTACATTCCACTTTCAAAAAGTATTGACGCCATGATTCTTCGCCCACTTGTTTCCTCGCTTGTCCTGGCGCTTGCCCTGGCAGGTTGCGCATCCACGCCGCCCGCACCCGGCATCGAGATCAACCTGGTCGCATTGAACGATTTCCACGGCAACCTCGAACCCTCGAAATTTACCTTCACACCACCGGGCGCCGCTGCCCCGGTGACCTTGCAGGCCGGCGGCGCGGCCGCCATGTCCGGTGCGCTGGCCGCCTGGCGCCGCGAAGACCCGAATCTCGTGTTTGTCGCCGCCGGCGACCTGATTGGCGCCAGCCCGGCGCTGTCGTCGATGTGGGCCGACGAGCCAGCCATCGAAGCGATGAACATGCTGGGCCTGCACGCCAGTTCGCTGGGCAACCACGAATTCGATCCGGGTACGGTCGAATTGCTGCGCCAGCAGAACGGCGGCTGTGTCTCGCCCCGTCCTGACAAGGCTTGCCAGCTGGCGCCATCGTTTGGCGGCGCCAAATTTCAGTATCTGGGCGCGAATGTGCTGGTCACGCAAACCGGCAAGACGCTGATGCCGGCGACTTCCATCGTCGACGTGAAAGGCGTCAAGGTCGGCCTGATCGGCGCCGTGCTGAAAGACACCGCCTCGGTCACCACGGCCGCGGCGATTGCCGGCTTGACCTTCCAGGATGAAGCCGCGGCCATCAACCGCACCATCCCAGGCCTGCGCGCCGCCGGCGCCACCGTGTTCGTGGTGCTGATCCACGAAGGCGGGCATACAAAGGAAGCGTTCCACCAGATCGACTGCAGCGAGCTGAAAGGACCGATCGTGGGCATCGTCGGCAAGCTCGATCCGGCCATCCGCATCGTCGTGTCGGGCCACTCGCACACGGGTTACCAGTGCAAGGTCGACGGGCGCCTGGTCACCCAGGCCGACATGGGCGGGCGCCTGCTCACGCGCATCAAGATGACCGTCAATCCGGTCAGCAAAGTGCTGTCCGATGTGACCGTCAAGAACGAAGTCATCAACCCGGACGCCTACCCGGCCGAGCCGAAGATGACGGCATTCCTCGCCAATGTGCGCGCACGCAGCACCGCGGTGCTGGGCAAGCCGGTCGCTACGCTGGGGGTGCCGCTCGTTGCGCGCAAGGGCAGCAGCGCCGGCGAATCGCCGTTGGGCGACCTGATCACCGATGCCATCGTCGCGGCCACCAAAGCGCAGGGCGTGCAGATCGGCTTCATGAACAATGGCGGCATCCGCAAGGACCTCGAATCGGGCCCCGGTAACGTTGCCACGTTCGGCAATGTGCAGGCCGTTCTGCCGTTCGGCAATACGCTGGTGGCGATGGACCTGACCGGCGCGCAATTGAAGGCGTTGCTCGAACAGCAGTGGAGCAAGTCCGACGGCGATGGCGGTTCGGTACTGCAAGTGTCGAGCGGCCTGAGCTATCGTTGGGACAGCACGCTGCCAGTCGGCGCGCGCGTGGTGCCGGGCAGCGTCAAGGTCAATGGCGTGGCGGTCGAGGACGGCAAAACCTACCGCGTGGTGGCGAATAACTTCCTGGCCGAAGGCGGCGACACCTTCACCATCTTTGGCAAGGGCACGCGCCGGGTCGACACCGGCATCCGCGATCTCGACGCGATGCTAAAGTACCTGGCCCAACACGACAAGGCCGGCACGCCATCGGCCGCGCGCATCGAGCGCGTGCGCTAAGCAAATTCAACCAGGAACCGACCATGAAAAAAATCGCCATCGCCCTCGCAGTCTCCTGCGCCTTCATTTCCTCCAGCGCGCTGGCCTGGGGCAATGACGGCCACCGCGCCGTGGGCGCCATCGCCGACAAGCTGCTCAAGGGCACTGCCGCGCAGAAGAAAATCCAGGCATTGTTGCTGCCCGGCGAAACGCTCGAATCGATCGCCAACTGGGCCGACTGCGTGAAAGGCACGTATTGCGGCCCGCAGTCGCCGGAAATGATCGCCTACGTTGCCGCCAATCCGAAGCACAGCGAGTACCACTACACCGATGTGCCCTACCAGTTGAACAAGTACCACGATCACGCCGTGGGCACGGCGGACGAAGACATCGTGCAGACGCTCAAGGAGTGCATCGCCGTCCTGCAGGGCAAGGATGGCGCCGCCGTCAACCCGCATAAATTTACGCCACGCCAGGCGCTGATCCTGCTGGTCCACCTGACCGGCGACATCCACCAGCCGCTGCACGTGGGCGCGGCTTTTGTTGGCAAGGACGGCAAGTTCGTGGTGCCGACCAAGCAGAGCGAGATCGACGGCATCAATATCTTTGACGCCCGTGGCGGCAACAATTTCCTGCTCGACGACGGCAAGCTGACGCAGATGAGCGATGGTGTCATACCGCCGGGCGAACCGAAGCCGGTCAAGGAAGGTGTGCCGGCCGCGCTGACCAAGCCGTTCCATTCGTACTGGGACACCACAGTGGTCGACTACGCCATGCGCCGTCTGTCGACCAAAACGCCGGAGCAATTTGCCCAGGCCGTCATCGACAGCAAGCCAAACGTCAACGTGAACACCGGCCTGGTCAGCACCTGGCCGTACCAGTGGGCCGACGATGCACTGGTCGTCTCGAAGGAAGCGTACAAGGACGTGACCACGGGCGCCGTTACCGAGAAGGTCAGCAAGAGCGGCGAGAAGTACAGCACCTGGTCACTGGAAGTGCCGCAGAACTATCCGGTGCCAAGCTCGCAAATCGCCAAGGAACAATTGACCAAGGGCGGGTACCACCTGGCCGCATTGCTCAAAACCATCTTGTCGTAAGCGACGGCCCGCATCCGGCTGCGTGCCGATCATTCCTTGCCGGGATGGTCGGCATTTTTTTGTCCGGTATCCAGAACAGTAATTTTCCATTTTTGTAGGTGATGTCGAAGTCGCCCAGGTCCTTGATCGCGTATTTGCCGGCCAGCGCGCGCGCGATTTCGTCGCCATTGTCGCCATTGGTCATGACCACGGCGCCGTCACCGCGGCCGCTATAGGCCACTATCAGATCGCTGTAGCCCCGGTTGTGGCCGCCGTGCCCGAAGGACGTCGCGGCGCCGCTACCCTCGATACCGTGGACTGCAGTATCAGCCGCGTTTCCATGTATCGTTGATGCCGAGTTTTTCCAGGGCACGCACCGAGTCGGGCAAGTCGAACAGCGCGGCAAGCCGCGCTGTTGGCCTGGTGTAGCGGGATGGCGCCGTGCGGCACCATGCCTGCGCACTGCGTTCGAGCATCCTGGTCGTCGTCACGTCGAGTGTGTCGTTTGCAGCCACCCACACCATTGTTTCGAGCCACTGCCACGGGTCCGACCGCGCCAGCGCTAGCAGGTTGCGGTAGTCGTGCAATGGCGCCAGGACGGCATGCGCCTGCTCGAAAGGGAGATAGGCCCCCTGTCTGCACACTGTATCGACCGCGAAGCGCCGCACTGACGGCGCGGTGTCACGCAGTGCCAGCATGGCGATGTCGTCCTTGCGCTGCGGCGCGATGCGCAGCCAGGACGCGAATGCCGCCAGGCGCACGGCCGGCGCGGATGCACGTGTGAACTGTTCGACGAGTGCGACATCCGCGCTGGCGCGCAGCCCTTCCAGCGCGATGCAGGCTACCCTCGCCACTGTGGACGGTTCCAGCAAGAGGCCACGATACAGGCCGCGCAGGTCGACCTTGCAGTGGCGCAGGTGGCTTGCGGCGACGTCACGGATGGTCACCGCCGTGTCGAACAGGGCAGTGCGGGCCAGGGCTTGTGCGGCATCCGTTTCTTCGTGCAGGCGTGCGCGCAAGGATGCAACGCGCAAAACGAGAAAAGAACAGGTCGCCAGTTTTTGGTACCAGTGCTGGCGCCGCGGGAGTGGTAGTTCCGTGATCAATGCCAGGGCGCCCTGTGCCAGCACGATGTCGCCGCGCTGTTCCAGCGCCAGGTCAATCAGGTCTTCCTGTGCGATCAGCTTGCGCGTGCGCGCCAGCTGAAAGGCCGCGCGCGACAAGACCATATCCGGAGAATGGATGGCGGCCTTGACGTCGTCGGCGCACAAACGCATCACCAGCAAGGCTTCGAATTCGGCGATCCACAGGGCGTGATCGGTACGGCGCGCTTCCAGCAGGCGCCGCACAGCAGGAAGGATGGCAAGCAGCTCGGCGGGGGAACAACGCGGCGCCAGTGTCATGATGCCTGCGCGGGCGGCGGCGCGCACCTGGTCGACCCAATCGTTGAGCCTGCTTGCAACGACAGGCAGCAAGGCCGGGTCGCCCAGCGCCACGCAGTGTTCGACGGCGGCCTGGCGCAGGTAGCCGTCGTAGTCTGCCGCAAATGGCGCTATCTCTGGTGATGTGCGGCTCCGGGCAAGGTGGTCCTGCGCCATCTCGAAGCGGGAAACTGGCGGGGACTTTTCCGTGCGTCCGAACAGGTCAGAAAGGAAGGTCATGGCGGCGCAATCAGGCGTGTTTGGTCGAAGGGCCAGTATGCACTGCGCCACTGGCCATGTCTGGCGCAAAGTTCGACGGTGCCAGCCGCGCGCGCAAGCGCATGAACGGTTGCTCGACGAGGTAGAACAGGAGCGCGCCCGCCAGCAGCGACAGCACGATCGTCAGCGTCAGCGTGACGGAGCCGGGTAATTGCCATTGCACTGCCAGCTTGCCGACGATATTACCCACCGGTTTATGGATAAGATAAATCGAATATGACCATAGCGCCAGCTGGCGCGCGCCGGGGATGCGGGCGCGGTGCAGCAGCGTGTGTGGGCTGAGCGCGCCGATGACCAGCAGCGCGAACGCCATCGCCAGCAGAGAATAGCCGAACGCGGTCATGAAAAAGCCGTAGCCGTAGTCCTCGATGTAGTAAAAGTTGAGGGCGCCGTAGAGCAGGGCGGCGCACCCAGCGACGCCGGCCAGCAACACCTTGCGGCCATGCTCCATCAGGCGCTGCCACAGATGCGGATGGCCGTGCCGTACCAGCGCGACGGCCACGCCGGGCAGGAACTCATCGAAGCGGCACAAGCTTGCGTAATACACGTGCGCCATGTAGCCGCGCACCTGGCCACCTTCCTCGAGTGCGTAGCGGTGCCACAGGTAAGCGCGCAAACCGATGCCGACGGCGAGCAGCAAGGCCAGCGCGCACCACGCCTGCCAGCGGCGCAAGTGCAGGGCGACGGCCGCCAGCAAAGCCAGCGGCAGGGCCAGGTAAAACTGTTCTTCGATGCACAGCGACCACGCCTGCGAAAAGGCGGTGCCGGGCTGCAGGCCGATGTTTTGCGTGAACGTCAAAAAGGTCCACAGCGGTGGCGGCGGCTTGCCGCCCATGATCGTCGGGAAGGCAAAATAGGCGGCCAGCACGACCCAGAACGCTGGCCAGGTGCGCAGTGCGCGGCGCAGGTAGAAGCGCCATAGCGATAACGGCTGGCCGCTTTGTACGCCGCGCAGCAACTGGTCGGCAATCAGATAGCCGGACAGCACAAAGAACAGGTCGACACCGACCCAGCCCGCAGTGCTGAGCCAGCCGAAGGTGGGCGTATGGCTGACGAAGACCATGTAGTGGTACATGAAGACAAGCGCAATGGCGCAGGCGCGCAGGGTGTCCAGACCAGCGGTGCGGCGCAGTAAGGTCGATGGCATGCAGGTCCGTAAGAGGGATGGCAGCGGCATCCTAGCAGTTAGACCTGTCTGCAAAACACGCGCTTTGTCACGGCGCGCGAAATTGTTTGTCGCGCGCTGTGACAAAGCTAGAATGACGCACCATCATCTCCACGACCTCCACAATGAAAACCACCGCCCTGTTTGTATGCCTGTCCGTTTGCTTCGCCTTGCCGCTGGTAGGGTCGGCCCAGGATCTGCCCGACGTGGCGAAGGTGCAAGACGCGCCCGGCCTGCCCTTGTGGGAAGTCGGTGTCGGCGCCTTCGCCTTGTCGACCCCGGCCTACCCGGGCGCCGACAGTCGCAACAACCGGGTACTGCCACTGCCGTGGATTCAATACCGCGGCAAGATTTTTCGGGCTGACCAGTCCGGCATCGGCGCACGCCTGTTCAATTCGGACCGGGTCGAACTGGACGTCGGTTTTGCCGGCTCGCTGCCGTCGAAATCAGACGACGTCGCCATTCGTAATGGCATGCCCAACCTGGGCACGCTGGTTGAATTCGGGCCGCGCCTGAAAGTCAAGGTTGCGCAGTTGAGCCCGACGAGTGCCATCCGTTTCGAGTTGCCCCTGCGCGCCGTCATGGAAGTGCGCGGTGGCGTGCGCCGCCAGGGCAGCACGCTCGAGCCGCGCCTGAGCTACGAAACCCGGACTGCCGACGCATCCTGGACCGGCGAAGCGCATGTCGCCGCCGTATTCGGCGACAGCCGCATCAACCGCTATTTTTATGAAGTCGCGCCGCAATACGCCAGCGCCGCACGGCCGGCCTACCAGGCCGATTCGGGCCGCATGCTGGTGCGCGCAGGCCTGGCCGGCAGCCATCGGCTCAACCCCGATGTACGCCTGTTCGGTTACGTGCGCTATGAAAGCTATGCCGGCGCGGCCAATACCGGTAGCCCGCTGATGCAGCGCGAAAATGGGGCATCAGCCGGCGTGGGTTTTGTGTGGACGTTCAAGCGCTCGGCCGCGCGCGCCGCGCTGTAGACGATATTCCCGGCATCGTTGCTTGCCTGCATGTAGTGCCTGACGTATGCTGCCACTATATTGAACGGAGTGATCTGCCATGACCTCTCGCGCCGCGCTTGCTCTCATCCTGACCCTGGCAGCGCCAGCGTTTGCACAACATGGCACATGGATCGACGACCAGGGCAAGGCGATCGCCCCGACCGAAGCGCGGCGCGCCGTGAATGGCTTCGCCGGTCACCTGCTCATTACCTCGGACGCGGACTGGCGCGCGAAATGGAATACGCCGGCCGCCACCGTCCCGCATTTCACGCAGAAAACCACGCCGGTTGCGCTGGGCGAACAGGTGTTTCTCCTGATTTTCTTTGCAAACGCGATGCTCGGTGCCGATGGCAAGGCCAACCTCACCTGCGACCTGGATGTCATGCAGCCCGATGGCACGTCGGTGGTGCATCACGCAGATACGCCCTGCTGGCATGGGCCGCTTCTGGGCGGACCGCAAAACCTGTATATGGCGACACCGGAGATCAGTTTCAAACATGACCCGGGCGACATGGCCGGCAAGTGGACCATCGCTGTCACGCTCAAGGACAAGCTGAGAAAGACGGTTCTGCCTCTCAAAACCTTTTTCGTTCTCGATTGATCACAGCGCTGAAGCAGCCATCGCCTCAGAATCGTTCTGGTGACGTGGGGCTGACCCGAGCGATCAGGTGCGGCTGAAGGCGCGTTGTTGGCATCCCTTGTGCCGCAGCGTTGTCAATTTCTCATCTGATAGAATCCGGTGTTCGCGCTTATCACAATTGCATCACCAGCACATTCTAATGAACATCAAAAATCTATCGCCTTCATCCTGGAAAGTCCTGCTCATTTCCCTCGCCCTTGTTTATTTGTCCTTCAGCATATGGGCGACAACTTACTGGGAGCGGATCACACCGGCAAAAGCCGGCACGCTTGCGATCGAATTTGGCGAACCGGATCTCGACTATCGCTTGCCGATTGTGGCCATCGGCGCTGATTCGCCCTTGGCAACGGTGGGCGGGAGGATTGGCGACAAGGTGTTCTTTGATCACTACATCGATGTCAAACGCCAGCTTGGCAGCGATGAAGTTATTGGTTTGACCCTGTTCAGCAATGGGCAGTCACGCCATGTCGCGCTCAAGCCTATTGCCTCCTCAGACTTCACACACAATCCGATCGCCGCACGCGCGGACGCGCTGATGGCGTGGGCATGCAACTATGCCGCGCTGCTCATCGCCTTGCTGATTGGACTACGGCGCGCTGACAACGGCAGCATGCGTGTTTTCGCTTTCATGATGCTGAGCTTCTCGCCGCAAACCGTTGCCTGGTATCTGCCGGGCGGCCCATTGCCGAATTTGTTCATGCAACTGATCCTGCCGCTCAATTATGCCGCGTATTACATCAGCCTGGTGTACTTCGCTTTCACGTTCCCGGACGACCGTCCTCCTCACTTCCGACGGGCTCCGGTGCGGCATGTATTCAAGCTGTTTGCGGTTGTCGTGCTGGTCTATTCTGCCTGGTATGTGGCAGACGCATTTCGCGTACTTCCATGGGCAGCGCGTCAATGGATATCGATCATCGCATTCAAGATGATCGTGCAAACCATGATGGTCAGCCTGGCATTGCTGGCGATATGGTATTCGTGGCGCAACAGCATCGGCGTCAACAGGCAAAAATTGGCCTGGATCGGTGTCTGCATGGGTGGCGTTGTGCTTGCCTTAAGTTCCGCCACCATTGCAACGATGTTCGGTGCGGTCCTGGATCCCAGGTTCGGCATCGTCCAGGATACCATCACGTTCCTCTGCTTTGTAGGCTTGGGTTACGCAATCCTGCGCCACCGCCTGTTCGACCTCGGCTTCGCGGTCAACCGCGCACTGGTGGTAACCATCATCAGCGCGATGCTTCTGGTCGTGTTTGGGGTCACTGAATGGGGCGTCGATAAACTATTGCACTTCGAAGGAAGAGAAAAGAATGTGATTTTCGATGCTGTGGTTGCGCTTGGAATTATTCTCTGTTTCCATCGGATTCAGCATTGGGTCAGTCATCAAGTCAATCACGTGTTTTTCAATCACTGGTACAAAGCCGCCGAACAGCTTCGGCGATTTCTACAAAAGGCTGAGCATATTTCCGATGCCAGCGTGCTGAAGACGAGATACTGCCGGGAAGTGACCGATTACGCGGGCCTGACCGGCCTTGCGATCTATGTGCTCGATGCAAATTCAGGCTACGCATTGCAGGATTCAACGCTGTCCAACGCGCCCGCCACGATCGACAGGAATAACGACGCCGTGGTCGACATGCGGCATACCCTCGTCATGGTCGATCTCGCATCCTGTCAACCCGGGCTACCGGGCGAGCTGGTCTTTCCAATGATTGTGCGAGGCCAGATCATCGGACTGGTGCTGCTCGGGCAGAAGTTGAGTGGCGGCAAATGCCGTCCGGACGAGATCGAATTATTGACGATCGCTACACACCAGCTCGGGCTGCATCTGGAGAGCCTGCGCGTGGAGCATTTCGAGCGTCATTCGGCCGCGCTGGAAGCCGCATTGAAATTCGAACGCGAGGCGCACGAGCGTGAAACGACATTGCTTCGTCAGATTATCGGCGACGCCCTTGACGTAAAAGCAACCGTGCTTTAACGGATATCAGGCAAGGTCGCTCTTGCGCAGCGACCTTCCGAACCACGCGCCATTTGAAATCAACGCGACTTGACGAACGGCTTGCCTATCGCTTTCGGCGCAATCGATTTCGCCATCAAACCAGCCAGCACGATCACGGTGACCACGTACGGAATCATGTGGATCAGCGAGCCCGGCACCCGGCCGACCACCGGCAGATCGACGCCTTCCAGCTGGATCTGCAGCGCGTTGAAGAAGCCGAACATCAGGCACCCCAGCATGGTATGCAGCGGACGCCAGTTGCCGAACACCAGGGCCGTCAGGGCCAGGTAGCCGGCGCCGGCCGACATGTCGCGCAGGAAGAAGCCGCTCTGCACGATGGCCAGATACGCACCCGAAAACGAACACAGCACGCCGGCGATCAGCATCGCCATGTAGCGGGTTCGTTCGACCGAGACACCGGCCGCGTCGGCCGCATGCGGATTCTCGCCGCAGGCGCGCAGGCGCAGGCCAAAGCGGGTGTGATACACCACCCAGTGCACCAGCGGCACCAGCGCAAAGGCAAAATACACCAGTACCGAGTGGCCGCCAATCAGGTGGCCGTAAAACCAGCCCAGTCCCGGAATATTCGCCACCGCAGCCGTGCCCGGCAAGACCACGTCGGACAGGCGCGCCGCGCCCAGGTCGGGCGTGCGCCCGCCCTGCTGATAAAAATATTGGGCGACCACGAAGGTCAGGCCGCTCATGGCGATGTTAATCGCGATGCCGCACACCAGCTGGTTGCCCTTTTGCGTGATGCTGACATAGCCCTGCAGCAGCGCCAGCGCCACTGAGACGGCAATGCCGGCCGCGATGCCGTACCAGACGTTCTGGGTGCTGTAGGCCACGGCGGCCGAGGTGAAGGCGCTGGCGAGAATTTTGCCCTCCAGGCCGATGTCGACTAACCCGCTGCGCTCGGCGAACAGGCCGGCCATGGCGGCGAACATCAGCACGGGCGCATTGCGGATCGTGGAGACCAGGATACTGAGGATGTTGAAGTCTTCCATGGCTTTATCCTTTGCGGCCCAAGGTGAGCAAATTGAGCAATTTCAGCACGGTCGGACCATAGAAATTTTCCATGGCGCCGCAGAACAGGATGATCAAACCCTGGATGAAGATAAAGGTTTCAGGCGGGATATTCGGTTTTTCCAGCGACAGATCGAAGCCGCCCTGGATCAGCGCGCCGAACAGCACGGCGGACAGGAAGATGCCGACCGGATGCTGGCGCCCCATCAGCGCAATGGCGATGCCGACAAAACCGGCGCCGGCCGGGAAGTTCAGCGACAGGTAGTGGGTCGAGCCCATCACCGAATTCACGGCGGCAAGTCCCGCCAGCGCGCCGGAAACCAGCATCGTGACGACGATCATGCGGCTGATCGACACGCCGGCATAGTGCGCCGCGTGCTGGTTCAGGCCGGTGGCGCGCAACTGGTAGCCCCACGACGAGCGCCATACCATCACGCCGTAAATCACCAGCGCTGCAATGGCAATCAAAAAACTGATGTTCAGTGGCGTGTCGCCCAGCACCGGCAGCCAGGTGTTCAGGCGCGGCATTTCGGCGGCAGCCGAAAACACGCGCGAGGCGGGGTTTTGCTGGCCTTCCGGCACCAGCTTCAGGATGAAGAAATTCATCAGGTCGGCAGCGATAAAATTGAACATGATGGTCGTGACCACCACGTGGCTGCCGCGCCGCGCTTGCAGGTAGCCCGGCAAGAAGGCCCAGGCCGCGCCGAACAGGGCGCTGCCCAGCATCGCGATCGGTATCAGCAACCACGCCGGCAGGCTGTTATCGAGCGCCAGCAAGGCGATCGTCAGGCCCAGGCCGCCGAGGTACATCTGGCCTTCGGCGCCGATATTGAACAAGCCGCCCTTCATGGCGATCGATACCGCCAGGCCGGTAAAAATGAAGGTGCTGGCGTAGAACAGCGTGTACGACAAACCTTCCAGGTTGAAGATGGCGCTGTGGATCAAGATCGACAGCGATTCGACCGGGCTTTCGCCCAGCAGGTGAATGGCCAGCGCCGCCACCAGCAAGGCGGACAGCAGGTTCAGGACCGGCAGGACAAAGCCGGTGGCCCAGCGGGGGAGTTCAGTTTTTTTCATGATTTGTGCATCCCGCCCATCAGCAAACCGATGCGGGTGGTGTCGAATTCTTCAATGTTCAGTTCGCCGGTGATGCGTCCACCCGACATGACGACGATGCGGTCGGCCAGCGCGCGCACCTCTTCCAGTTCCACCGAGACCAATAAAATCGCCACGCCTTCGTCGCGCAGGCGCAGCAGCTGGGTGTGGATGGCTTCGATGGTGCCGATGTCGACCCCGCGCGTGGGTTGTCCCACCAGCATCAGCTTCGGCTGCGCCAACACTTCGCGCGCAATCACCACCTTTTGCTGGTTACCGCCCGAGAGCAGGCCGATGCGCAGGTCCGGGTTGTTCGGACGCACGTCGAAGTCTTTCAGCATCGCGCCGCAGCGCTTCGCGATGGCATCGAAATCAAACAGGCCCCAGCGGTTCTTGACCCGGTCCTGGTAGCCGAACACGGTGTTCTGCATCACCGAAAAGTCCTTGATGACGCCGTCGCGCAGGCGGTCTTCCGGCACATGGCCGATGCCCAGCTTGCGGAAGGTGGCCGGCAAGCCGTCGGCGTGGGAACGGCCGGCGTAGGGCAGCGTGGTGCCGAGGAAATCGACTTTGCCCGAGGTCGGTAAACGCATGCCCGACAGAATTTCCATCAACTCGCTCTGGCCATTGCCCGACACGCCGGCAATCGCGACAATTTCTCCGGCGTGCAGCGTGAAGCCAACGTCTTCCAGCAGTTTCACGCCCTGTTTGTCGACCAGGTTCAGCTTCTCCACCTGCAGCACCGGCGCGCCCGGCTTGAACGGCGCGCGCGGCAACTCGCTCTGGATCGGGCGGCCGACCATCATGTTGGCCAATTGTTCTTTCGACGTCGAGGCGGTATCGACGGCGCCCACCACGCGGCCGGCGCGCATCACCGTCACCTGGTCGGTGATCTCCATGATTTCGCCCAGCTTGTGGGTGATCAGGATGATGGTTTTGCCCTGTTCCTTGAACAGGCGCAGGATGGCAAACAGCGACGCGGTTTCCTGCGCGGTCAGCACAGCGGTCGGCTCGTCCAGGATCAGGATATTGGCGCTGCGGTAAATTTGTTTCAGGATTTCGACGCGTTGCTGGGCGCCCACCGACAGGTCTTGCACGGTGGCCAGCGGGTCGACGTCGAGCTGGTAGCGGGCGCAAATCTCGCGCAGCTTCGCTTCCACCTGTGCCCGCTGCGCGGCCAGCTTGAAACCGCCTTCGCTGCCCAGCATCACGTTGTCGAGCACGGTCATGTTTTCGACCAGCATGAAGTGCTGGTGGACCATGCCGATGCCGAGCGCGATCGCTTCATGGCTGGTGCGGATATTGCGCTCCTGGCCGTCGATGAGGAGCTGGCCACTGTCGGCGCGGTAGTAGCCGTACAGGATGCTCATCAAGGTCGACTTGCCGGCGCCGTTTTCACCGATCACGCCATGGATCGAACCCTGGTCGATGGTGAAGCTGACGTCGGCGTTCGCCTGCACGGCCCCAAAGGCCTTGCTGATATTGCGAAATTGTACGGCTGGCTGCATGGCGGATAAGTGTAAAGAATGACATTCAAAAGCGCGCCGGACCGGAAAACCGGCGCGGCGCGCTTTTGGGGGTGATTAAATGTGGCGGTCGGGAAGTTTAGATCGGGCAGCTGTTGGCTGCGCGATAATCGACGACCTTGATCTTGCCGCTGATGATGTCGGTACGGGCAGCGTTGACGCGCTTTTCCATGTCGGCTGATACGACCGCACGGTTATCCTTGTCGACGACCCAGTCCACGCCGCCTTCCTTGATGCCCTTGTAGGCCAGGCCCGGCTTCCAGCTGCCGTTCTTGATCTGGCTAAACGCATCGTAAATGGCGATGTCGACGCGCTTGACCATCGAGGTCAGCATGGTGCCCGGATACAGGTAGTTCTGGTTCGAATCGACGCCGATGCCCAGCTTGCCTTTTTCCTTGGCGGTTTGCAGCGTGCCCATGCCCGAACCGCCGGCCACGGCATACACCACGTCGACGCCGCGGTCGAACTGCGCACGCGCCAGTTCGCCACCCTTGGCCGGGTCGTTCCAGGCGGCACTGGTTGTGCCGACCATGTTTTGCACGACTTCGGTTTTCGGGTTGCCGGCTTTCGCGCCCTGGGCATAGCCGCAGGCAAACGCGCGGATCAGCGGAATGTCCATGCCGCCGACGAAGCCCACTTTTTTACTTTTCGAGGCGATCGATGCAGCCATGCCGACCAGATAGGAACCTTCTTCTTCCTTGAACATCACGGAATTGATGTTCGGGCCCTGGGCCACGCTGTCGATGATGACGAAGCGGACATTCGGAAATTCTTTGGCGACCTTTTGCACGGCCTGGGTCTGCGAGAAACCAATCGCGGCAATCAGGTCGAGTTTTTTACGGGCCAGGCCACGCATGACCTGCTCGGCCTGGGTATCGCTGCTGGCCTGCGCTTCAATGTAAGAGATGTTGGTCTCTTTCTTGAAACGCATGGCGCCTTCGGAAGCCGACTGGTTGAACGATTTGTCGAACTTGCCGCCAGCGTCATAGACGATGGCCAGTTTCGGCGCGGCAATTGGGGCCGCTGCCGCTGTCGACACGACCGCACCGGTGACACACAGCGCGGCGATCGTCTTGGTAAGTTGCTTAAGATTCATGAATTGGCTCCTGGAATTTCGATATTGTACCCGCCACAACGGCTGCGTTGGGAACGCCGCCGGGAAATGACGTGCTGAAAGAACAAGCAGGTGCTGTCCGGCTGGCGTGCCAGGTGCATTCTGTCAGGCTTGGAACGATCAGGTTGTGACGGTTTGTATCGCAGCAGGGGTCGACTATGCAGGAGGGGATTATGACTGGCAAATACGTTTTTGCTTGGGGATTAAGTGCTTACTGATATAAATGGCAAGCTTCTTACGCCGCCGCCAGAATCTTGCTGAACTGGTCGCTCAAAAAGCGCGCGACACGGTCTTGCGTGGCTTCCAGGTAGGGGATATTCATGTGATCGGAGCCCGCCACCACCTCGTCGCCAACGAGCTTGCCCAGTTTCTCCACCAATAAATCGGTATGCGAATGCGGCACCACGTCATCGAACGCGGCGCGCAGCACCAGCGTGGGTGCCATCAGCGACGGCGCGTATTTGATCGATTCGAAGCGGTGGCGCAGGATGTATTCGATGGGCATGGCGCGGAACTTGCGCTTGGCAATGGCCAGGATGGAGTCGTAGGGCGTGATCAGGACCACCGAGTGCGCCGGCCGCTGCATGGCGACCTGCACCGCCACGCCCGAGCCCAGGCTGCGCCCGACCACGCCGATGCGCGCGCTGTCGACGTGGGCGCGCGCGGCCAGCCAGTCGTACAGGAGGCGGCCATCGTCGACCATGTGCTGCTCGTCCGGGTCGCCGTGCGAGCTGCCGTAACCACGGTAATTCATGACCAGCACGGTCATGTTCGGGAACAATTTACCGGCGTCGCGCGCGACCCACGAAACTTCCTCGGAGCGGCCGCCGAAATAAATGATGCCGGGATGCGGCCCCGGTACTTGCGGCGTCATCAGCCAGCCGGCCAGGCGGGTGCCGTCGGCCGAGCGGATGACCACCTGGCGCGTGCGGTGGCCGGCGCTGCGCGGATGGTCGACTTCCCGTTTGATGGTCGGGTTGAAGATCAGCCTGCGCTGGTTGGCCGCCATGGCCGCGGTGAGGCCCAGCCACAGCATGCTGGCCAGTCCTGCAACGCCCGCCATTTTTTTCGAGTTGTCCATGCCCTCAGTTTATTCCTGTTGAGTCAAAGCATCGCTACGTATTTGCGTGTAGCGCGCAGGTGTGTGGGTGGCGGCGGTGAGGACGTCGTTTCGATACAACAGCAGGCCGCAGTATGCGCTCGCACCATACTGCTTGCTGGTAGGTTAATATATTTGCAACGCCAGCACCCGGCTGGCTCACCAGGAGACGCCCGTGCACTATCTGCTCACTTATGAACTCGCTCCCGACTACCTCGAGCGCCGCGGCGCCTTTCGCGACGAGCATCTCGGCAAAGCGTGGGAAGCCCAGCGCTGCGGCGAGCTGGTGCTGGCCGGTACCCTCGACGAGCCAGTCGACCAGGCCATTCTGTTTTTCAGTTGCAGCAGCCCGGAACCGGTATTGCTGTTCGCCGCCACCGATCCTTACGTCATCCATGGCCTGGTGAAATCGTTCCAGGTGCGCAAGTGGAACACCGTCGTCGGCGCGATGGCCGGCAACCCGGTGTACCCGGCCGACGGCGTGGTGCCGCTGCCCGATGCCGAGGAAGAAGCGCGCGCCACGGCACCGCAGACGAGCTTCTCCCCGTCTTGAGTTAGGCCTCATGTAATATTCTCCGGCCAACAATGCCGGAGAAACCATGCAAACTGCTGTGAATTTGTGGCCGCTGCTCGGGGTGGCGGTCATCGTCGTCGGCTTCCTGCTGCGCGCCCACCCGGTACTGGTGGTGGTCGTGGCCTGCGCGGTCACCGGCTTTGCCGCCGCGATGGATGTCGAACACCTGCTCACCTCGCTCGGCGCCGCCTTCATCAAGACGCGCAACCTGCCGCTGATTTATCTGTTGCCGCTGGCCGCCATCGGCCTGCTCGAACGCTTCGGTCTGCGCGAACACGCCCAGGCCGGCGTGGCGCGCATTGCCGCGGCGACCACGGGGCGCCTGCTGATTGTTTATCTGTTCGTGCGCGAGGGCAGTGCTGCGCTGGGCTTGACCAGCCTCGGCGGCCAGGCCTCGATGGTGCGTCCGCTGGTCGCGCCCATGGCCGAAGGGGCGGCCGAAGCGCGCTACCCGGCGCTGTCCGATCCGATGCGCTACCGCATCCGCGCCATGGCTGCTGCCACCGACAACGTCGGCCTGTTCTTCGGCGAAGACATTTTTGTCGCGTTCGGCGCCATTCTTCTGATGCAAACCATCCTGCGCGCCGAAGGGATCGAGGTCGATCCGCTGCACATGGCGCTGTGGGGCATTCCCACGGCGGTGACCGCCTTCATCATCCACGCCTGGCGCCTGCACCGGCTGGACGATGCGATTCGCCGGGACTCGGTGAAATGATCGTCGCCGTCGAACTGTTTTACTGGCTGATCGGCCTGCTGCTGGCCGGCGTGGCCATCATGGCCGCGCGCGATCCGGCCAATCCGCGGCGCTGGTCGACCGCGCTGTTCTGGGCGCTGTATGCGGCCCTCTACCTGGCCGGCGAAGCAATGGCGCCGGTGGGGGCGGGCGCCATGATGATTTTGATGGCGCTGATCGCCGGCTTCGGCGGCGTGCGCGCCGGCGGCCACGTGACCCTGTCGGGCGCGGCGCGTACCGCCAGCGCGCGGCGGCTGGGGCACTGGCTGTTCGTGCCGGCGCTGGTGATTCCGTTTGTCACGATCCTGTTCTCCACACTCCTGAAGGATGTCAGGATCGATGCGCGCTTCCTGCTCGACCCGAAAAACCTGACGCTGGTCAGCCTGGGCTGTGGCGCCGTCGCCGCGCTGGCGGTGGCCTGCTGGCTGACGCGCGCCTCGCCGCTGCAGGGCATGCGCGAGGCGCGCCGCCTGATCGACGCGATCGGCTGGGCACTGGTGCTGCCGCACATGCTGGCCGTGCTGGGCCTGCTGTTTGTGGAAGCCGGCGTGGGCAAGGCGGTGGCGCATGTCGTCACCGATTACGTCAACATGGAGTCGCGCCTGGTGGCGGTAGCCGTGTATTGCGTCGGCATGGCGCTGTTCACCATCGTCATGGGCAATGGTTTTGCGGCCTTTCCGGTTATGGCGGGCGGCGTCGGTATTCCGGTGCTGGTGCACCAGTACGGCGCCAATCCGGCGCTGATGGCCGCAATCGGGATGTTCAGCGCATACTGTGGCACATTGATGACGCCGATGGCCGCCAACTTCAATATCGTCCCGGCTGCGCTGCTGGAGTTGCCCGACCGCAACGCCGTCATCAAGGCGCAAATCCCGACCGCACTGCCGCTGCTGGCAGCCAATATCCTGCTGCTTTATTTCTTGATGAACCTATGAAAACCGTGCTCCTCACCGGCTTCGAACCCTTCAACGGCGCTGCCATCAACCCCGCCTGGGAGGCCGTGCGCGCACTGGACGGCTGGGAAGGGCCGGGTTTTACCGTGCACACGCGCCAGTTGCCGTGCGTGTTCGGCCTGTCGACCAGGCTGCTGCTCGACGCCATCGAAGAATGCAAGCCGGACCTGGTGATCGCCGTCGGTCAGGCCGGCGGGCGGCCCGACATCACGGTCGAGCGCATCGCCATCAACATCGACGATGCCCCGATCCCCGACAACGACCAGTGGCAACCGCTGGACGCGACCATCGTCGCGGCCGGCCCGGCCGCCTACTTCGCCACCTTGCCGATCAAGGCGATGGTGCAGGCCATGCGCGACGGCGGCGTGGCGGCCAGCGTGTCGCAGACGGCCGGAACTTTCGTCTGTAACCACGTGTTTTACGGGTTGATGCATTTCACGTACGGCTTGCCCTTGCAAGCGGGTTTTATCCACGTGCCGTTCTTGCCGGAGCAGGTGCTGGACAAGCCGGGCGTGGCGGCCATGGAACTGGCGCACATCATCGATGGCTTGCGGGCGGCGGTAACGGCGGCGGTGCATGGCGCTGGCATCAGCGCGCGCGTGGGCGGGGCGACACACTAGTTATATTTTTAATTTGTTAAATGCGTCAGCAAAAATTTATTATTTATTTCTCGCGTATTCCTATTAACAACACTCCGTAACAATTATTCGCCACGATGCCGATGTGCGCATGATATAAGTTCTCTTCGGAAATATTCAATGCAAGAACCAATGGTTGAATGTTGCCATCGGTATTATTGTATTTAACATTTGAACAATATCGCTGTCCAATCGATCCACTTTTGGCGCGCTCACCAGGCAATCAAGGAATATACAAGATGGAAACTGTAGCAGACGGCACCGAAAAAAACGGCGACAAGACTTTGGGCATCCTGGTGCACATTGGCGGCATCTTCTTCAGCTGGCTTGCACCGCTGGTCCTGTTTCTGGTGAAAAAAGACAGTGGTGATAAATTCACCATCGATAATTCACGTGAAGCCTTGAACTTTCAGATTACCGTGCTGATCATGTATATCGGCTGCTTTATTCTGTCCTTTATTCTGATCGGGCTGTTTCTGTTTTGGGTTGTCATGCTGGGCAATCTTATTTTGAGTATCATGGCCGCAGTCAAAGCCAGTGATGGCCAGGTTTATCATTATCCGATGACGATCCGCCTGATCAAATAGAATACGCTGGTGTTTGAGAAAACGGCCTCCCGACGGGAGGCCGTTTTCATTGGTGCGCACGATTGACGCGGCTCGGCGTTTGGCAATTCATCGGGCATAATCTGGATGAATCGACCCAAGGAGAATTGCCATGCGCAACTGGATATTGTCCGCAGCGAGCCTTGCATGTTTGCTTGGCTGCGCCACTCCACAGGAACAAGCAGCGAAGCAGCAAGCCCAGATGGAGCGCATGATCGGTGAATTCGGGCCGGCGTGCGACAAGCTGGGTTATCCCGCCAATTCCGACCAGTGGCGCGATTGCGTCCTGCGGCTGGGCGCGCAGAATGGCGCCGGGCGCGGCAGCGTGTCGACGTCCTTGTTCGGCAGTTGGGGCAGCTTCGGCCGCTGGGGCAGCGGCTCGGGTGTGGGTGCGGGGATATCAGTGGGGCGTTGAGGCGCAGGCGGCCGGCCAGTTTCGCCGGCCGTTCGACCTGTTGGCCCGGCGCCTGGTCGCGTTACGGAATGGGCGCCATCGTGAACAGCCCGAGCTGTTTGCTGCGCCCGGCACTGACGGCTTTGTAGGTGCCGTGGATATCCTTCTCCGCCGAGGTGCCGCTCAAAAACAGGTAGCGATTGCAGATGCTGGTGCGGCCTATCGTCAGCACGCCATGCTGCAGCTTGTAGGCCAGCGGCTCGGTCAAGGGGAAAAAGGCAGGGTCGCCGAGGCCTTGCGGCTCGACCACCAGGCGTTTCCATTTACCGCGCATGCAGGATTTGGCGGGCTCGTCGGTAAATTGCAGCGTCGCCTCCTGCTTCAGTTGACGCTGCTCGTCGAGGATGCGCACGTTCCAGCGCGAATCGATTTCCTGGGCATCGGCATCGGCGGGCGCCGTCAGAAACAGCAGGGCGGCGCAGGCGAGGAGGCGAAATGGTGTCGAAGTGAGCATAAGAGTTCGATTACAAGGATTTCAGGAAGGCCAGCAAACTCTCGCGGTCGGCCTTGGCCAGCTTTTCAAAACGCTGGCGCGCCACGTCCGCTTCGCCGCCATGCCACAAGATTGCTTCGGTGAGATTGCGTGCCCGGCCGTCGTGCAGGTAGCCGACCTTGCTAATGTCGCCCATCACCTTTTCGGTGTAGCCGATGCCCCACAGCGGCGCCGTGCGCCACATTGCACCAGTGGCTTGTCCTTCGACCAGCTTGTCGGCCAGACCGGCGCCCATGTCGTGCAGCAGCAGGTCGGTGTAGGGACGGATGGTCTGGTTGCGCAGTTCGGCAAACAGGTGGCCGGAACCGGTTTTCATTTCGCTGGTGTGGCATGCGGCGCAGCGCATGCCCTGGAACAGTTTGGCGCCGGCAGCCACCTGCACCGGGTTCACGTTCAACTCGTCGATCGGTGCGACGCCTTTCGGGAAGCCGCTCGGCAGGCTGCGCTGGGCCGGTACCGCCACCAGGGCCAGATAGCGCGACAGGGCCTGCAAGTCGGTTTCCGAGATGCCTTTCTGGGCCACCGCGCTGCTGCAACCGGCCGGGTCCGTGCCGCAACTGCGGTTCGGGTAGACCGGTGAGGTGACGGCCATATCCTGCAGCAGGGCAGCGGCGGTCTGGTGGCGCAGCGTTGCTTTCGACGCTTTCCAGCCGAAGCGGCCCAGGCGCACTGCGCCCGATTCCGGGTCGAACACGAAGTTGGCGGTGCCTTTTACGCCATCGGCGTCTGCGCTGGTGCGCACGCGTGCCAGGATGTCGGCTTCGGGCACGGCTTCGAGCAAGCCGGCGCCGATCATCGGTTGCGCGGCGCGCAGCGACGAGGCGGCCGGTACCGGGCCTTCGAAGGCCAGCACAGGCTTGCGCAGTTCGGCCTTGGTGCCGTCGGCCAGCGTGACCGCGCTGGTTTCAAAGGCGCCGACGCGCACCGTGGTGCCCCAGTTCTGCGGCACGCCGGTGGACGACAGGGCATTCATCTGGACCGACGCGCCGTATTGCGGATGCGCCACTTGCTGGCCGGCGGCGTTGAGCGCGGCGACGTGCACCGACATCTTGTCGAGTTTCTGGTTCAGCGCGCTTGGCGCGGGGCTGCGACCGTTGTTGACGTGGCAGGCGATGCAGGCGGACTGGTTGAAGCGCAGTCCCTGCAGGCCGATGGCCGCGTCCATGCGGTCGTTGCCCGGTTCATTGTGATCGCCCGTCGTGAAATTGGTGTGGGCCAGGCGGCGGCCTTCGACGAAGCGCTGCACGTTCTGCATGCCGACGTTGTTGTGCGGCTGCTGGAACATGAACAAGCCATTGTCCGAGTAGTTATACGACACCGAACCGTCGCCGCCGGACAAGGTTTCTGCCGGCAGCGGCACCGAGTTCAGGCGTGGCTGCACGCCGTACCACGGCTTCAGGCCGGAACCCACCACGTACACCCACTCCGCCGAGTAATAGCGGATGCCGCCGCTGTCGCCCACGCTGGCCATCGAGGCGACCGTGGAAAACATCGACGGCGACACTTCGATGACGTCGCCGGTGACCAGCGCCCGCGACGGGATGTTCACGCCGTTCGGAAAACCGTTGGCGTCGAGCGCCGTCATGCCCGGGTAGTTGTTGACCTGGATGGTGCAACCGCCATTGATGCCGTTGGCGTTGGTGAGCAGATTGTTGGCCGGGAAAGCGGTCGGTTTGCAGATGGCGATATTGTCGTCGACCAGTTGGCCGGGCGCCATCCAGCCATAGCCGGTCGCGCCGGGCTGGTCGATGGCGCGGAAGAAGGCGATGCCGCCTTTCAGGAAGTCAACCGTGGTGTACTGGTTCACGGTCAATACCGGCTTGGTGACGCCGGCCACGCGGCTGTTGTCGATGATCTCCACGCCCCAGCTGCGATTTTTAAAATAGTTGGTGACGAAGGTCAGGTAGTTGCCCGGGCCCTTGTCGACTGGCATACCGGTGACGGCATCGATGGTTTCGTTCAGGCCGTAGCCAATTTCATTCCACTCTTCGCCGCGCTCGCGGCCGTGGCGGGCCAGCCCGCGCGCGCCGAAGCGGGTGACCAGTGTGCCGTCCGGCAGCGAAAACTGGATCGACTCAATTGGCGCGGCGGCGGCCGGCAGCGGCGCCATGCCGGCGCCGTCGGCCGGGTATTTGAAGGCGGAGGTGGTGGCGCTGGTCAGCGTGTTGTCGATGCCGGGCGTCTTGAAACTCACTTCGAACAACGAATAGCCGTATTGGGTGGCGCGCTCGACGCCCTGCAGGCGCACGTAGCGGGCGTTGATGCCGAGGTTGAAAAATTCCTCGGTGCCGCCGGCGCCGGCCGTGACCGAGCGCACCTGGGTAAATGTGATGCCGTCGTCGGACACCTGCACCTGGTATTGCTTGGCGTAGGCGTTCTGCCACAGCAGGTTCATGTAGCCGATTTGCGTCTTCACGCCGAAATCGAACTGGATCCAGGCGGCGTCGTCGAAAGCGCTGGCCCAGCGTGTCGTGAGCTGGCCATCGATCGCCAGCGCCGCGGAATTGCCGGGGTTTTCCAGCGCGGACGAGGTGGCCGCAACCGGTTTCACGGCCACGCCGGGCGCGCCCAGTTCACCCTGCACCGGGGTCGTCGGCGCCGGGGTGGCGGGCGTGGTCGTGACGGGGGCGCTACCATTGCCGGCCGGCGCGGGCGCTGGCGTGGTCGCAGCAGGATTACCACCAGCACCACCGCCGCCGCAGGCGACCAGCAACATGGCAACCGCGAACGGTATCGTTTTCAGGAGCGTGCGCGCAGGCGCAGAAGCGAGGGTCGACATCGGTGTTGCCTTTATATTGGTACCGCAGAGAACGCCTTTAATGAGGATTAAAAACTTTCATTTTGGCAATTTTCGAGAAGATATCGCGCGCCAATTGGGGTGTCAAGCGGCGACCCCGACGGCCTTTTGGTGCGGAAAAGCACGATCGCGCGAAATGGTGTTACCAGCACAACGGCTCTGGCTATTTCGATATCGCGCTGCAATTCGCGCAGAAATCCGCTTCCCGGATGTCCGTCCACTATGGGAATCACGGTTTGCAACGCGCGATGGCGGATGGGAGAATCCGCGTGCGTCAGTCAGACATTGCAGGATTGACTATGCAAGTATCTTTTCGATAACGTGGCGCTGGTTGCTTTCTAAGCTGTAACAGTTTGTGTTATCTGGTAATCCGCTTCAATTGCCGGCAATGTTCTTCCAGTTCGGCAAACGATGGCCGCTCGCTGGCTGACACCACTTTGCGGCCGAATTCCACCGCCAGCGCCGGCGGATAACTGTTCAGGCTGGCGATAATGATCACCTTGACGCACTGGTACACCTTGGTCGATTCGGCCAGTTTGCGTTCCAGCAGGCTGGCCATCGGGCTGAACACGCCATACGCGAGCAGGATGCCGAGGAAGGTGCCGACCAGGGCCGCGGCAATCAGGTTGCCCAGTTCGGACGGCGGCAAGCCGACCGACGCCATCGTATGCACCACGCCCATCACCGCGGCGATGATGCCGAACGCCGGCAGGCCATCGGCGATTTTATGCATGGCGTGGATGGCCAGGTCGCCATCCTGATGATGGATCTCGATTTCATTGTCCATCAGGTTTTCGATCTGGAAGGGATCCATATTCCCGGACACCAGCAGGCGAAAATAGTCGGCGATGAATTCGGTCAGATGCGGATCGTCCATGATGATCGGATATTTCAGGAACAGGCCGCTGCGCTGCGGCGCATCGATATCCGGCTCGAGCGACATCAGGCCTTCTTTGCGCACCTTGGTCAGGATGTCGAACATCAGCGACAACAATTCCAGGTAGAGGGCGCTGGTTTGTTTCGATGTTTGAAACAGCGAGGGAAGCGCGGCGAAGGTCGCCTGGCGCGCCTTGCGGTCATTCGAGATGACAAATGCGCCACCCGCGCCGCCAGCAATCATCAGCAATTCGTAGGGCTGGAACAGCGGCCCCAGGAAACCGCCTTCCAATACAAAACCGCCGAAAATGGCGCCCAATACAATGATGATGCCAATCACGACCGCCACGATGACTCCCCGTTCACAGCACAAAAAAACAGGATAGCATCTTGCCGATCGGAAAGATATCAACGCTCAGTTCGCTTGTGCGGGTTCAAGCCAGTCGTTGTTTATCCGGCAGCGGGGGGCGGATTGACGATGTTCAAAAACGCCCGTAGCACCGGCGCATCTTCCTGCGCGGCGTAGGCCACCAGCAAATTCGCCGACGGCGGATTGGTCTTGATCGGCAAGAACACGACGCCCGGCCAGCCGACCCGGCTGGTGGTTTCCGGCAGCATCGCCACGCCCAGGCCCGCGCCGACCATCGCCAGCAGCGTCTGCGGTTCGGTCGCTTCCTGGTAGATGGCCGGTTGAAAACCTGCGTCGATGCAGCATTGCACCAGGTAGCGCGAGAAGGTGGAATTGGCCAGGATCAGGGTGAGCATCGGCTCGCCGGCCAGGTCGGTCAGTTCGATGTGCGGCTGTTTCGCCAGCGGGTGGTGTTCGTTGACGGCCACGCAGGCGTTTTCGCGGAAGCACAGGTCCTGGCGCAGCTGGTCGTGCTTCAGGAATACCTCGTCGAAGCGCGGTTCGCGCCAGAAGCCGACGTCGATCTGCCTGGCGCGCAGCGCTTCGTACTGGTCGTTCGGGCCCAGTTCGTGGATGGTCCAGGTTACGCGCGGATACTGCGTCTGGAACTGCTCGAGCATGCGCGGAATCGGCCCCCACATGGCCGAGCCGACGATGCCCACGCGCAGGCGGCCGACTTCGCCGCGGTCAATCTGGCGGATGGTGTCGATCGTCATGCGCATCCTGGCCAGTAAATCCTTGGCCTCCACCATCAGCGCCTTGCCGGCCACGGTCAGCTCGAAGGTACGGGTGGTGCGCGCGAACAGGCGCACCCCCAGTTCGCTTTCCAGCTTCATGATTTGCTGCGACAGCGGCGGCTGCGAGATGTGCAGGCGTTCGGCGGCGCGGCTGAAGCTTTTTTCTTCGGCCACGGCGAGAAAATATTTGAGCTGCTTCAGGTCGATCGACATAAGGGCGGCGCCGCTCAGGCCGACAGCGCGTTCAAGGCCACCGCCAGGCGTGCGCCGACCAGCGCGTTATGGCGTACCAGCGCGATATTCGTCGCCAGGCTGCGCCCGTCGGTGAGTTGCTTGATGCGACCGAGCAGGAACGGCGTGACCTGTTTGCCGCTGACGCCTTGTTCATCGGCTTCGCGCAAAGCCTGTTCGGTGATGGCGTCGATTTCGGCCTGGTCCATCGCGGCCGCTGCCGGTACCGGATTGCTGACGACGACGCCGCCGGCCAGGCCCAGGCGCCACTTGGTTTGCAGGAAGCGCGCCTGGTCTTCGGGTGTATCGAGCTGGAAGTCGGCCTGGAAGCCGCTCTCGCGCGTAAAAAAGGCCGGGAAGCCGGGCTGGCCGACGCTGATCACGGGCACGCCGTGGGTTTCCAGGTATTCCAGCGTGAGACCGATATCGAGGATCGATTTCACCCCCGCGCACACCACCGCGACGCTGGTCCGTGCAAGTTCCTGCAGGTCGGCCGAAATGTCGAAACTGGTCTCGGCGCCGCGGTGCACGCCGCCGATGCCGCCGGTGACGAACACCGGGATGCCGGCCAGTTGCGCGCAGATCATGGTGGCGGCCACGGTGGTGGCGCCCAGCTTGTTCTGCGCGAGCACGTAGGGCAGGTCGCGCCGGCTCACTTTCATGGCGTCGGGCGAGGTGGCCAGCAGTTCGAGCTGCTCTGCGGACAGGCCGATGCAGATCTTGCCGTCGATGATGGCAATCGTGGCCGGCACGGCGCCGGCATCGCGGATCACCTGCTCGACGCCGCGCGCCATCTCGACGTTCTGCGGATACGGCATGCCGTGCGAGATGATGGTCGACTCGAGGGCGACGATGGGCAAACCGGCGGCGCGCGCGGCCAGTACTTCAGCGGAGAACAAGAGGTAGTGGTGCATCGGTCAATCCTGTAAAAGTGGGGTACGGAAGGTCTCGTGCGAGATCGTCGGGCAAACGGTTTGGGTGCAGGCCAGCGTCAGCGCGGACAGTTCCAGGCCGCGCCGGCAGGCCAGGGCCAGGTCGCCGCCCAGGTTGAGGGTATGGCAGACGGCGGCGGCAAAGGCGTCGCCGGCGCCGGTGACGTCGACTGGTTCGGCGTGCGGCGCCGGCAGGTGCCCGACGCCATCGGTGCTGGTGTACCACACGCCGAGGGCGCCGCGCGTGACGATGACGTCGCGCGCGCCCTGATCCTGCAGGGCGCGGCAGGCGGCGGCGACGTCGCTGTCGGTTACCAGGTCACGCCTGACGCGCGCGGCCAGTTCGCCTTCATTGAGAATCACCAGGCGCACGCCGTGCAGCGACGCGGGCAGGCGCGCCATCTTGGGAATCGAGACCGCGACGATTATCAGCGGAACCTGGTCGCGCCCGGCCGCGTCGATCAGCGCCGCCACCGTTTCGCGCGGCAGGTTCAGGTCGACCAGCACCATGGCGGCGTTGCTGCGCAGCGTGGCGCGGATGTCGAGGCAGGCAGGCGTGAGCTGGTCGTACAGGGCCATGTCGGCCAGCGCGACGACCATCTCGCCGCCGCCGTCCAGCACCGCCGTGTAGGTACCGCTGCAGGTGTCTGCCAGCTTCAGGGTGGCGCCGGTGTCGATGCCGATAGCAGCCGCGTGGGCTAGCAGAGCGGCGCCGGCGGCATCATCGCCGACCGCCGTGATCAGGGCCACCTTGCTACCGAGCCGCGCCAGATTCTCCGCAATATTGCGCGCCACGCCGCCGAACGATTCATCGGCGTGCGCGGGATTCGAGGTGCCCATGGTGAGCGGGGCGAGCGAGCGCAGTTTGCGGTCCAGGTTGGCCGCACCGATGCAGACGATGGGGCGTCGGTCGGGCAGCACGTAGGCACGGCCGAGCAGGCGCCGCTCGCGGATCAGCGCGGCAATGTGGCCGGCGACGGCGGAGCGCGACAAGCCGAGCGCCTCAGCCAGGTCTTGCTGGGCAATATAAGGATTGTCGCGGATGAGCGCATACAGCAGCTCTTTTTTGGATGCGTCGGCCACGGAACCATCTCTTTATAAACAATTGTTTATGATCGTAAACAATTGTTTGCTAGCAGTCAATCGGGATAACATATCGCTCGATATTAGCGCAGATTTATATATTCCCGATATAAATCGGGAAGAAAAATCGTATTTGCCATACATATCGACGTTCATGCATAGTTATAATATTGGATTGCCCCATTGCCATTGCGGCGCGCACCCGCTGCGCACCTCCGCCGCGAACCAACAGGTCCTGCAGGCGCCAATGAGCCATCACCATCTACCTGAGGAATTTTCATGTCCAGCAACACCCCATTCGAAGCAGTTGACGTCATCCGCGCCCGCAAACCAGGTTTTTCACCGCGCATCGCCATGATTCTTGGCTCCGGCCTGGGCGTGCTGGCCGAACAGATGACCGACGCCATCTCGATCGCTTACGACCAGCTGCCGGGCTTCCCGATCAGCACCGTGCACGGCCACGCCGGCGAACTGGTGATCGGCTCGCTGGCCGGCGTGGACGTGGTGTGCATGAAGGGCCGTGGCCACTTTTATGAAGGCTACGGCACCGGCGTGATGACCTCGGCCGTGCGCACCATGAAGCTGCTCGGCTGCGAGATGCTGTTCGTGACCAACGCCGCCGGCTCCCTGCGCGCCGACGTCGACGCCGGCAGCCTGGTCGCGCTGACGGATCACATCAACTTCTTGCCGGGCACGCCGATGGTCGGCCCAAACGACGACCGTTTCGGCCCGCGCTTTTTCAGCATGGCCAATGCCTACGACTTCGATATCCGCGCCCTGGTGAAATCGACCGCGCAGGATCAGGGCATCACCCTGCACGAAGGCGTGTTCCTGAGCTGCCCGGGCCCGAACTTCGAGACCCCGGCCGAAATCCGCGCGTTCAAAACGCTGGGTGCGGACGTGGTCGGCATGTCGGTGGTGCCGGAAGTGATCGCCGCGCGCCATTGCGGCCTGAAAGTGACCGGCGTGTCCGTCATCACCAACCTGGCTGAGGGCATGTCGCCGTTCGCGCTGTCGCACGACCAGACCTTGAAGTACGCCGCGATTGGTGCGAAAGAGCTGGTCAAGCTGATCCTGGCCTTCCTCGAACGCGTGGCTGCCACGCCGCGCGCCGAATAAACCTATACCGTTTAGCGAGTTCATTCATGTCCCGTGCCTTCATCCTCCTGCTCGATTCGTTCGGGCTGGGCGCCACGCCAGATGCCGTCCAGTACGGCGACGTGGGCGCCAATACCTTCGGCCATATCGCCGCCTGGGCTGCCGAACAGGGCACGCCGATGCAGCTGCCCAACCTGGAGCGCCTGGGCCTGGCCGCGGCCGCTCAGCTGGCCAGCGGCGAGTGGGCCGCCGGTTTCCATCAGCGCGACGGTTTTGAAGGCGCGTATGGCGCCGCGCGCGAGCGCTCGACCGGCAAGGATACCCAAAGCGGCCACTGGGAAATCGCCGGCGTGCCGGTCACGTTCGACTGGGGTTACTTCCCGCGCACGGTGCCATCGTTCCCGGCTGAATTGACCGACGAACTGCAGCGCCAGACCGGCGTGGCGGGCTGGCTGGGCAACTGCCATGCATCCGGCACCGAGATCATCAACCTGTATGGCGACGAGCATGTCGCGACCGGCAAGGTAATCATTTACACGTCGGCCGATTCGGTCATGCAGATCGCCGCGCACGAAGAGCACTTCGGCCTGGAGCGGCTGTATGCAATCTGCGAAGCGGCCTACCAACTGGTGAAACCGTACAACATCGGCCGCGTGATCGCGCGGCCGTTCACGGGATCGAACGGCAATTATAAGCGCACCAGCAACCGCCACGATTACGCTGTGCCGCCGCCATCGAAAACGCTGCTCGACCATGTCAAGGACGAAGGCGGCGAAGTGATCGCGCTGGGTAAAATCAGCGATATCTTCGCCACCATGGGCGTCTCGCGCGTGGTCAAGGGCCCGGATAACATGGCGTTGTTCGACGCGCTCCTGAAGGTCGAGCAAGAAGCGGGCGACAAGTCGCTCACGTTCGTCAACTTCGTCGACTTCGACATGATGTTCGGCCACCGGCGTGACATTGCGGGCTATTCAAACGCGCTGCACGAAATCGACGCGCGCCTGCCGGAGTTCATGGCCAGGCTGAAACCGGGCGACCTGGTCGTCATCACGGCGGACCATGGCTGCGACCCGTCGTGGCCGGGTTCGGACCACACGCGCGAACATATCCCGATGATCTTCTTCGGCCCCGGCATCGCGCCGCGCGCGCTGCCGATCGCCGACACCTTCTCCGACATTGGCGCGACTTTGGCCAAGCACCTCGGCGTCTCACCCCTTTCCCACGGAACCGCGCAGTTATGAGCACTCCAGCAGCATTCAAACGCAATGAGGCAGTCGGCCTCGATCTCGGCTGGGTCAACCAGGTCAAGGTGAACCGCAACGCATCGGACCGCCGCGCTGCCAGCCTGGTGAACCGCCGTACCGTCAAAAAAGAGTATCAGGCTGCGTGGCTGGTGAAAGCCATCCAGTGCATCGACTTGACCACCCTCGGTGGCGACGACACCCCGGGCCGCGTCGAGCGCCTGTGCCGCAAAGCCATGCGCCCGCTGCGCACCGATTTGATGGAGGCACTCGGCCTCACCGAGCTGACCACCGGCGCCGTCTGCGTGTACCACGAGATGATCACGCCGGCAGTCGCCGTGCTGAACGGCCGTTTGCCGATCGCCGCCGTGTCGACCGCGTTCCCGGCGGGTCTGTCGAGTATGGAAACCAAGCTGCGCGAAATCGCATTGTCGGTCGCGGCCGGCGCCACCGAAATCGACATCGTCATCACGCGCCAGCACGTGTTGACGGGTAACTGGCAAGCGCTGTACGACGAAATGAAGGCGTATCGCGACGCCTGCGGCGACGCCCACGTCAAAGCCATCCTCGCCACTGGCGACCTGACCACGCTGGAAAACGTGGCCAAGGCGTCGTGGGTCTGCATGATGGCTGGTTCCGACTTCATCAAGACCTCGACCGGCAAGGAAGGCGTCAATGCCACCATACCCGTCGCGCTGACGATGGTGCGCACCATCCGCGAATACCACGAGCGTTACGGCTTCCAGATCGGCTTCAAGCCGGCCGGCGGCGTCAGCTCGGCCAAGGGCGCGCTGCAGTACCTGACCCTGATGAAAGAAGAACTGGGCAACGAGTGGCTCGAGCCGCACCTGTTCCGCATCGGTGCATCGAGCCTGCTGACCGACATCGAACGCCAGCTCGAACATTACGTTACCGGGAATTACTCGGCCAATCACCGTCACGCGCAACCTTAAAGCCCATTCAGATGCCTACTATTACCGAGATTTTGCAGAATATGGACTACGGCCCCGCAGCAGAGAGCACCAAAGAAGCGCAGGCGTGGCTGGAGCAGCACGGCCGCACCTTCGGCCTGTTCATCGACAACGCGTGGACCCCCGGCACCGAGACCTTCGCCTCCAATAATCCTGCCGATGGCCGTGAACTGGCGCAAGTCACGCAGGCTGGCGCCGACGATGTTGATCGCGCCGTGGCTGCCGCGCGCCGTGCGCAGCCGGGCTGGGTCGCTTTGGGTGGCCATGGCCGCGCACGCGTGCTGTACGCGCTGGCGCGCCTGCTGCAAAAGCATGCGCGCCTGTTCGCCGTCCTCGAAACGCTCGACAACGGCAAGACCATCCGCGAAACGCGTGACGCCGATCTGCCACTGGCCGCGCGCCATTTCTATCACCACGCCGGCTGGGCGCAGCTGCAGTCGGAAGAATTCGCCGACTACCGCGCCGTCGGTGTCGTCGGCCAGATCGTCCCCTGGAATTTCCCGCTGCTGATGCTGTCGTGGAAAATCGCGCCGGCACTCGCTGCCGGTAACACGGTCGTGTTCAAGCCGGCAGAGTTCACGTCGCTGACCGCGCTGCTGTTTGCCGAGATTTGCCAGCAGGCCGGCGTGCCGGCCGGTGTTGTGAATATCGTCACCGGCGACGGCCGCGTGGGCGAAGCCATCGTCAACCACCCTGGCATCGACAAGCTGGCGTTCACCGGTTCCACCGAAGTGGGCCGCCTGATTCGCAAGGCCAGCGCTGGCAGCGGTAAAAAACTGTCGCTGGAGCTGGGCGGTAAATCACCGTTCATCGTGTTTGAAGACGCCGACCTCGACGCCGCCGTCGAAGGCCTGGTCGACTCGATCTGGTTCAACCAGGGCCAGGTCTGCTGCGCGGGTTCGCGTTTACTTGTGCAGGAATCGATCGAAGAACGGTTTATTGCCAAGGTCAAGGCGCGCATGGAAAACCTGCGTGTCGGCTCGCCCCTGGACAAATCCATGGACTTGGGCGCACTGGTCGATCCCGTGCAGCAGCAGCGCATCCACGGCCTGGTCGAGTCGGCCCGTGCCGAAGGTTGCGAAGTGTGGCAGCCATCGTGCGCAATGCCGGACGAGGGTTCGTGGTATTTGCCGACCCTGATTTTGGGCGCGTCGACGTCGGCTGCCGTGGCGCAAGCCGAAATCTTCGGGCCGGTGCTGGTCGCCATGAGCTTCCGCACGCCGGCTGAGGCAGTCCAGCTGGCCAACAACACCGTCTACGGCCTGGCCGCATGCGTGTGGTCCGAGTCGATCAGCCTGGCGCTGGACGTGGCGCCGCAGCTCAAAGCCGGCGTCGTGTGGATCAACACCGCCAACCAGTTCGACGCAGCCTGCGGCTTTGGCGGCTACCGCGAATCCGGCTACGGCCGCGAAGGCGGCAAAGAAGGCATGTACGAGTACCTGACGCCGCTGTCGGAAGACGCGCGCCCGGCAGCACCGCTGGCGATCGAGAAGGGCGCCGTGAAGGCCGCCGACGCTGGATCGCCGTTTGCCATCGACCGCACCGCCAAGATGTACATCGGCGGCAAGCAGGCCCGCCCTGACGGCGCTTACAGCCGCGCCATCACGGGCGCGAACGGCGCCTTCCTGGCCGATGTCGGCGAAGGCAGCCGCAAGGATATCCGCAACGCCGTTGAAGCTGCACATAAAGCCAGCGGCTGGACCAAAGCCACCGCGCACAATCGGGCGCAGGTGCTGTACTACATCGCTGAAAACCTGGCGATCCGCGCCGACGAATTCGCCGCGCGCCTGGCCGCGATGACCGGCGCTAAAAACCCGGAGCGCGAAGTGCAGGCATCGATCGAACGCCTGTTCTACTACGCCGCCTGGGCCGACAAGTATGACGGCCAGGTACACCAGCCGCCAATGCACGGCATCACCGTGGCGCTCAATGAACCGGTTGGTGTGATCGGCATCGTGTGCCCGAACGAAGCTCCGCTGCTGGGCTTCATTTCGCTGGTTGCCCCTGCCATCGCGCTGGGCAACCGCGTGGTGGCTGTGCCGTCCGAAGCGTTCCCGCTGTCGGCAATCGATTTGTACCAGGTGCTCGATACGTCGGACTTGCCCGGCGGTGTGCTCAATATCGTCACCGGCAGCGCCGATGAACTGGCGCGCACGCTGGCCACGCACGGCGATATCGATGCGGTGTGGCGCCATGACGGTTCGGCCGCAGGTTGCGCGGAAGTCGAGCGCCTGTCGTCCGAGACGCTGAAACGCACGTGGGTGGGCGGTGGCAAGGGGCGCGACTGGTTCGATCCGAAGCAGGCTTGCGGGCGCGCGGTGTTGCGGCATGCGAGCCAGGTTAAAAACGTCTGGATTCCGTACGGCGTCTAAAGTAACCGTTACCCGTAAAACCGTCATCGCTCCCATTGGTCGCAACGACTCCCCGCGCAGGCGGGGACCCATAGCACCTGTGAGCAGACATTGCGTATGCGTTTGAAGGGTTATGGGTCCCCGCTTTCGCGGGGATGACGTTTTGAAGACAACTAATTAAATAACTGAGCAGGTACATCATGTTTTTACCCCAAGAAATCATCCGCAAAAAACGCGACGGCGGCGCCCTGAGCGCTGAAGAAATCCAGTTTTTTGTGCGCGGCATTACCGACAACAGCGTCACCGAAGGTCAGATCGCGGCGTTGGCGATGGCCGTCTACTTCAACGACATGAACATGGACGAACGCGTCGCCTTCACGCTGGCGATGCGCGATTCCGGCCAGGTCATGGAGTGGCGCTCGATGAACCTGCCCGGCCCGATCGTCGACAAGCACTCGACCGGCGGCGTCGGCGACGTGGTTTCGCTGATGCTCGGACCCATGATCGCAGCCTGCGGCGGCTTCGTGCCAATGATCTCCGGTCGCGGCCTCGGCCACACCGGCGGCACGCTCGACAAATTCGACGCCATTCCCGGCTACTGCACCGTGCCCGATCCGGAACTGTTCCGCACCGTCGTCAAGGACGTCGGCGTGGCCATCATCGGCCAGACCGCGCAACTGGCGCCGTCCGACAAGCGTTTCTACAGCATCCGCGACACCACGGCGACGGTCGAATCGGTGGCCATGATCACCGGTTCCATCCTGTCCAAGAAGCTCTCCGCCGGGCTCGATGCGCTGGTGATGGACGTGAAAGTGGGCAGCGGCGCCTTCATGCCGAGCTACGACAAGTCGGTCGAACTGGCGCAGAGCATCGTCGACGTCGGCAACGGCGCCGGCACCCACACGTCGGCCATTTTGACCGGCATGAACGAGTCGCTCGGTCCGGTGGCCGGCAACGGCCTGGAAGTGCGCCTGGCGATGGATTACCTGACCGGCAAAGCGCGCCCCGCGCGCCTGCACGAGGTAACAATGGCCTTGTGCGCCGAGATGCTGGTGCTGGGCAAACTGGCCGCCAATGAAACCGAGGCACGCGTCAAACTGCAGGCGGCGCTGGACTCCGGTGAAGCAGCCGAGCGGTTCAGCCGCATGGTCGCGGCCCTTGGTGGCCCTGCCGATCTGATCGAGCGTCCGGATACGCACCTGGAAGCCGCACCGATCATCGTGCCGGCGCTGGCCCTGGACGCCGGCTTTGTAGCGTCGGTCGATGCGCGCACACTGGGCCTGGCAGTGGTCAGCCTGGGTGGCGGCCGCCGTCGTCCGCAGGATGCGATCGACTTCGCGGTCGGTTTGACCGATCTGGTGGAACTGGGCGACGCGGTTGCCGTTGGTCAGCCGCTGGCGCTGGTCCACGCGCGCACGCAAGAGGGCGCCGAGCAGGCGGTGCGCGAAGTGCAGCAGGCGTATCGCATCGGCGCCATCAAGCCGGTTGCCGAACCGATGATCTACCGGACCATTCGTCCATAAGGAGCACGATGAATAACCAGGACAAACTGATCGCCGAGGCAGCTGCCGCGCGCGAGCTGGCCTACACGCCGTACTCGAAGTTCAAGGTGGGTGCGGCGCTCGAATGCAGGGACGGGCGTATTTTCCGCG
The DNA here is from genome assembly GCF_036688685.1 of Massilia sp. S19_KUP03_FR1. Classification (NCBI taxonomy): domain Bacteria; kingdom Pseudomonadati; phylum Pseudomonadota; class Betaproteobacteria; order Burkholderiales; family Oxalobacteraceae; genus Massilia; species Massilia sp. S19_KUP03_FR1. The sequence goes on along the minus strand of NZ_JAQQPS010000003.1, from coordinate 32,605 downwards.
GCTGTAACGTGGAGAACGCCTCTTACGGCTTGTGCAACTGCGCCGAACGCACGGCGTTTTTCAGCGCGATTGCGCATGGCTACAAGCCGGGCGATTTCGTCGGGCTGGCCGTGATCGGGCAGACCGATGGCCCGATTGCGCCGTGCGGTGCGTGCCGGCAGGTGATCATCGAGTTGGGTGGGAACGACTTGCCGGTCGTGCTGACCAATTTGAAGGGGGATATTTTTGAGACCACCGCGGCGCAGCAGTTACCGAATGCGTTTGCTGGCGGGGATTTGAACTGAGCTTGCGTGGCCACAGGTTCAAAAACCGTCACCCCGGCGAACGCCGGGGCCCATGCTGACTTGGATCCGTCCACGGCTCACATCTGCTGAAACAAATGTGTGTGATTCCGGCTCACCTCCAGCTCCTCCTTGTGCCCGCGCAGCCGCAGCATGTGCCGCCCGCGCAGATCCCGCGTCACCTCGACGATCGCATCGACCCGCACCAGCGTCGAGCGGTGGATGCGCCAGAATTCATCCGGATCGAGTTCGTCCGATAACTCCTTGAGCGTTTTGCGGATCAACAGCTCCGCGCTGGCGGTCTGCACCCGCGTGTACTTTTCATCCGATTGAAAAAACAGCACCTCGCGCGTGCTCACCATGCGCAGGTTGCCGCCCACCTGGGCCTGGATCCAGCGCAGGTAATTCGGCTTGCTTGGTACCGCTTGCTGCATTGCCTGCGCCAGTTGCGCCAGCTGCGCGCCGATATCCTGGGGCGGCCTGGCCAGGCGCGCGCGCAGGCGCTCGCAGCTGCGCTCAAGCCGTTCGGCGCTGACGGGTTTGAGCAGATAATCCATCGCACCCTGCTCGAATGCATCGAGCGCGTACTGGTCGTAGGCCGTCACGAACACGATATGGCAGCGGCTGTACAAATGGCGCGCCGCCGCAATGCCGCTCATGCCCGGCATGCGGATGTCGAGGAACACGATGTCGGGTTGGTGCTGCTGCGCCAGGGCGACGGCGTCGTTGCCGTTGGCCGCTTCCGCGACGATCTCCAGCGCCGGCCATACGGCCTGCAAACGCGCGCTCAACTGGTCGCGCATCGGGGTTTCATCGTCGGCTATCAAGGCCGTACACGTTTTCACCGTCACAGATCCTCCATCATCGAATACGGCAAGCGGATCGAGGCGCAGCAGCCGCCGGTGGCTGGCGTCTCCATCACCAGCTCGGCCGCACTGCCGTACAGCAGTTGAAGGCGTTCGCGGATATTCGCCAGGCCCACGCCGTCGGGTGCATGCAGCCTGATGCCGATGCCGTCGTCGCACACGTCCACCTGCAGCGTCGCGTCGAACACCTGGGCGCGCACGGTGATGGTGCCGCCGGCGATCTTCGGCTCCAGGCCGTGCTTGATGGCGTTTTCGATCAGGCTTTGCAGCATCATCGGCGGGAACGGCGCGCTTTCGAGGAACACCGGGACGATGAATTTCACCTGCAGGCGCTCCTTCATCCGTGCCTGCATGATGGCCAGATAGGCCTTTGCCATCTCGGCCTGCTTGCCGAGCGTGCCGCCGCCGCGCGCGCGCAGCTGGGGCAGGGTGGCGCGCAGGTAGTCGATCAGGTGGGCGTGCACGCGCGCAGCTTCGGGCGGGTCGGTCTCGATCAGCTGGCCGATCAGGGCCAGCGTATTGAACAGGAAGTGCGGTTCAACCTGGGCCTGCAAGGCAGCCATCTGGGCCTGCGCCAGCTGCTTTTCCAGGTTGGCGACATTGACTTTCACGCCGGCCTGGCGCGCTTCGACTTCGGCTTTGTGCTTGCCGCCGGCCAGCACCTTCACGCCGAACGAGATGAACACGAACCAAACGGCCGGCTCTGGCGTGTTGAAGGGGGCCATGGCGACGATGGCCAGTATCCAGATGATGCCCAGCTGCCGCCATTCGACCAGGGCCAGCCAGTCGACGAAGCGCCACCAGATAATCGACGCTTCGCGCAAGGCATCCCGGATGAAATCCAGGGTGCGGTTCAACTGGCTGGCGCGCATATCAGTCCTTGTAGTCCGTTGGGGTGTTGCGGTTGCGGCGCTTGCTGATGACCAGGCCGCCGACCACCAGCTTGACCAGCATGAACAGCACGAACAGCGTGAGCGCCAGCGGCACCAGCGAAATCGCAAACGCCATCAGCACGGCGGTGAGCAGCAGCGCCGGCCACGACATGGTCGCGATGGCGTTCGCCGCGTAGCGCACGGTGCGGCACAGGGCGTGCCAGACGTCGTCGAGCAGGCTTGACAGGGATTCGAGTGATTGGTTCATGGTGGACTCCAGTGGGGTGGCGATGACTTCACTGTAGTGATGCATGGTGCTCGATGCCAGCAGCGTGCGACGAACGGCGCGAAACAGGGGGCGAATGGGAAACCCGCGCGGATCTCAGCTGTGGTCATGGCGGCTTTTGCGTTACCACGTTGGCGACTGCTGGCACCTCGACTGCCGCCAGCACCATCCGCGTAATCAGCTGTTCCGCATCCTCGAAATCCTGCGCCGTCAGCTGCGTGCGGCCCAGCACCAGCGCCATCTGCGCGGCGAAGTCGGCATACGATTGGGTCATGGCCCAGATGGCGAACAGCAGGTGGGTGGCATTCACGGGGGCGATGCGGCCCTCGGCGATCCAGCGCTCGAAGGTGTCGATATCGCGCCGCAACAGCGGGACCACGCGTGCCTTGATCTGCTCGCCGTAGAACTGGGCGCCGCCAATGACTTCCATCGCGTACACGCGCGACGCCCACGGCTGTTCGCGCGAAAAGCGCAGCTTGGCGCCGATGTAGGCGCGCAGCAGGTCGCGTGGTGCGTGGCCGGGATCGTTCAGGCCGGCCATGCGCTCGAGCCAGTCGTCCAGCACGTCGTCCAGCACGCGCTCGTACAGCACCTGCTTGGTGGGGAAGTAGTACATCAGGTTTTGCTTGGAAAGCCCGGCATTCTCGGCAATGACCGCGACCGAGGCGCCTTCGAAGCCGCACTCGGCGAAGATGCGCACGGCCTCCAGGACGATGACCGCTTCAAGCCGGTCGCGGTTCTGCACCCTGCGTCTGCCGGCGCTGCTGATGATGGGTTCAGTCATCGATTGCCTTCAAAAACGCCAGTAGTGCCGGGGTGTCGGCGGCATACGCGACATTGAAACGGAACCACACCGACTCGGGTGGGCGCAGCATGAAGAACTCGCTGGGCGCAAGCAGGATGCCGGCTTTCAAAGCCAGGTCGGCGATGACGCGGCCGTTGCGTTGCACGGTCGGGGGGGCGCTCCATCCCGCGCTGACGAACATGCCGCCGCGCGGGCGCGCGATTGGCGTCATGCCCACCTGCGCCAGCCGTTCGATGGTGCGCTCGCGGCCCTGGTCGAGCTGCGCCACCAGTCGCTCTATCATGCGTTTATAGGGCCGCGCCGAGACCGCGTGAAACACCGCGCGTTCGTTGATTTCGGAGGTGGTCAGGCCGGCCAGCATCTTGATGCGCAGGAGTTCGGGAATCAGGGTGTTCGACGCGCAGATCGAGCCGACCCGCAGTACCGGCGAGAGCGTCTTCGAAAAGCTGCCGACGCGGATCACGCGGCGCAAGCCATCCATCGCCGCCAGCGAAGCGTCGCCGCGGCTGGCCAGCTCGCGGTAGATATCGTCTTCCACCAGCCAGAAATCGAACTGCTCGGCCACGCCCAGTAAGCGGTGCGCCTGCGCCTGCGACAGCGAGGTGCCGAGCGGGTTTTGCAGCACCGTGTTGACGAACATGAGTTTCGGGTGCGTCGCCGCGGCCTGGCGCATCAATGCGTCGAAATCGAGGCCGTGTTCACCGCGCGGGATGCCCACCGCGATGCAGCCGTGGTGGCGTATCAGCGACAGTAAATTGCTGTAGCCGGGGTCTTCCACCAGCACCGTGTCGCCCGGTTTGGTGAGCGTGCGCAGGATCAGATCGAAGGCGTGGGTGGCGCCGTGGGTCAGCAGCACCTGGTCCGGTTCGCACGCGAACAGCTCCTCGGACAAGGTGGCGGCAAGATGCTGGCGCAGCGTGGGAAAGCCGAGCGGGTGGCCGTAGCCGCGCAGCCGGCTGGCCGGAATTTTCATCGCGTGGCGCACGGCGTCGAGGATGGTCGTTTCGCCATACCACTCGGGCGGCAGCCAGCCGGCGCCGACCGGCAGCGCATCGGAGACGCCCGAGTACAAATCCGGGGCGAGGGCATCGATCGAGGTCGGGCCCGGCTGCAGCGCCGCTTGTGTTGGCGCAACGACATCGTTCCTCGTCACAAAAAAGCCGGAACCCCGGCGCGAGGACAGCAGTCCAAGATTGAGCAGGCGGTCGTAGGATTCGACCACCGTGAAGGTGCTGACACCATTACACTTTGCAAATTGGCGTACCGACGGCATCTTGGTGCCGACACGCAAGTCGCGTCCATTGACCAGCAGCGCGATGCTGGCCACGATCTGGTCGACCAGGCTGCCGCGTTTGCTGCGGTCGATGGTCAGTTGCGGCCATGCGAGGGCGTCGCCATCCACGTCGTGCGTTACCGCTTCCTTCATCCGCCCGCTCCTTCATGTAAAACTGTACAGATCGGGTTGCCAGTACGGTTGGTCGTATTTGCTGCCCGTGTATCTGTGCCCTTACTTGTCTGCTGACTATTATTGCATCATCATTTTGCCAACTGGTAAATTTTTTTGGCCATCGTAAAATTCCTGGAGAAACTGCATGAACCAGTCCCGACCCGCCTCCATGGCTTCATTCTGGATGCCCTTTACGAACAACCGCGACTTCAAGGCCAACCCGCGCCTGCTGGTCTCGGCCGAAGGCATGTACTACAAGGATGTCGATGGCAATGCCATCCTCGACGGCGCCGCCGGCCTGTGGTGCGTTCCGTGCGGCCATAACCAGCCACGCATCGTGGCTGCCATCCGCGAGATGGTCGGCCAGCTCGATTTCGCGCCCACCTTCCAGATGGGCCACCCGGCCGCGTTCGACCTGGCCGAACGTTTGATGACGTACACGAACCATAAGTTCGGCCATGTGTTCTATACGAACTCCGGCTCGGAAGCGGTGGACACGGCGCTCAAGATGGCGCTGTCTTATCACCGCATGCGCGGCGAAGGCAGCCGCACGCGTCTGATCGGGCGCGAGCGTGGCTACCACGGCGTGGGTTTTGGTGGCCTGTCGGTCGGTGGCATCGGCCCCAACCGCAAACAGTTCGGCCCGCTGCTGCCAGGCGTCGACCACCTGCCGCACACCCACAACCTCGAACGCAACGCCTACACGCGCGGCGAACCGGAACACGGCATGAACCTGGCCGACGAACTCGAACGCATCGTCGCGCTGCACGATGCGTCGACCATTGCCGCCGTCATCGTCGAGCCGGTGGCCGGCTCCACCGGCGTGCTGATCCCGCCCAAGGGCTACCTGAAGCGCCTGCGCGAACTGTGCACCAAGCACGGCATCCTGCTCATTTTCGACGAAGTCATCACCGGCTTCGGGCGCCTCACCACGCCGTTTGCCGCCGACTATTTCGAGGTCGAGCCGGACCTGATGACGACCGCCAAGGGCCTCACCAACGGCATGGTCCCGATGGGCGCCGTGTTCTCCAAGGCCTTCATCCACGACACCTTCATGGACGCCCCGTCCGGCATCGAGCTATTCCACGGCTACACCTATTCCGGCCATCCGCTCGCGTGCGCAGCGGCGCTGGCCACGCTGGACGTGTTTGCGGAACAGGACATCCTGGCGCATGCTGCCTCCATGCAGCAGTATTGGGAAGACGCGGTGCACTCGCTCAAAGGCCTGCCGCACGTGATCGACATCCGCACCATCGGCCTGATCGCCGGCATTGAGCTGGCGCCCATCGCTGGCAAGCCTGGCTTGCGCGCCTTCACCGCGTTCAAGAAGGCGTTTGCCGATGGCGTGCTGATCCGCACCACCGGCGACATCATCGCGCTGTCGCCGCCGCTGGTGCTGGAAAAAGCGCATATCGACGAATTGTTCGGCAAGCTCGCCACTGTCCTTCACAACCTGGATTGAAACTATGGAAACCATCAGCCATTTCATCGACGGCGCTGTCGTCGCCAGTACCAGCGGCCGCGTTGCCGATGTCTTCAATCCGGCCGTGGGCGAACCTTGTGCGCAGGTCGCGCTGGGCACCAGCGAAGAAGTGAATGCCGCCGTCGCCGCCGCGCTGGCCGCGTTCCCGGCCTGGTCGAACACCCCGCCGCTGGCGCGCGCGCGCGTGCTCTTCAAATACCTGCAGCTGTGCCAGGAGCACACCGATGCGTTTGCGGCCATGCTCACGCGCGAACACGGCAAGACCTTCAGCGATGCCCAGGGCGAAGTGGCACGCGGCATTGAAGTGGTTGAATTTGCGGTCGGCATTCCGCACCTGCTCAAGGGCGAATTCACCGACCAGATCGCGCGCGGCATCGACGCCTGGTCGATGCGCCAGCCGCTCGGCGTCGTGGCCGGCATCACGCCATTCAATTTTCCCGTGATGGTGCCGATGTGGATGTTCCCGGTCGCGCTCGCATGCGGCAACACCTTCATCCTGAAACCGTCCGAGCGGGATCCGTCGGCCTCGCTGCTGCACGCCAAATTGCTCAAGCAGGCCGGTTTGCCGGACGGCGTCTTCAACGTCATCCAGGGCGACAAAATCACCGTCGACGCGTTGCTGGACAACCCGGATGTGCAGGCGATCAGCTTTGTCGGCTCGACCCCGATTGCCGAATACATCTACGCGCGCGGCAGCGCTGCCGGCAAGCGCGTGCAGGCGCTGGGCGGCGCCAAGAACCACATGGTGGTCATGCCGGATGCCGACATGGAGATGGCGGTCGATGCCTTGATGGGTGCGGCGTTCGGTTCGGCGGGGGAGCGCTGCATGGCCATCTCGGTGGTGGTGGCGATTGGCGACGCCGGCGACAAGCTGGCCACCGCACTGAAAAGTCGCACCGCTGCACTGAAGGTGGACGACGGCATGGCTGCTGGTGCGGAAATGGGGCCGGTCGTTTCCTCGGCCGCGAAGCAGCGCATCGAAAGGCTGATCGGCGAGGGTGTCGAGGCGGGCGCCGAGTTGCTGGTCGATGGCCGCAATTTCAAGGTGGCCGGGCGCGAAAACGGCTTCTTTGTCGGCGGCACGCTGTTCGACCAGGTGCTGCCATCGATGAGCATCTACAAGGAAGAGATCTTCGGGCCGGTACTGTGCATGGTGCGCTTGCCGGACGTGGGTTCGGCTCTGGAACTGATCAACGCGAATGAATATGGCAATGGCGTGGCGATTTACACCCGTGACGGCGGCGTTGCGCGCGAATTCGTGCGGCTGGTGCAGGTGGGGATGGTGGGGGTGAATGTGCCGCTGCCGGTGCCGATGGCGTTCAACAGTTTTGGCGGATGGAAGAAGAGTTTGTTCGGCGACCATCACGCGTACGGGCCGGAAGGGATCCGGTTTTATACGCGCCACAAGGCGGTGATGCAGCGCTGGCCAAATACAGCAAGCGCTGGCGCGGAATTTGCATTCCCACAGATGAAGTAAGCAGAACCTCCCGAATTGTCATTTCATCGTTTCACTTGAGACCGTCATTCCCGCGCAGGCGGGAACCTATAGCACCTTCGCTTGGTGTCGTCGCTGATCATAAGTGGTATGGGTCCCGGCCTTCGCCGGGATGACGGTTTTTGGTGCGGTGGTGATAGATGCGGCGCCATATAATTAGATAGGATCAAGATGATCGAGTCACTCAAGCACCTGCCACCTTCGACCAGCGCCAGCGAAGCGCTGGCGCGGCAGTTCACCGACCTGGCGCCGGCGCTCACCAGCCGCCAGGCCGCCATCGAAGCGGCGCGCTGCCTGTATTGTTACGACGCGCCCTGCATGCACGCCTGCCCGACCGGCATCGACGTCGCCAGCTTCATCCGCAATATCCACGACGGCAACCTCAACGGCGCCGCCCACAACATCCTCAAACAGAATATTTTTGGCGGCGCCTGTTCACGCGTCTGCCCGACCGAAATCCTGTGCGAAGATGCCTGCGTGCGCAACCACATGGAGGAACACCAGCCCGTCAAAATCGGCCTGCTGCAGCGCCACGCCATCGATCACGCCACCTTCAATCAGCATCCGTTCGAACGCGCACCCGCTACCGGCAAAACCATCGCGGTGGTCGGCGCGGGTCCGGCCGGCCTGTCCTGTGCGCACCGCCTGGCCATGCTGGGCAACGACGTTATCGTGTTTGAAGCGAACGCCAAGGCCGGTGGCCTGAACGAATACGGCATCGCCAAATACAAGCTGCCGGGCGATGTCGCGCAGGAAGAGGTGGCGTTCCTGCTGGAGATCGGCGGCATTGAAGTACGCACCGGCTATGCCCTGGGCGTCAACCTGCACCTGCAGGATTTGCATGTCCGGTATGACGCGGTGTTTCTCGGCATTGGCCTGACTGCCAGCCGCCAGCTCGGCCTCACCGGCGAACACGCACCGGGCCTGATGTCCGCCATCGACTACATCGCCACGCTGCGCCAGGCGCAGGACCTGGCTTGCCTGCCGGTCCCGCGCCGCGCCATCGTCATTGGCGCCGGTAATACCGCCATCGACATGGCGGTGCAGATCAAGCACATGGGCGCTGAAGACGTCACGCTGGTGTACCGGCGCGGACTCGACGCGATGAGCGCCACCCACCACGAGATCGCTATCGCCAAAGCCAATTTCGTGCGCATCCGCACCTGGGCCGCGCCGCTCGAGGTGTTGTTGACCGACACCGGCCGCGTGATGGGCATGCGCTTCGAAGAGACGGCGCTCAAAGGGACGCGCCTGGCCGGTACCGGCGCGACCATCGACATCGCCGCCGATGCCGTTTTCAAGGCCATCGGCCAGAGCATGGAAGCGGTCAGCCTGTCCGACGACCTGGCCGGCGCCATCGCGCGCCAGGGCGACAAGATCGCCGTCGACGACCATTTCCGCACCAGCGTGGCAGGCATTTACGCGGGCGGCGATTGCGTGGCACCGGGCCAGGACCTGACGGTGCAGGCGGTCCAGCACGGCAAACTGGCCGCACACGCCATCCATCAAGATATCCAATTCAAAACGGGGGCAGCATGGCCGACCTGAGCATCAACTTTTGCGGCATCAAGTCGCCCAATCCCTTCTGGCTGGCGTCCGCGCCGCCCACCGACAAGGCCTACAACGTCGTGCGCGCCTTCGAAGCCGGGTGGGGCGGCGTGGTGTGGAAAACGCTGGGCGAAGACCCGGCCGCGGTGAATGTGTCCTCGCGCTACTCGGCCCACTACGGCAAGAACCGCGAAGTGATCGGCTTTAATAACATCGAGCTGATTACCGACCGCAGCCTGGACATCAACCTGCGCGAAATCACCCAGGTGAAAAAGGACTGGCCCGACCGCGCCATGATCGTCTCGCTGATGCTGCCCTGCGAAGAAGCGCTGTGGGCGGCGATTTTGCCGCAAGTGGAAGCCACCGGCGCCGACGGCATCGAGCTCAATTTCGGCTGCCCGCACGGCATGCCGGAACGCGGCATGGGCGCGGCGGTGGGCCAGGTGCCGGAATACGTGCAAATGGTGACCGCCTGGTGCAAGAAGCATACGCGCCTGCCCGTCATCGTGAAACTCACACCCAACATTACCGACGTGCGCGCACCGGCGCGGGCGGCACTGGCCGGCGGGGCGGACGCGGTCTCGCTGATCAACACCATCAACTCGATCACCCACCTCGACCTCGACCGCATGATCGCGTTTCCGATCGTCGGCAACGCCAGCACCCACGGCGGCTATTGCGGTTCGGCCGTCAAGCCGATCGCGCTGAACATGGTGGCCGAGATTGCGCGCGACCCGCTCACGCGCGGCCTGCCGATTTCCGGCATCGGCGGCATTGGCAACTGGCGCGATGCGGCTGAATTCATCGCGCTCGGCGCGGGCTCGGTGCAGGTCTGCACGGCCGCCATGCTGCATGGCTTTCGCATCGTCGAAGAGATGAAGGATGGCCTGTCGCGCTGGATGGACGAGAAGGGCTACGCCAACATCGCCGCGTTTTCTGGTAAGGCGGTGCCGAATACCACCGACTGGAAATACCTGGACATGAACTACCAGGTCATTGCCCACATCGACCAGGAGAAGTGCATCAAGTGCGGCAAGTGCTACGTGGCGTGCGAAGACACGTCGCACCAGTCGATTGCCCAGCTGATCGGCGAAGCGGGGGTGCGCACCTACGAGGTGATCGATGCAGAGTGCGTGGGGTGTAATCTGTGTGAAATCACCTGTCCGGTGGAGGCGTGCATCACCATGGTGCCGCAGCAGACCGGCAAGCCGTTCATGAACTGGACGCAGGACCGGCGCAATCCGCATGCGGTGCTGGAAGAGAAGCTGGCGGGGTGACCGCAATGCTTGCTTCCCTGTTACTCTCATATCCGTTAAATGTGTCGATTTTTTCCAGTGTCATAGTACGTCCCCTTTGCCAAACGACGGAGTCACGATCTTGACCACAGACCTGCAAACCAGCACACACCTCTGGAACCCCGATCTGGCGCCCACCACGCCCGCCCAGCGTACCTGGCGCTGGTACCACTTCGCCGCGCTATGGGTCGGCATGGTCATGTGCATCCCGGCCTACACCTTATCAAGCAGCCTGATTGAATCCGGCATGTCCGGCTACCAGGCCATCTTCACCGTGTTCCTGGCCAACGCCATCGTGCTGGTGCCGATGCTGCTGATCGGCCACGCCGGCACCAAATACGGCATTCCGTACGCGGTGCTGGCGCGCGCCTCGTTCGGCACCAGCGGCGCGAAACTGCCGGCCCTGATGCGGGCGATCGTCGCCTGCGGCTGGTACGGCATCCAGACCTGGTTCGGCGGTAGCATGATCTACACGCTGCTGGGCGTGCTGATGGGCCAGCCGATCGGTGGCGAGGCCATTCGAGGTCTCGGCATCAACGCCGGTCAACTTGTCTGCTTTCTCGCGTTCTGGGCCATCCAGCTGTACTACATCGTGCACGGCATGGAGTCGATCCGCAGGCTGGAAACGTGGACCGCGCCTTTGAAAATCGTGATCTGCTTCCTGCTGCTGGCGTGGGTGCATAACCGGGCCGGCGGCTTCGGCAACCTGCTCGACCAGCCCTCGCAATTTGTCGCCGGTGGCAAAAAAGCCGGTCAGTTCTGGGCCACCTTCTGGCCATCGCTGACCGCCATGGTCGGCTTCTGGGCCACGCTGGCGCTGAACATCCCTGATTTCACGCGGTTCGCGAAAACCCAGAAAGACCAGATCATCGGCCAGACCATCGGCCTGCCGCTACCGATGGGTTTGCTGGCCGCGCTGGCCGTCATCGTCACCTCGGCCACCGTGGTCCTGTATGGCAAGGCGATCTGGGACCCGGTCGACCTGGCCAGCCGCATGCAGGGCGCGCTGGTGCTGGTGGCGCTGGTGATCCTGCTGATCGATACCGTCAGCGTGAACCTGGCCGCCAACCTGGTCGGTCCGGCCTACGATTTTTCTGCGCTGGCGCCGCGCACCATCAGCTACCGTACCGGCGGCTACCTCACGGCCGGCATCGCGCTGGTGATGATGCCGTGGAAAGTGCTGGAAACCACGCAGGGTTATATTTTTACCTGGCTGACCGGCTATTCGGCGCTGCTCGGCCCCATCGCCGGCATCCTGATCATCGACTACTATTTCATCCGCAAGACCGAGTTGCAGGTCGACCAGCTGTACGTCGACAACGGCGCCTATTCGTACGGGAGCGGGTGGAACATGGCCGCCGTCGTCGCCTTCATCGTCGGCGTGGCGCCGAACATTCCCGGCTTCCTGAACGCCGCCTTTCCTGCCTCGTTCGGGGACATCGGCGCCACCTTCAAGACCATTTATACCTATGCCTGGTTCGTCGGCGTACTCATCTCGGCGCTGGTGTACGGCGCCATGATGAAAGGGAAACCCCTGCCCGCGCTGCGTACCGCCCATCTGACAGGAGAACGACCATGACTACCCTTATCAAAGGCGGCACCGTGGTGAACGCCGACCGCGCCTTCCGCGCCGATGTGATGTGCTTTGGCGACAAGATCATTGCGGTCGGCGAGAACCTGGAAGCGCCGCCGCACGCCATCATCATCGATGCGACCGGCCAGTACGTGATGCCGGGCGGGATCGACACCCACACCCACATGCAGCTGCCGTTCATGGGCACCGTCACGTCCGACGATTTCTTTACCGGCACCGCGGCGGGGCTGGCCGGCGGCACCACCACCATCATGGATTTCGTGATTCCGGCACCGCAGCAGTCGCTGCTCGAGGCCTACCACACCTGGCGCGGCTGGGCCGCCAAATCGGCCGGCGACTACACCTTCCACGTGGCCGTCACGTGGTGGAGCGACCAGGTGCACGCGGACATGGGCACGCTGGTGCGCGACCACGGCGTGAACAGTTTCAAGCACTTCATGGCCTATAAAAACGCCATCATGGCCGATGATGAAACGCTGGTGCACAGTTTTAAACGGTCGCTCGAACTGGGCGCAATTCCCACCGTGCACGCGGAAAACGGCGAGCTGGTATTCCAGTTGCAGAAGGATTTGCTGGCGCGCGGGATCACCGGTGCGCAAGCGCACCCGATGTCGCGCCCGCCCGAAGTGGAGGCGGAAGCGGCGAATCGTGCGATTGCGATTGCCAACGTGCTGGGCACCCCGGTCTACATCGTTCACGTCTCGTGCGAAGAATCGCTCGATGCGATTGCGCGCGCGCGCGCCAAGGGCCAGCGCGTCTACGGCGAAGCGCTGGCCGGCCACCTCGTCATCGACGACAGCGTCTACACCAATCCCGATCCCGCCTATGCGCGTGCGCACGTGATGAGCCCACCGTTTCGCAGCAAGCACCACCAGGCGGCGCTGTGGCATGGCCTGCAGGCGGGTAACCTGCACACGACCGCCACCGACCACTGCACCTTCTGCGCCGACCAGAAAAGCATGGGAGAAAACGATTTCACGCGCATCCCGAACGGCTGCGGCGGCGTTGAAGAACGCATGGCGGTGATCTGGGATGCGGGCGTCAATACGGGTCTGCTGACGCCGTCCGAATTCGTCAAGGTTACCTCGACCAACGCTGCGCAAATTTTCAATATGTATCCGCGCAAGGGCCTGATCGCAGTGGGCGCGGACGCCGACATCGTGGTCTGGGACCCGGCAGGAACCAAGACCCTGTCCGCGGCGACGCAGCATTCGAAAGGCGGCTTCAATGTGTTCGAGGGCCGCACCGTGAAGGGTATCCCGAGCTACACGGTGGCCGCCGGCAAAGTCGTGTACGACAACGGCGACCTGCGCGCCGAGGCAGGGGCGGGCCGCCATATCGACCGGCCCGCCTTCACTTCCACTGGCCACAAGGAGGCAGCATGAACAAGGTACGCATCAAGGGCGAGCGCCTGTGGAACGCGCTGATGGAACTGGCGCAGATCGGCGCCACGCCGAAGGGCGGCGTCAAGCGTCTGGCCCTGACCGATCTGGATCGCCAGGGCCGTGACCTGGTGGTGCAATGGGGCAGGGATGCGGGTCTCGCGATTACCGTCGACCAGATCGGCAACGTCTTCATGCGCCGCGAAGGCAGCAACCCGGCGCTGGCACCGATCGTCACCGGCAGCCATATCGACACCCAGCCGACCGGCGGCAAATTCGACGGCAACTACGGCGTGCTGGCCGGCCTGGAAGTGGTGCGCACGCTCAACGACCACAACATCCAGACCGAGGCGCCCATCGAAGTCGCGTTCTGGACCAATGAAGAAGGTTCGCGCTTCGTGCCGGTGATGATGGGTTCGGGCGTATTCTGCGGCGCCTTCAGCCTGGAAACCGCGTATGCAGCGAAAGACACCGAGGGCTGCACCGTCAAGAGCGAGCTGGAACGGATCGGCTATCTGGGCTCGCAGGTGCCGGGCGAGCATCCCATCGGCGCCTACTTCGAAACCCACATCGAGCAGGGTCCCGTGCTGGAAGACGCGGACAAGGTCATCGGCGTGGTGCCGGCGGTAATGGGCTTGTCGTGGTACGACTGCGTGGTCACCGGCATGGAGGCGCATGCAGGGCCGACGCCGATGGGCCTGCGCAAGGATGCCTTGCAGGTGGCTACTGTCATCATGCAGGAAGTGGTGGCCATCGCGAACCGCTATCCGCCGTACGGGCGCGGCACCGTCGGCATGGTCAGCGTGTTCCCGAACAGCCGCAATGTGATTCCGGGCGAAGTCAAATTCTCCATCGACCTGCGCAATGTGAACGACGCACTGCTCAACACCATGCACGAGGAAATGCTGGCCTTCATCGACAAGACCAGCCAGGATTCGGGCCTGTCGATTGCGATCGACCGGGTGTCCTACTACCCGCCTTGCCCGTTCCACCCCGACTGCGTGGACGCAGTGCGCGCTGCAACTGCCGAACTTGGTTACTCGACGATGGACGTCGTCTCCGGCGCCGGCCACGATGCCATCTACGCGGCGCGCCTGGCGCCGTCCGGGATGATCTTCGTGCCATGCAAGGATGGCATCAGCCACAATGAAATCGAAGATGCACGCGCGGACCACCTCGAAGCCGGTTGCAATGTGCTGCTGCTGGCCATGCTGGAGCGCGCGAAAGTTGTTTCCGCCGTTAAATAGTTGTGTTTTGCTTGGCGTTTCTCCTACAAGAACAGGTAGTATTTTCTTATACGTGCACTGTTGGTAGCTTGTTAGCCTGTGAGTCACCTGTCCAGTCCCATGCGCCTCGTATGCATCGGCCTGGTCTCTCACATCCTTTCAGGAGCAAGAATGCGCGCATTGACTTACCACGGCAGCCACGACGTTCGCGTCGATAACGTCCCCGACCCGATCCTCCAGCAGGACGACGACATCATCCTGCGCGTGACGGCCACGGCCATCTGCGGTTCGGATTTGCACATGTACCGCGGTAAAATCCCGGCCATGAAAAGTGGCGACATCCTTGGCCACGAGTTCATGGGCGAAGTGGTCGAAACCGGCGCCGGCGTCACCAATCTTGCCAAGGGTGACCGCGTGGTGGTGCCCTTCGTAATCGCCTGTGGCACCTGCTTTTTTTGCGACATGCAGCTGTTTTCGTCGTGCGAAACCACCAATCCCGACCGCGGCACCATCATGAACAAGAAAAGCCTGCGCTCGGGCGCGGCGCTGTTCGGCTTTTCGCACATGTACGGCGGCGTGCCGGGCGGGCAGGCCGAGTACGTGCGGGTGCCGAAAGCGAACGTCGGCCCGATCAAGATTCCGACCAGGCTGGCCGACGAACAGGTGCTGTTCCTCAGCGATATTCTGCCGACCGGTTACCAGGCGGTTGTGAATACCGAGGTCAAGCGCGGTGGCTCGCTGGCCATCTTTGGCGCCGGTCCGGTCGGCCAGATGGCGGCCGCGTCGGCCCGCATGCTGGGCGTCGAGACCATTTTCATGGTCGACCACCACAAGTACCGCCTCGATTTTGCGCGCGAAACGTATGGCGTGATTCCGATTAATTTCGACGACGTCGATGCGGCTGAAGTGATCCTGGAAGCGACCGATGGGCGTGGCGTCGACGGTGTGGTCGATGCGGTGGGTTTTGAAGCCAAGGGCAGCGCACTGGAAACCGTGATGGCCAACCTGAAACTGGAAGGCTCGAGCGGCAAGGCCCTGCGCCAGTGTATCGCGGCGTGCCGTCGGGGCGGCATCATCAGCGTGCCGGGCGTGTATGCCGGGTTCATTCACGGCTTCCTGTTCGGCGACGTGTTCGAGAAGGGGATCGGCTTTAAAACCGGGCAGACGCACGTGCAGAAGTTCATGCCGGAGTTGTTGAAGGCGATCGAGGAAGGTCGTCTGCACCCGAATGCGATCATTTCGCACCGGATGAATTTGAGTCAGGCGGCGGAGGGGTACAAGATGTTTGACAAGAAGGAGGATGATTGCAGGAAGGTGGTGTTGACCCCGTAATCGTCTCGGCAGTGCGTGATCCGCGCCTTCGGTTGCGGGTTATGGGTCCCGGCCTTCGCCGGGATGACGGTCTTTCGGCTAGCGGCTTTAAAATCGTCATCCCGGCGCAGGCCGGGACCTATACCACCTTTGATCAGAAGCGAACTAGCGTAGCCCACGAAAAAAATCCAGCAACACCACCGCCGCAATATCCGCATCATCGGCCGTCATGGTTTCCAGCCGGTTATGGCTGATCCCCCCATTCCCACAGCGCGTAAACAACATGGCCACGTCGGTGATCGCCGACATCGCCATCGCATCATGTCCGGCCCCCGACAGCAGTTCATAACTCGGCAAGCCGGCACGTTCCACCGCATCGCCCAACTGCGCCATCAACCGCGGCGCACACGGCGCGGCCGACGCTTCCACGACCTTCTGCACCGCGGCCTCAACCTGACGCCGCGCGCAGATCGCGTCCAGCCCGGCCAGGATATCGGCCACCGCTTCGAGCCGCGCCACATCGTCAGCCGCCCGGATATCGAGCGACAGGTGGCACGCGCCGGGAATCACGTTCACCGACCCGTTCGGTACCTGCAACTGTCCGACCGTGCCGACCAGCGCGCCGCGCCCGCTGCAACGCGCTTCCACCAGCAGCACGATCTCGGCCGCAGCGGCGGCGGCGTCCTTGCGCATCGACATGGGCGTGGTGCCCGCGTGGCTGGCCAGTCCGGTCAGCGCCACCAGGAAGCGCGAACTGCCGGCAATGGCCGTCACCACGCCCAGCGGCAAGCCGCGTTCGAGCAGCACCGGCCCCTGCTCGATATGCACTTCGACAAAGCCGAGCAAGGTGGCTGGATCGCGCGCAATCGCGGCAATCGCGGCCACGTCATGGCCGGCGCCGGCCAGCGCGTCGCGCATCGCCACGCCATCGGCATCGACCTGGTCCAGCTGCGTCAAATCGAAGCGTCCGGTCAGCGCATTACTGCCCAGGAAGGTGCTGCGAAAACGCACGCCTTCTTCTTCCGCGAAGCCGACCACTTCCAGGTGGTATGGCAGGCGTTCGCCGCGGCCATGTAAAAACCGCACGATGGCCAGCGGCAACAGGATGCCGAGGCGGCCGTCGTATTTGCCGCCGTCGCGCACCGTGTCGTAGTGCGAGCCGGTGATCAGCGTTTTGGCGGCGGGATCCGCAGCGGCGTAGCGGCCCACGACATTGCCGACTGCGTCGATGTGGGCAACCATGCCGGCGTTCTCCATCCAGTCACGCAGCTGCTGCGCCGTGCGCACGTGCGCCGGCGTCATATAAGCGCAGGTGAGGTTGTCGGCGGCATCGCTCCAGCCGGCAATCGTCTCAGCCCAGTCCATGATGGCCGGGCCGAACGCGAGACGCACATTGAGTAAATCGTTGAGGCGGATTTCGGCGATGCGGTGCACCTGGCGCAGGGCTTCGGCCAGTTCATCGCCGCGCTGGTTTTTCAGGCGCCGCGCAAAGGTCTCGATGATGGCCTGACGGGTCAGGCCCGCACCGGTCGGCCCCTTCACCGCGAGGATGAAGGGGAAGCCGAATCTGGCGTTGTACGCGCTATTTAACGCATGCAGCTGCGCATATTCTTCTGCGCTGCACAGGTTCAGGCCCGACGCCGCCTGCTCGCAGGTGGACTCCGCGGTCAGTTCGCCGGCAATCGCCGCCTTGCCCGCCAGTTCAGGGTGGGCGCGCAGCAGCGCCAGTTGCTGGTCTTCGCCGCCCGCGTACACGGCCGCCTGCAAGGCCTGTTTCAAGGCCGCGATGCTGGTGAACGGGCGCAGCGCGGCGGCGGCGGCCGGAATCCACGGCGAATGCTCATACATACCGCGCAGGGTGGCAACGAAAATCAGCGGATCGCAGGCGTTCAGGTCGGACAGAGTGGTCATGGTCGAAGGAGGGAGTGAGGTGCGTTATTTTTGCACGAGTGCGCGCGCCGCCGCCGTCACATGGTCGCGCAGCCATTTGTGTTCGGGCGACTGGTGCACGCGCTCGTGCCACAACTGGTAGAAGCGCATCGGCGGAAATTTGATCGGCAGCGCGAACGTTTTCAACGGCAGCGTCTTTTCATAAAACCGCATGAACTGGCGCCCGGTGGTGAGCACCAGGTCGGTCTGCGTCAGCATATAAGGGATCAGGCCAAAATAGGGCGACTCCACCGCAATTTTTCGCTGCATGCCCTGGCGTTCGAGGAAGGCGTCGATCACGCCCTGGTAGCCGGGCAGGATCTGCGACGGCGCCACGTGCGGCAGGCTCAGATAGTCGTCGACTGTCATCGCATCGACCGCCGTGCGCTTCGCATACGGGCTGTCAGCGCGCATGGTGCAGACGATCGGGTCCTCGAACAGTTTCGAGATGTGCAGGTGGGCCGGTGGCTCGTCCCAGTTGGCGATGACCAGGTCGACGTCGCCATCGGAGAGCATGCGCAAATAGTCCATGCCCGCGCCCAGGCTGTGGATCACCACGCGGCTGTTGGGCGAGCCGCGGCGTAGCGCGGCGACAACATTCGGCAGAAACTGGCTGTCCAGGTAGTCAGGTGCGGCAATATGGAAGGTGCGCGTGGCTTCCTGCGGCACGAATTCGGTTTTTTTTGCGAACAGGCTCTCGGTTTCGTCGAGGATGCGCTTGGCTGGCAGCAGCAAACTCTCGCCATGCTGGGTCGGCACCATGCCGCGCGCGCCGCGCACCAGCAGCGGATCGCCGGTCAACTCGCGCAGCTTGCGCAGCGACGCCGATATCGACGGCTGCGGCTGGTTGAGTTTCATGGCCACGCGCGAGACGTTCTTTTCCACCAGCAGCAGATACAGGATGCGGATCAGGTGGATGTCGAGGTGCTGGGGCAGGGCGGCCATGTTTTTATGTTATGCGTTTTACAGTATGTTGAATATACTTGATTTTTCATGTTGTCGAAATTAAACCAGCTTATTCTGATCGATTCACCCCGCAAGGAATTCCCGCATGGATGTGCTCGGACACCTGGTCCCATATAGCCTCGAATGGCTCAATTTGCTGGTGCGCTGGCTGCATGTGATCACCGGCATCGCCTGGATCGGCGCTTCCTTCTATTTCGTCTGGCTGGACAACAATATCCGTCCGCCCGCGCCCGGCTCCGAGCTGGCGAAGAAGGGCGTGTCGGGCGAGCTGTGGGCGGTGCACGGCGGCGGCTTTTACAATCCGCAAAAGTATCTTGTCGCCCCGGCTGAACTGCCGAAGGAGCTGCACTGGTTCAAATGGGAGGCGTATTCGACCTGGCTGTCCGGCTTCGCGCTGCTGACCATCGTCTACTACTTCAATGCGCAGGCCATGATGGTCGACCGCAGCGTGGCCGACCTGTCCAGCCTGCAGGCAATCGGATTGGGTCTGGGCAGTCTGGTCGTTGGCTGGACCGTCTACGATTTGCTGTGCCGCTCGAAACTGGGCCAGCACGATCTGGCGTTCGGCGCCGTGATGTTCGCCTTCCTGGTCGGCAGCGCCTACGTGCTGAGCCACTTCCTGAGCGGCCGCGCGGCCTACATCCACGTCGGCGCCATGATCGGCACGATGATGGTGGCGAACGTGCTGATGCTGATCATTCCCGGCCAGCGCAAGATGGTCAATGCCATGCTGGCCGGCCAGAAGCCGGATCCGATCCACGGCCTGAAAGCCAAGCAGCGCAGCGTCCACAATAATTATTTTACGTTGCCGGTGCTGTTCATCATGATCAGCAACCACTACGCGATGACCTACCGCCACGAGCACGCCTGGGCGGTGCTGGCCGGGATCATGCTGGCCGGCGTCCTGATTCGCCACTTCTTCAACCTGAAACATCGCGGCCGCATCGCATTTCAGTATCCGGCGCTGGGGCTGGCGCTGCTGGTCGGCGTGGCCGTGGCGATTGCGCCGCCGGCGCCGGTGGCCGGTCCGGCGGTGGCCAACGCAAAGGCGCAGTTTGCGCAGGTCAAGGCCATCATCGACGCCCGCTGCGTGGCGTGCCACGCCGACCATCCGACCCAGGCCGGCTTCACTGCCGCGCCGCTCGGCATGGCACTGAGCACCGACGCGCAGATCGTGCAGCACGCCGCAAAGATCTATCAACAGGCGGTACAACTGAAGGCGATGCCGCTGGCGAACCTGACCGGGATGACGGACGCCGAGCGCGCGCAAATCGGCGCCTGGTACAACGCGGGAGCGAAGCAATGACACCCATTCAACAGCAACTGGCCGACTGGATCGACGTCCACTTTGACGAGGAAGTCGCCTTCCTGCAAGGCGTGGTGCGCATCCCGACCGATACGCCGCCCGGCAACAACGCACCGCACGCAGATGCCGTCGCCGACATGGTCACGGCGTTCGGCTGGAGCGCGGAAAAGCACGCCGTGCCAGCGCAGCAAGTGTTTGAGTACGGCATGCAGAGCATCACCAATCTGATCATCAGGCGACCGTATGGCGACGGCGGCCCGACCATTGCGCTGAACGCCCACGGCGACGTGGTGCCGCCCGGCGAAGGCTGGACCAGGCCGCCGTACGGCGCCGTCATCGAAGACGGTTTTATGTACGGCCGCGCCACGGCGGTCTCGAAGGGCGACTTCGCCACCTACATTTTCGCAGTGCGTGCGCTGGAAGCGCTGGGTGTGCCCTTGCACGGCGGCGTCGAGCTGCACTTCACGTACGACGAAGAATTCGGCGGATTGCTGGGGCCGGGCTGGCTGCTGGAGCAACAGCTGACCAAGCCGGATTTCGTGATTGCCGCCGGCTTCAGCTACAACATCGTCACCGCCCACAACGCCTGCCTGCAATTCGAAATCACCGTGCACGGCAAATCCGGCCACGGCGCGATGCCGGAGACGGGGCACGACGCACTGCAGGCGGCCACGCGCATCCTCAATGCCATTTACGGCCAGCTGCCGGATCTCAAAAAGATCAAGTCGCAGGTAGCGGGCATCGACTCGCCGACCATGCTGGTGGGCCGCATCGATGGCGGCACGAATACCAATGTGGTGCCCGGCAAGGTGGTGCTTAAAATGGACCGGCGCATGATTCCCGAGGAAGATCCGGTGGCGGTGGAAGCACAGGTGCGCCAGCTGATCGAGGCTGCGGTGGCGGGTGTCGACGGCATCCGCATCGAGATCAAACGCCTGCTGCTGTCGCATGCGCTGCGGCCATTGCCGGGCTCCGAACAACTGGTGGCCAGCCTTCAGGCGAATGGCCTGGGCATCCTCGGCGAAACGATTCCCGCCCAGGGCACGCCACTGTATGCCGACGCGCGCCTGTACGGCGAGCACGGGATCCCGGCGGTGCTGTACGGCGCCGGGCCGCGCACGGTGCCGGAGTCGAATGCAAAGAAGGGCGATGAAAAGCTGGCGCTGGAAGATTTGCGGCGTGCGACCAAAGTCGTAGCGCTGACGCTGTTCGATTTCCTTGGCGACGCTGCGCACCATTCCAATAGGTAACGCCGTGGTGATTGCGAAACAAAAATTCGCCTTGAATGGCTTTCTGTTTTGAAATATGGTATCAAGGCATGATTACCGTTGGTAGGTCCGACGGCGCCGCTCAGCAAACAAGGCGGCCTGGCACCTTTTCAATTCCATTATCGTGGTACACCACGGCGAGCAATGACATCCATCCATGTTTCACTCAAGGGGACCGCGGCGGCCGGTGCCGCAAGTAACGACACGGCAGCCGGCAGCCGCACCGAACTGGAAGCGCTGCAGAAAAAAATGACGGGTTTGATCAAGCAGCTCAAGGAGGCTTCGCACGACACCTCGCCCGGCGCAAAAGAGCGCCTCGAGCTGCTGGAACTGGCAATCCGGGCCTGTCAAATGCAGATCGAGCAATTGATGAACGCCGAGGCGCAAAAAGCGGCGAAGAAGGCTGCAGAAGCCGCTGAGTCCAAGGCGAGCAAGAATGACCAGCGCGTCACGGGAACAATGGGCGCGCAAATCGATACGCACGCCTGAGCGCTTCGCTACGTCCCACGGGCGCTGCGCGACTGCCCATGCAATAAGGGTGATTCAGGCCACAGCGCCGTTTCGCTTCGTGATAAATTGCCCACCAGCACGCCAATCCAGAGCGTGCCCCTTCTTCCACGAGAACGAGACCCATGACCCTGATTCGCCAGCGCACCCTGCGCGCCGCCATTGCCACGCTGTTTGTTCCCGTTATGCTCGCCACGGCGACCTTGCCTTTGCAGGCACTGGCGGCCCCCGCCACCAGCACGCAATCCGTCAAACCCAACGCCGCCTTCGACAAATGGGCTGACAAATTCGCCGCAGACTGGGTGCGCCTGAATCCTCAACTGGCCACGTCCACGCAATACTTCAGCGGCGCCGAACAGGCGGCACTGGACCGACAGCTGACGCCGATCACGCAGGCGCAGCGGAATAAAATGCGCGCCCTCGCCACGCATGGCCTGGCGCAGCTCGCCAAATACATGGCCGGCCCGCTGACCGAAACCCAGCGTACCTCGGCGGCCGTGATGCGCTGGTCGCTGGAGAACGTCGTCGCCAATGCGCCGTTCGAGGACCATAACTTCGTGTTCTCGCAATTCAGCGGCGTGCACGTCGGGCTGGTCAATTTCATGAACACGACCCACCCGCTGCGCAATGCGGCAGACGTCGACAGCTACCTGGCGCGCCTCGACCAGGTCGCGCCGCGCATCGACGAAGCGCTGGTGCGCGCCCGCGCTGCCGCGGCCAAAAACCTGATCCCGCCGCGCTTCATCCTCGAACGCGCGCAGGACCAGGTGAACAGCTTCCTGAAACAAGTACCGGCCAAAAATCCGCTGATCACATCGTTCGAACAGCGCAGCAGCATGATTGCCGATTTGACGCCTGCCGCGCGCGCCGCTGCGCTTGCACGCGCCAGCGCCATCGTCGACACGCGCATCCTGCCGGCCTACCAACGGGTGCAGGCGTTCATGGCCGAGATCTACCCGAAAACGGGCGACGTCGCTGGTATCGCGCGCCTGCCCGATGGCGCCGCAGCCTATGCGCGCGCGGTCGCCAATTTCACCAGCACGACCTTGACGCCGGAGCAGATCCACGCCATTGGCCTGCGCGAAGTGGCGCGCATCGAAACCGAGATGGACCGCCTCCTGCGCACGCTCGGTTACGCCGACGGCAGCGTCGAAGCGCGCATGAAGCAGCTCGACGCCACCTTCCAGCCGAAAGGCGAGGGCGACCCGCGCCCGGCGATCCTGGCCAGCTACACTGCCATGGTAAAAGACGCCGAAGCGCGCAGTGCCGCGCTGTTCAACATCAAGCCGCGCGCACCGGTGGCGGTGCTGCGCGAGCCGCCCCTGACCGAAGCGGCCGCCGCCGCCCATTATTCCTTGCCGGCGCCGGACGGCAGCCGTCCCGGCATCTTCTGGGTGCCGCTGCGCGGGCCGACCTTCGACACCATCCGCATGCGCAGCCTGGCCTATCACGAAGCTGTCCCGGGCCACCATTTTCAGCTGGCGATCCAGCAGGAGTTGACCGGTTTGCCGAAGTTTCGCAGCCAGCGCATTTTCAGCGGCGGCAGCGCCCATGCCGAAGGCTGGGGCCTGTATGCCGAGCGGCTGGCGGTAGAACAGGGCTGGTACAAGGACGATGTGCCGGGTTTGCTCGGTGCGCTCGGCTCGGAGTTGTTCCGCGCGCGCCGGCTGGTGGTCGACACCGGCCTGCATGCAAAAGGCTGGACGCGCCAGCAGGCCATCGACTACGGCATCGGCGCCCAGGAAGTGGAGCGTTACATCGCGTGGCCCGGACAGGCGAATGCCTACATGATCGGCATGCTGCGCATTATCGAACTGCGTGACAAGGCCAAGGCAGCGCTGGGACCGAAATTCTCGCTGCCGGCGTTTCATGACCTGGTGCTGGAATCGGGGTCGGTACCCCTCGATGTGCTCGGCGATATCGTCGACAGCTGGATTGCGCGCCAGACCAAGGCATAAATAAATTTTCCGCAAACTAAAAACCGCTGTCGCGTACAGCGGTTTTTTGCCTTTGCGAGGCAAATACGTCACAAGCCGGTCATTCCACCTGTTTTTAGGTGCGATCCGCTAAAATTTCCGACTGGAAATAAAAAACCCCTCTACACTTTGCGTTTCACTCACGCAAACATCATCGCTGCCGATCTACGCCAGCGACGCTCACTGCAATCAATAGAAATCCCCTACATGAACCAACGTTTGTTGCGCCTGTTCACCGTGGTGGCGCTGATTTTTCCGGTGGGCGCCGCCACCGCTGCGCCGGATCAGGGTGTGCCGCGCTTCGATATCGACCGTTTCGACGTGCAGGGCAATACCTTGCTGGACGAGGCCCTGGTACGCGCCACCGTGGCGCCGTTCAGCGGCCGCCAGCGCGATTTCGGCGCCATCCAGCAGGCCCTCGAAGCGCTCGAAACCGCCTACCATGCGCGTGGCTACACCATGGTGCAGGTGGCCTTGCCGGAGCAGGAGCTGGACCACGGCGTGGTGCGCCTGAACGTGTTGCCGATGCTGCTCGGCCAGGTCAGCGTGCGCGGTAACGTCCATGTCGACACTGCCAATGTGCGGCGCGCCCTGCCGCAACTGCGCGAAGGGCAGGCGCTGAACACACCCAGGCTGGCACAAAACCTGAAGCTGGCCAATGAAAACCCGACGCGCCGCCTCGAAGTCAAGCTGGCCGCCGACGCCGACGACGCCAGCCGCGTCAACGCGACGGTCGATGTGGCCGATGAGCGCGCATGGAAAGCCATGCTGAACCTGGACAACACCGGCAGCGCGGAAGCCGGCAAGACCCATGCTGGCGTGGTGTTGCAGCACGCCAACGTGTGGGGCCTCGACCATGTGCTGAGCCTGCAATACACCAGCACGCTGGAAAAACCCGACCGCGTCGGCATTTACGGCGTCGGCTACCATGTGCCGCTGTATGCGCTGGGCGATTCGATGGATTTTTTCGCCAATTATTCGAACGTCGATTCGGGCACGATTTCGGCCGGCATTTTCGACCTGGCCGTCAGCGGCCGCGGCGCCACGGCCGGCGCGCGCTACAACCAGAACTTTGCCAGGCGCGAGAATGTCGAGTCCAGCCTGGTGTATGGCATCGACCATAAATCCTACCGCAACAGTGTGCAATTGTTCGGTACCGAACTGGGCGCCGACGTGACCGTCCATCCACTCAGCGTGGCCTACATCGGAAGCTGGACCCTGGCGCGCGGCGAAGCGGGCGTGGCCGTGACCTTGCTGCGCAATCTTGCCGGCGGCCGGCATGGCGGGCAAGACGACTTCACGCTGGCGCGAGCCGGCGCCACGGCCAGTTACACGATGCTGCGCCTGGGCGCCAACTGGAGCCGCGTCTTGCCCGGCGACTGGCAATTGCGCACCATCGCGAATGGCCAGTACAGCCCGGATGCGCTGGTGCCGGGCGAGCAGTTCGGCGCCGGCGGCGCGGCGTCGGTGCGTGGCTTCAAGGAGCGGCAAGTGTCGGACGACTCCGGCCTGAGCGCCAATCTCGAACTGTACACGCCGAACGGGTGCGCCCGCTTCACCGGCTGGCAATGCCGCGCACTGGCCTTTTATGACGTGGCCGGGGTGCGCCGCAATCATGCGCTGCCCGGCGAACAGCAACGCAGCGCGATCGCTGCCGTCGGTCTCGGCGTGCGCATTTTTCTGCACCGCAACGCCAACCTGCAACTCGACTACGGTCATGTCGTCAATCCCGGCCAGACCGGTGAACGCGACGGCAACCGCCTGCATTTCAGAATCGGCCTGTCGTACTAGGCCATGAAGAAAACGATCATGAACAAGCTCCTCCGCACGACCGCCGCGTCCCATTCAAACCAGCGCGTGCGACACGCGCCGCCATTGCGCCGCACGGCCCTCGCGCTGCTCATTTCTGCCTGCTTCGGCGGCGCGCACGCCAATCCGCTGCTGCCGCAAGTGGTCAACGGCCAGGCCACTTTCACCCAGCAGGGCAATGTGTTTTCGGTGACCAACACGCCGAATACCATCATCAACTGGCAAAGTTTTTCGATCGCGTCGGGCGAGCTGACGCGCTTCATCCAGCAAAACGGCAATAGCGCCGTGCTCAACCGCATCACCGGCCAGGACCCCAGCAAGATCCTGGGCGCGCTCGAATCGAACGGCAAGGTGTTCTTGATCAACCCGAACGGCATTCTGTTCGGCGCCGGCTCGCGCGTCGATGTCGGCGGCTTGGTGGCGTCCAGCCTCGGCATGACGAACCAGGATTTCCTGGCCGGCAAGCGCAGCTTCACGGCCGATGGCACGCCCGGCAGCGTCATCAACCGCGGCGCGATCAACGCCGCCGGCGGCCCGGTGCTGCTGATTGCGCCGCAAGTGGAAAACAGCGGCATCATCACGGCGCCGAATGGCGACGTGATGCTGGCCGCCGGCCATAGCGTGAACCTGGCCGACCCGGCCAATCCGGACCTGCAAGTGGTGCTGTCGGCACCCGCCGACCAGGCCATCAACGTCGGCCAGGTCATCGCGCAGGGCGGGCGCATCGGCATGTATGGCGCCTTGCTGAACCAGCGCGGCGTGCTCAACGCGGACAGCGCCGTGCGTGGCGAGAATGGCAAAATCGTATTGAAAGCGAGCGCCAGGGCGCTGCTGGAAGACGGCAGCATCACCAGCGCCACCGGCGCCGGCAGCGGCGGCAACATCACCGTGCTGGGCGACCAGGTGGGCGTGCTCGGCAACGCCAGGGTGGACGCCAGCGGCAAGCTGGGCGGCGGCACGGTGTTGCTGGGCGGCGATTACCAGGGCAAGAACCCGGCCGTGCCAAACGCGCGCCAGGTCGCCGTCGGCAAGGACGCCAGCATTGCCGCCGACGCCATCGACAGCGGCAATGGCGGCAAGATCATCGCCTGGGGCAATGAGACGGCGCGCGTGGCGGGCAGCCTGTCGGCGCGCGGCGGTGCGCTGGCGGGTGACGGTGGCCTGGTCGAAACCTCGGGCCACTACCTCGCCGTCGATGGCATCCGCGTCGACACCCGTGCCCGCTCAACGCGCGGCAAGCCCGGCAACTGGCTGCTCGACCCGTACGACATCCAGGTGGTGCAAGGCGCCGGCGGCGGTTTGTCGGCGGTCGATGCCTTCGACAGCGGACCGGCTACCGGCACCACGACCATCGGCGCCGACCTGATTTCGAATGCCCAAACCGACGTCACCTTGCAGGCGCTGCACCGCATCGACTTCGATGCCGCGATCAGCATTGTCTCCGGCGGCGTGGGCTTGAGCGCGACGGCGGGCGAGCAGATCAATGTCAACGCGCCGATCATGACCAGCGGCGGCGCCGTGCTGCTGTCGGCCAATGACAACAGTGGCGGCAGCGCCGCCGGCGCCGGTGGCGTCTTGCATCTGAACGCCGCCATCGATACCGGCAACAATGACCTGAGCCTGTCTGGCGCCAGTGTGTCTGGCGCCGGCGCCCTGTATGTCGGCGCCGGCAGTGTGCGCATCGTTGCGAATGCCGCGGGCGGCGCCATCAGCCTGACGGGCGCGCCTGACCAGGTGACGGGCAGCGGCTTCGGCCAGAATATTACATTGGTGGCCGATCAGATGAACCTGGCCGGCGGCTTCAATTTTGGCGGCGCCGACGGCGCCGCCACGGTGACGCTGCGGCCCTGGACCAATTCCCGTGACATCCACCTTGGCAGCAACAGCGACAGCAGCGTAATGGGACTGAGCGCGCAAGACCTGGCCGGCTTGTCCGTCGCTAACGTGACGGTCGGCTATGGCGAAGGCAGCGGTACCATCAGCGTGGCGGCGCCGCTCAGCCTGGCGACTGGCGCGGGCGGCGCCATTCGCATGCTGGACCTGCGTACCGGCAGCGGCGGCGCCATCAATATCGACCATGCCCTGACGCTGGACGGCGGCTTGAGCTTGTCTAGCGGCAACATCGGCGCGACCGGCGCGGTCAAGCTCGGCGGCGAGTTCGTGCTGGCCGGCGATTGGCGCCAGAACAGTGCGAACCTGCCGGCGTTTTCCGCCGCGCAGATCAAGGTGGAACGTGGCACGTTTTTGCGCGTCGCCGGCGGCGACGGCAGCACCGCGGCGCCGTACCGCATCGCCGACGTGTACGGCTTGCAAGGCATCAATGGACTCGACCTGGGCGCCAGTTTCATCATGGCCAATAACATCGATGGCGGCGTCACCGCCAACTGGAACGAGGGCCAAGGCTTCACGCCGCTGGCCGGCGGCGCCGGGGCCGGTTTTTCCGGCGTGTTCGACGGCGCCGGTTATGCGATCCGCGACCTGAAAATCGGCAGCAACGGCTACGCTACCGGTTTGTTCAGCGTCGTCGATGGCGGCACGCTGCGCAACCTGACGCTCAGCGGCGGATCGGTCAGCGGCAACAGCAACGTCGGCGCGCTGGCCGGTGCGGTATTTGGCGGCACGATCAGCAATGTCAGCAGCAGCATGGCGGTCAGCGGTGTCGGCAATACCGGCGGGCTGGTCGGCTCGAACGCCGGGGCGATCAGCAACGCCAGCGCCAGCGGCACTGTCGACTGGCGCCTGTCCGACGGCGGCGCGGCGACCGGCGGCCTGGTTGGCAAAAACCAGGCCACCGGCACGGTCACCGCTTCCTACGCCAGCGGCGCGGTGAGCAGCGGGTTTGAATTCGTCGGCGGCCTGGTCGGTGACAACGCGGGCGCGGTGACGCAGTCGTACGCGACCGGCGCCACCCGGGGCGCGCGCTCTGTGGGCGGCCTGGTTGGGCGCAATGCGGGCAGCATCGACGATGCCTACGCCAGCGGCGCGGTGTCGCTGTCGAGCAATGCCGACGCGCTCCTGACGCGGGAAAACCTGGGCGGCTTCGTCGGCGAAAGCCCGGGCACCGTCCGCCATGCCTACAGCAGCGGCCATGTCAATCCGGCCGGCTTCAATGCAAGCACCGTCGGCGCCGTGGCCGGCAGCGCGGCCGGCAGTTTTGCTTTTGGCTTTTTCAATTATGAGACCGCTGGCATCGAGATTGACCACAGCGGCTCGAGCGGCCGCAGCACGGCGCAGATGATGCAGGCGTCCAGCTTCAATGACTACGATTTCAGCAGCACCTGGCGCATCTACGAGGGGCATACCACGCCGCTGCTGAAAGCCACCCTGAAACCGTTGACAGTCGCTATCAGCAACGCCCCGTCGAGCGTCGAATACGCTGGTGCGCAAGTGGCGTTCAGCGGCACGCTGGCCTACACGGGCCTGGCGAATGGCGACACGGCGGCGGACGGCAGCGTCGGCTATGGCGCGGCGCGCAACGTCGGCACCTACGCCGCAGGCGGCCTGTGGTCGACCAAATACGATATCAGCTACAGCGGCGCGACGGCCTTGACAATCAGGGCGCGCGAACTCGGCGTGAGCGTCGGTGGCAGCAAGATTTACGATGGCGGCACCGGCTTTGGCGCAGCGACGCTGGCGCTGACCAACGTGGTCGCCGGCGACGAATTGCTCGTTGGCGTCAGCGGCAGCGCCGCCTTCGCCGACCGCAACGCCGGCGCCGGCAAGACCGTCAACCTGACCGGCCTGGCGCTGGCCGGCGATGGGGCGTCCAACTACAGCCTGGCCAGCAGCGCCACCGGGAGCGCCACCATTGCCCCGCGCGCGCTCAGTCTGGGTGGCGTCAGCGGCGTGAACCGCGTGTATGACGGCAGCCTGGCTGCGACCATCTCCGCGCAGCTCGACGGCGTCCTCGGCGGCGACCAGGTCAGCCTCACCGGCGCGGCCGCCAGCTTCGCCGACAAGAATATCGGCAGTGCCAAGCCGGTCACGTACAGCGTGCAGACGAGCAACCTGGCTGGCGCGGACGCCGCCAACTACAGCTTGACGTCCGCCAGCGGCAGCACCACGGCCGACATCACGGTGCGGTCGCTGAACCTGAGCCTTGGCGCCAACAGCAAGACTTACGACGGCGGCATATCGGCCACCACGTCCATCACCGACAGCCGCGTCGGCGGCGACGTGCTGACGGTTGGCGGCACGGCCACGTTCAGCGACAGGAACGCCGGCGTTGGCAAGACGGTGACGCTGAACGGCGTCACGCTGAGCGGCGCCGACGCGGCCAATTACGTGCTGTCCCCGGGCGCTGTCAGCGGCACCGCAAATATCGATCAGCGCAGATTGACGGGCACCTTCGCCGGCGTCGATAAAGTGTACGACGGCGGCAGCGGCGCCAGCGTCATCATTGGCGACAACCGTGTCGACGGCGACGTCCTGAGCCTGGCGGCGACTGCTGCTTTCGCTGACAAGAACGCTGGCGTGGGCAAGACCGTTTCGGTCAGCGGCGTGACCTTGTCGGGTGCGGATGCGGGCAACTACACGCTGGCATCAAACACGGGGTCGACGACGGCCTCCATCACCGCGCGTGGGTTGACTGCCAGTTTCAGCGGCGTCAACAAAACCTACGACGGCACGCGCAGCGCCATTGTTACCAGCAACGACAACCGCATCGATGGCGATGTGTTGACGGTTGCGGCGACGGCAGCCTTCGGCGACAAGAACGCAGCCAGCGGCAAAGCTGTCTCGGTCAGCGACGCCCACCTGTCCGGCGCCGATGCGGGCAACTACACGCTGACGTCGACCAGCGGTTCAACGACGGCTGCCATCACGGCCCGTGACCTGAATGCCAGCTTCGCCGGCGTCAACAAAACCTACGACGGCACCACGGCGGCCAGTGTCACCAGCAGCGATAACCGCATCGATGGCGATGTGTTGAACGTTGCGGTGACGGCGGCCTTCGGGGACAAGAACGCGGCGAGCGGCAAGGCGGTGTCGGTCAGCGGCGCCCACCTGTCAGGGGCCGATGCGGGCAACTACACGCTGACGTCGACCAGTGGTTCAACGACCGCCGCTATCACGGCCCGTGAACTGAGCGCCAGCTTCGCCGGCGTCAACAAAACCTACGACGGCGCCACGGCGGCCAGCGTCACCAGCAGCGACAACCGCATCGACGGCGATGTGTTGAACGTTGCGGCGACCGCCGTATTTGGGGACAAGAACGTCGCCAGCGGCAAGGCGGTCTCGGTCAGCGGCGCCCATCTTTCGGGCGCCGATGCGGGCAACTATACGCTCACGTCGACCAGCGGTTCAACGACGGCTGCCATCACGGCACGTGAACTGAGCGCCAGCTTCGCCGGCGTCAACAAAACCTACGACGGTACCACGGCGGCCAGTGTTACCAGCAGCGACAACCGCATCGACGGCGATGTGTTGAACGTCGCGGCGACCGCCGTATTTGGGGACAAGAACGTCGCCAGCGGCAAGGAGGTCTCGGTCAGCGGCGCCCACCTGTCAGGGGCCGATGCGGGCAATTACACGCTCACGTCGACCAGCGGTTCAACAACGGCTACCATCACGGCACGTGACCTGAATGCCAGCTTCGCCGGCGTCAACAAAACCTACGACGGCACGACGGCGGCCAGCGTCACCAGCAGCGACAACCGCATCGACGGCGATGTGTTGAACGTTACGGCGACGGCGGCCTTCGGCAATAAGAACGCCGCCGGCGGCAAAGCGGTTTCGGTCAGCGACGCGCACCTGTCGGGTACCGATGCGGGCAATTACACGCTGACGTCGACCAGCGGTTCAACGACCGCCGCCATCACGGCCCGTGAGCTGAGCGCCAGCTTCGCCGGCGTCAACAAAACCTACGACGGCACGACGGCGGCCGGTGTCACCAGCAGCGACAACCGCATCGACGGCGATGTGTTGAACGTCGCGGCCAATGCTGTTTTTGGCGACAAGAACGCGGCCAGCGGCAAAGTTGTATCGGTCAGCGGCGCGCGCCTGTCGGGTGCCGATGCGGGCAATTACACGCTCACATCGACCAGCGGTTCAACGACCGCCGCCATCACGGCCCGTGCACTGAATGCCAGCTTCGCCGGCGTCAACAAAACCTACGACGGCACGCGCAGCGCCAGTGTCACCAGCAGCGACAACCGCATCAATGGCGATGTGCTGAACGTTACGGCGACGGCGACCTTCGGCGATAAGAACGCGGCCAGCGGCAAGGCTGTCTCGATCAGCGATGCGCGCCTGTCGGGTGCCGACGCGGGCAATTACACGCTCACGTCGACCAGCGGTTTAACGACCGCCGCCATCACGACCCGTGACCTGAATGCCAGCTTCGCCGGCGTCAACAAAACCTACGACGGCACTCGCCGCGCCAGTGTCACCAGCAGCGACAACCGCATCAATGGCGATGTGCTGAACGTTACGGCGACGGCGACCTTCGGCGACAAGAACGCGGCCAGCGGCAAGGCGGTCTCGATCAGCGATGCGCGCCTGTCGGGCGCCGATGCGGGCAATTACACGCTGACGTCGACCATCGGTTCAACGACGGCTGCCATCACGGCCCGTGACCTGAATGCCAGCTTCGCCGGTGTCAACAAAACCTACGACGGCACGACGGCGGCCAGTGTCACCAGCAGCGACAACCGCATCGACGGCGATGTGTTGAATGTTGCGGCGACGGCGGCCTTCGGCGACAAGAACGCCGCCAGTGGCAAGGCTGTTTCGGTCAGCGGCGTGACCTTGTCGGGTGCGGATGCAGGCAACTACACGCTGGCGTCGAGCACGACTTCGACGACCGCCGCCATCACGGCCCGTGACCTGAATGCCAGCTTTGCCGGCGTCAACAAAACTTACGACGGCACGCGCAGCGCCAGTGTCACCAGCAGCGACAACCGCATCGACGGCGATGTGTTGAATGTTGCGGCGACGGCGGCCTTCGGCGACAA
>NZ_JAQQPS010000029.1:0-60557 GCF_036688685.1 Massilia sp. S19_KUP03_FR1 | reverse complement strand
CTTCCGTACATGTCAAGGGTAGGTAAGGTTTTTCGCGTTGCATCGAATTAATCCACATCATCCACCGCTTGTGCGGGTCCCCGTCAATTCCTTTGAGTTTTAATCTTGCGACCGTACTCCCCAGGCGGTCTACTTCACGCGTTAGCTGCGTTACCAAGTTAATTAAAACCCGACAACTAGTAGACATCGTTTAGGGCGTGGACTACCAGGGTATCTAATCCTGTTTGCTCCCCACGCTTTCGTGCATGAGCGTCAATCTTGACCCAGGGGGCTGCCTTCGCCATCGGTGTTCCTCCACATCTCTACGCATTTCACTGCTACACGTGGAATTCTACCCCCCTCTGCCAGATTCAAGCCTTGCAGTCTTCATCGCAATTCCCAGGTTGAGCCCGGGGCTTTCACGACAAACTTACAAAACCGCCTGCGCACGCTTTACGCCCAGTAATTCCGATTAACGCTTGCACCCTACGTATTACCGCGGCTGCTGGCACGTAGTTAGCCGGTGCTTATTCTTCAGGTACCGTCATTAGCAAGAGATATTAGCTCTCACCGTTTCTTCCCTGACAAAAGAGCTTTACAACCCGAAGGCCTTCTTCACTCACGCGGCATTGCTGGATCAGGCTTGCGCCCATTGTCCAAAATTCCCCACTGCTGCCTCCCGTAGGAGTCTGGACCGTGTCTCAGTTCCAGTGTGGCTGGTCGTCCTCTCAGACCAGCTACTGATCGAAGCCTTGGTGGGCCTTTACCCCACCAACTAGCTAATCAGATATCGGCCGCTCCAGGAGCATGAGGTTCTTGCGAAGCCCCCACTTTCATCCTTAGATCGTATGCGGTATTAGCGTAACTTTCGCTACGTTATCCCCCACTCCAGGGTACGTTCCGATATATTACTCACCCGTTCGCCACTCGCCGCCAGGTTGCCCCGCGCTGCCGTTCGACTTGCATGTGTAAGGCATGCCGCCAGCGTTCAATCTGAGCCAGGATCAAACTCTTCAGTTTAATCTCTGTTGCTTGGCATTTCTGCCACCGTCATTGCTGACGGGTCGCTCACTCAAAATACTGACGATCACTTCTTGCGAAGTAACCTATTTCTTTTTTGTGAACATTTGATAATTTAAGTAATCAAGAACCGAAGTTCTTGGCACCTTCATCAAACGCCCACACTTATCGACTGTTAATTTTTAAAGAACTTTATTCGGTACTGCGTTTTTTGCTGTGTTTGACGAAGCGTTGTGTTCGTCGCAGCAGAGAGATGAGATTATGCAGGTTTTATCCTACGCCGTCAACTCCTCTTTTCCTACCCTGCCGCTTTCGCGGCAGCCCCAAGTCCTTGTTTTTGTTAACCAATTTCTCAGGGAGGCGAACTATAGCAAACGCTTTGCGCACCCGCAAGGGGTGCACAAAGAAAAAATCAAGGCGTGGAAAAATCAGGCGTTCAACTGCGCCAGCGCGGCCGATTCGTCGTCCGTGAACAGGCGCGAACGCGTCAGGAAACGGCGGCCCGTACCATTGTCGAGGGAAAACATTCCACCGTTGCCCTTCACCACATCGATGATCAGCTGGGTATGTTCCCAATAGGCGAACTGCTCCGCGCCCATATAGAAGGGTGTCCCGTCCAGCTCGCCCAGCAGCACATCGCTGTCGCTGACGGCGAACTCGCCCAAGGGATAGCACATCGGCGCACTGCCATCGCAGCAGCCGCCAGACTGGAAGAACATCAGCGGCCCATGCCGCGCCCGCAGCTCGGCAATCATCTGCAGCGCGGCATCGGTGGCACTGACCCTGGGCGGCACCATGCTAGAAGAACCCCAGCGCTTTCGGGCTGTAACTCACCAGCAGGTTTTTGGTCTGCTGGTAGTGGTCCAGCATCATCTTGTGATTCTCGCGCCCGATGCCCGACTGTTTATAGCCGCCGAATGCCGCATGGGCCGGATACAGGTGATAGCAATTGGTCCAGACACGCCCCGCCTGGATGGCGCGGCCCATGCGAAACGCGCGCGAGCCATCGCGCGTCCACAGGCCTGCGCCCAGGCCATACAGCGTGTCGTTGGCGATGGCGATCGCATCGGCCTCGTCCTTGAAGGTGGTCACCGAGACCACCGGACCAAAGATTTCCTCTTGGAAGATACGCATCTTGTTGTTGCCCTTGAAAATCGTCGGGCGCACGTAGTATCCGTCTTTCAGGTCGCCGTCCTGCATGTTGCGCTCGCCGCCCGCCAGGCATTCCGCGCCCTCCTGCTTGCCGATATCCAGGTAAGAGAGGATTTTTTCCAGCTGCTCCTGCGACGCCTGGGCGCCCAGCATGGTGGACGCGTCGAGCGGATTGCCCTGCTTGATTTTCGCCACCCGCGCCAAGGCGCGCTCCATGAAGCGGTCGTAGATCGATTCCTCGATCAACACGCGCGACGGACAGGTGCACACTTCGCCCTGGTTCAGCGCGAACATGGAAAAGCCTTCCAGGCACTTGTCGAAGAAATCGTCGTCGGCATCCATCACGTCGGCAAAGAAGATATTCGGCGATTTTCCGCCCAGTTCCAGCGTGACCGGAATCAGGTTTTGCGCGGCATAGCCCATGATCAGCCGCCCGGTACCGGTCTCTCCCGTAAACGCGATCTTCGCGATACGTTTATTTGACGCCAGCGGCTTGCCCGCTTCCAGGCCAAAGCCGTTGACGATGTTGAGTACGCCCGGCGGCAACAAATGGCCGATCAATTCCACCAGCACCATGATCGACGCCGGCGTCTGCTCGGCCGGCTTCAACACCACGCAGTTGCCCGCGGCCAGCGCCGGCGCCAGCTTCCACACCGCCATGAGGATCGGAAAATTCCACGGAATGATCTGGCCCACCACGCCCAGCGGCTCATGAAAATGGTAAGCGTAGGTTTCATGGTCGATCTGGGCAACCGAACCTTCCTGGGCGCGGATGCAGCCGGCAAAATAGCGAAAGTGGTCGATCGCGAGCGGGATGTCGGCGGCCGTGGTTTCGCGGATCGGCTTGCCATTGTCGATGGTTTCGGCCGTGGCCAGCAGCGCCAGGTTGGCTTCCATGACGTCGGCAATCTTGTTGAGGATATTCGCGCGCTCGGTTTGAGACGTCTTCCCCCACGCTTCGCGGGCGGCGTGGGCCGCGTCGAGCGCCAGTTCGATATCTTCGGCGCCGGAGCGGGCCACTTCGCAGAATGGCTGCCCGGTGATGGGGGTGATGTTGGGGAAATACTCGCCCTTTACAGGCGCCACGAATTTGCCACCTATATAGTTGTCGTAGCGCTGCTTGAAGGGATTGGCGACGCCGAGCTTGCTGATATCCGCGAGATTCATGTCATCCTCTTTCATCAATGTTGTGACGCCGCCTGTTGCGGCGCCGGGTTACCATCATTGGATCACGACACCCCAGGGTAGTTCACCCACGGTGATGTCGGCCAGCTTGCGCGCGCCCAGCGTGTCGATGACCGAGACGCTGTTCGAACGGCCGTTGGCGACGTAGAGGCGGGCCCCGTCCGGGGTCAGCGCCATGTTCCAGGGACGTTTGCCAACCGGAATGGTGGCGGAAACGGTATTCGTGGCGGTGTCGATGATCATCACGCTGCCATCGATGCCGTTCGAGACATACACTTGTTTGCCGCTGGGGTGCACCACGATACCGTTGGCATTCTTCCCGGCCGGGATGCGGGCAATCGCCTTGCGGCTGGCCATATCGATGACGAACACGGTGTTGACCAGTTCACAGGCGACATACGCGATCGCCCCGCTGGGCGAAAAGCCGATGCCGCGCGGCCGCAGCCCCACGGCCACCGCACCCACCTGCTTCTTCTGCGCCACGTCGATGACGTCGACCTGCTCGGCCTCCTCGGCGCTGACCAGCAGCCAGCGGCCGTCCGGGCTGAATACCGCATGTTCCGGATTTTTCCCTGCGACCGTGATGTCGGCCAATTGCGCACCGGTGGCGGCATCGATCAGCGTCACGCTGTTGCTTTCTTCCACGGCAATGGCCACCAGCTTGCCGTCGCGCGAGACGCTCACCCCTTCCGGCGATTTGCCCAGGGGCGTGCTGCGGGAGGCGCCGCCGGGCAGGTCGAGTGTAATCAGTGCGTTTGCACCGGCGTCGGACAGGTACAGGCGCTGCCCGGCCGGGTCGACGGCAATCCCACGCGGCCGTTTGCCGGCAGCGAGCTGGCGCACGACTGCCTGGCTGGCCGTGTCGATGACAGTGACCGTGCCGGATTTTTCATTGGGTACGTAGGCGAACGGCGCCGCGCTGGCGTTGGCGGTCAATACCGCAAGCACCGTCCATGCAGCAGCCGGCAGCGTGCGAGGTGCATGCCACATCGGTTTGTCTCCAGCTTGTTATTGTCACCAGCTAGCTGCAAGCCCCGTGCCATGCCCGAATCAGGCGCGATGGGAACGCGACTGTGGCAAAGCTGAAACAGGTGTACCGCGGCGGGCGACACACCTGCTGAAACTCGTTACAGCAGCCAGTCGATCGGCAGCCACGACAGCACTTTGACGCCCAGGCGCTGCAGGAAGGTGGTGCCCGGCTCGACATCGTAACGGGTGACGACGCCCTTCTCGGTGCCGATCCAGTACAGCGAGCCGTCCGGCGCCAGCTTCACCTGGTAGGCCCGCTCCGTCATGTTCCTGTTGAAGCTGTCGCTCAACTGGCGCGCCATGGTCGGGCTGTCGACCACGAGGCCCATCTCGGTATTGAGTTCGCGCGAACGCTGGTCGACATTATAGGAACCGACGAACACCTTCTCGCCATCGACTTCGAAGGTCTTGGCGTGCAGGCTGCTACCGGAACTGCCACCGGTGGAGCCGCCGGCGCCCGAGCCGGAACCGGTGCCGATGATGCTCTTGCGCGACGGCGCCCCCGGGGCGGCGCGCAGTTCGTACAGCGTGACGCCGGTCTTGAGCAGCGGCGCGCGCCATTTCGAATAACCCGCATGGACGGCCGCCACATCGGTCGATTCCAGTGCATTGGTCAGGATGCGCACGTCCGTGCCCTGCTCGCGCAACTGCGCGAATAGCGCGTAGCCCCGCTCGCCCGGCACGAAATACGGCGACACCAGGTTGACCGATTTTTTCGGCTTGCCGATCAGTTGCAGCAGCTGCGGCGCAAGCTTCGACGCCTCCGATTCCTGCCCCAGCACCTTGCCCGGATCGTCGCTGACGAACTGCGTGGCGGCCCATTCCAGCTTGACGCTGCGGTCGGTCAGCTTTTCAACGAACGGCGTGTTCTTGACTTCATCGAGGTAGACCTGCGCATCGGGCTCGCTGGCGATGGTGTCGAGGGCGCTCAAGGGATGCGCTTCGGGATCCGGTTTGATCAGCAAATCGACGGGATAGGCAGACTTGCTGTTCCAGTAGACGTCGAAATCGCGCGACACTTCGCGCACAACCGGCCCGAGCGCGATCACGTCGAGGTCGATGAACAGCACGTCGCTGCCGGCATCGAAGTACTCGTCGCCGATATTGCGCCCGCCGACGATGGTGATCTGGTTATCGGCCGTGAACGATTTATTGTGCATGCGCCGGTTCAGGCGCGAAAAGTCGGTGAGGTAGCCGAGCGGGCGCAGCGTGCGCATCGCGAACGGATTGAACAGCCGCACTTCCATGTTCGGCAGGCGGTCCAGCGCCAGCAGCAACTGATCCATGCCCGTCGTGTTGTTGTCATCTAACAACAAGCGCACCCGCACGCCCCGGTCGGCGGCCCTTTTCAAGGCCGCAAACAGCAGCTTGCCGGTGGTATCGGCATGCCACATGTAGTACTGCACATCGAGCGTGCGCTCGGCCGCGTTGGCCAGCAGCGCACGGGCGGCGAACGCCGAGTGGCCGGTCGACAGGCTGACCAGGCCAGCCTTGCCGGGATGCTCGGCGGTGGCCGCCGTCACACTCTTGCCCAGGCGCGTGCCATCGGTGTCGACTGCGGCGCTGGTGACGGCCCGGTTGCCCAGCTTTGGCAACGCCGTGCAGCCTTCCAGCGCGCCGCCGGCGGCCAGTACCAGGATCAGCACGGCGCTGATCCAGCGGCGTTTGCGATGGCTTGCTGCGTTCATTTACATCCCGTCGAATTGGGCTTTGCGCTTTTCAAGGAAGGCGGACATGCCTTCTTTTTGCGCCGGCGTGCCGAACGCCGCGTGGAAGAAACGGCGCTCGTAACGCACGCCTTCGGTGAGCGTGGTTTCAAACGCCCGGTTGACCGAATCCTTGATGGCCATCGCCACCGACACCGGCATGGCGGCAATCGTGTTCGCCACCGCCATCGCCTCTTCCATCAATTTGTCGGCCGGGAAGATGCGCGAGACCAGGCCGGTACGCTCGGCCTCCTGGGCATCGATCATGCGCGCGGTGAGCAGCATGTCCATGGCTTTTGATTTGCCGATTGTGCGCGGCAGGCGCTGGGTGCCGCCGGCGCCGGGTGTGACGCCGACCTTGATTTCCGGCTGGCCGAATTTGGCCGTGTCGGCGGCGATGAGGAAATCGCACATCATGGCCAGCTCGCAGCCGCCGCCCAGCGCGTAGCCGGCCACCACGCCGATCACCGGTTTGCGCACATTGAGAATATGTTCCCAGTTGCGACCGATGTAATTGTTCGGGTAGGTGTCGGCATAGGTGTAGTTGGCCATGGCAGCGATATCGGCACCGGCGGCGAATACTTTATCGCTGCCGGTCAGGACGATGCAATGGACTGCCGGATCGGCGTCGAATTTGTACAGGGCGTCGCCCAGTTCATTCATCATGTTGTCGTTGAGCGCATTCATCGCCTTTGGGCGGTTCAGGCGAATCACGACCACTTTGCCGTGGTCTTCGATCAGCAGGTCTGCATAGTCCATTTTATCCCCTTGATTGGTTGTATTTGTTCCGCGATTGTAGCGCTTCCCGGCCGCCAGGCGCACACCACTGTTATCATGAGGCAACCATTTATTTTCTTGCCATCGTAACCATGTTTTACGCACTGCACCGCGCGTTCATCGACCGCCTCGGCCGCGACCGTCTGTTGCAACTGCCCGACTTCCGGCGCTTCTGGGGCAGCACCATCCTGACCAGCTTCGGCGGCCAGATCACGCTGCTGGCCTTGCCGCTGTGCGCGGTGCTGCTGCTGCACGCGTCGCCGGCCCAGATGGGCCTGCTGGTCGCGCTGGAAGGCTTGCCGTACCTGCTATTCAGCCTGCCCGCCGGGGTGCTGCTGGATCGCTCGCGCCGCCTGCCGATCATGATTGCCAGCGACATCATGCTGGCCACAGCCCTGGCAAGTGTTCCGGTGGCGTGGTGGCTGGGCATGCTGTCGATCCACTGGCTGTATGCGGTCGGCTTCGTCATGGGCACCGGCGCGGTGGTGGGCGGCAGCGCCGAACAGATCTTCTTGACCTTCCTGGTCGGCCGCGATGGCCTGGTGCAGGCGCGCGCGAAGTTCGGCACCACCGATGCGGCGTCGCGGCTGCTGGGGCCGGGCATGGCGGGCGTGCTGATCCAGCTGCTGGGCGCCCCCATTGCGATCCTGTTCAATACCAGCGCCTTCGTCGTCTCGCTGTGGAACCTGACCCGCATAGGCGCCCGGGAACCGGCCCCGGTGTTCACCCAGGCGCACCCGGTGCGCGCCATCGTCGAAGGCTTGCGTTTTATCTCACGCCATCCGCTGCTGCGCACGCTGGCATGGACGGCGGGTGCGTGGAATCTGTTGTTTTCCGGTTATGTGGCGCTGCAGGTGGTGTTCGCCACGCGCGTGCTGGGTATGTCGCCGGGTGTGCTGGGCACGGCGCAAATGCTGGGCGGACTCGGCATGCTGGCCGGCTCGCTGGCCATGATGCCGCTCTCGAAACGGTTCGGGTCGGGCGCCATCATCCTGATTGGCCTGTGCGGCACGGTGGTGGCGTTCGCACTGCTGCCCTGCATCACCGCGCAGGCGGGGACCGGTACCACGACCGCGTTGGCCTACGGCGCCGTCACGTTCTTCCTCGACATGGGCGCGCTGCTGTTCTTCATGCCCTACATCTCGCTGCGCCAACGCGTCACACCCGATGCGCTGCTGGGGCGGATGACGTCGACGATGCGCTTCCTGGGGGTGGCGGGTGGCCCGGCGGGGGCGCTGCTGGCCGGAGCGATGGCGGAGCGGTACGGCGTGCGCGCGGCGCTGGGGGGCGTCGCCGCGGGTGGGGTCATGCTGGCGTTGGTGATGGTGTTCGGGACGCAGTTACGACACGTGAAAGATTAGCGCGAAAGCGTGTCCGGTGCCGGCTTTGGCAACAACACCCACACCGCGCCCTTCTGCTTCATCAGCCCCGCCTTGTGGGCTGCGTCCGTCCCAAAGCCATAAAAGAAATCTGCCCGCACCGCGCCCTTGATCGCGCCGCCGGTATCCTGCGCCATCATCAGGCGCTGCATCGGCTGCGCACTGCCCGCCTCGGTCGTGGCCAGGAACACTGGCGCCCCGAGCGGCACGAAGGCCGGGTCGACCGCCACCGAGCGCGCTGGCGTCAACGGCACGCCCAGCGCGCCTTTCGGCCCTACCGACGCATCCGGCAAGCGTTCTTCTTTAAAAAAGATATAGCTGGGATTGACGTTGAACAGTTCATCGCGCCGCTGCGGATGCGCGACGATCCAGGCCTTGATCGATTGGGCCGACACGGTGGCCGAGGTCAGCTCGCCCTGCTCCACAAGCCAGCGTCCGATGGCTTTATACGGATGGCCGTTCTGGTCGGCGTAGGCAATGCGCACCGTCTCGCCGGAGTCGAGCTGCACCCGGCCCGAGCCCTGCACTTCCAGGAAGAACGCTTCGACCGCGTCGTTGACCCACACCAGCTCCTTGCCCGCCACGTCCGCGCGTGCAATCTCGGCGCGGGTGCCATACGGGACCACTTTCTTGCCGACCAGACGTCCGCGCAGGCGCATGCCTTTCAAGGTGGTATAGACGCTGGCCAGTTCGACGCTGACCAGGTCGTCCGGCACCGCGTAAAGCGGCGTTTGGTAGGCGCCGCCGCGCTTGCGGGCGCCGTACAGCATCGGTTCGTAGTAACCGGTAATCAGGCCGGTGTCGGCGCCATCAACGGCGCGCAGTTGGTTGGGCACGAACCAGGTCTCAAAGAATGCACGGATCGCTTCAGCGTCGCGGGCGTCGACGACGCGCGCCGCCGCGCAGGCAGCCTGCCAGTCAACCTTTTTGATCAGGACTGCGCAAGATGCCGAAAACGCCGGCCAGGCCTGACGCACGTCGTCCTGCTGCCAGCCGGGCAAGGCGCTGAACGTGGTGGGCGT
Organism: Massilia sp. S19_KUP03_FR1; assembly: GCF_036688685.1. Classification (NCBI taxonomy): domain Bacteria; kingdom Pseudomonadati; phylum Pseudomonadota; class Betaproteobacteria; order Burkholderiales; family Oxalobacteraceae; genus Massilia; species Massilia sp. S19_KUP03_FR1. The sequence goes on along the minus strand of NZ_JAQQPS010000029.1, from coordinate 51,308 downwards.
CAACACGGGCGTCGCCGGCACCGGAATGCCGACCGGGCCAACCGGCGGCGGCATGACGACAGGCGGCTGAACCGGCGGCGGCACCGGCTGCGCGGGCGGCAGCTGGGTGGTGGCGCAGCCGGCCAGCACCAGGGCGGCAGTCAGAGCGAGTAGACTGCAACGGGTCGACAATTGTGAAAGCCTGGTCATGTGGATTTTGTTCCTGGAGGCGGCGGTGGCCTTTTTTGTGCTCGTGTTCATCGTCTGGTGGACGATGTTCTCGGGCCGAAAATAATATTAGTGCAGCGTGCGTGGCAGCGACAGCACGAACTCTGGAATCTCGACTTCAAAACGGGTGCCGTCTTCGGCCACGCAGAAGTACTCGCCCTTCATCGAACCCTGCGGCGTATCCATCTGGGTGCCGCTGTTGTATTCGAACTGTTCGCCCGGCTGCAGCAATGGCTGGTGACCGACGACGCCGAGCCCGGCCACTTCCTGCACCTTGTTGTTGGTGTCGGTGATGATCCAGTGGCGCGAAATGAGCTGGGCCGCGTTGGCACCGGTATTCCGGATCAGGATCGTGTAGGCAAATACATACTGCGACTGCTCCGGATTGGACTGCTCGGGCAGGTATTGCGTCTTGACGGTGACGGTGAAATCGTAGGCGGACATCGGAATTCCTTGTAGATGAAGCGAATGCCAGGCGTGCCGCCCGGCCAATTTCCCATCATACCGCGCCCCGGCTACGCGCCCCGGACAAAAGCCATCGCCGTGCTGCTCGGCGTAAAATAGCGGTTCCCGTAACCTTGCACCGCCCGCCATGACCACCTATCGCATCGCCCCCAGCATTCTGTCCGCCGATTTCGCCCGCTTGGGTGAAGAAGTGCGCAACGTCGTCGCCGCCGGCGCCGACATCATCCACTTCGACGTGATGGACAACCATTACGTGCCCAATCTCACCATCGGCCCGCTGGTATGCCAGGCCATCCGCCCGCACGTGCAGGTGCCGATCGACGTGCACCTGATGGTGAAACCGGTCGACCGCATCATCCCCGACTTCGCCAAGGCGGGCGCAAACATCATCACGTTTCACCCGGAAGCATCCGAGCACATCGACCGCTCGCTGCAACTGATCCGCGATAACGGCTGCAAGGCCGGCCTGGTGTTCAACCCGGGCACGCCGCTGCACTTCCTCGACCACGTGATGGACAAGATCGACATCATCCTGATCATGTCGGTCAACCCGGGCTTCGGCGGCCAGTCGTTCATCCCGGAAGCGCTCAAAAAAATCGCCGCCGTGCGCCGCATGATCGACGATTCGGGCCGCGACATCATGCTCGAAGTCGATGGCGGCATCAAAGTCGACAATATCGCCGCTGCCGCCGCTGCCGGCGCCGACACCTTTGTCGCCGGCTCGGCCATCTTCGGCAAGCCTGACTACAAGGCCGTCATCGACGCCATGCGCGCGCAGCTGAACGGCGTGGCAAAAGCCGGCCAATAATACGAACTATTTAGGAACAACACATGACCACGCACCTGACCGTTACCCCATCGACCAACGCCCTGTCCGACAGCGCCCGCGCCGACGCCATGCGCGTGCTGGCCTTCGGCCGCACCTTCACCGACCACATGGTGACCATTCCCTACCGCGACGGCGCCTGGCAGCAGGGCGAACTGAAAGCCTACGGCCCCCTCAGCCTCGACCCGTCGGCCTCGTCGCTGCACTACGGCCAGGCCATCTTCGAAGGTTTCAAGGCGTTTTCCCAGCCTGACGGCGGCGTTGCCACCTTCCGTCCCGACCAGAATGGCGCCCGTTTTAATCGCAGCGCCGCGCGCCTGGCCATGCCGGACCTGCCAGTGGAGCTGTTCATGGAAGCGGCCGACGCCTTGATCACGCTGGACCGCAAGTGGGTACCGCAAAACGTCGGCGAGAGCCTGTACCTGCGTCCCCTGATGATTGCCACCGACCCGTTCCTGGGCGTGCGCCCTTCGCTGGAATACCTGTTCGTGCTGTTCGCCTCCCCAGCGGGCGCTTACTTCCCGCAAGGCGTGAAACCGGTCACGGTGTGGATCAGCGAAGACTACGTGCGCGCAGCCCCAGGCGGCACGGGTGAAGCCAAATGCGCCGGCAACTACGCGGCCAGCCTGGTTGCGCAAGCGCAGGCGCAGGAAAAAGGCTGCGACCAGGTCGTGTGGATCGACGCTGTACACCGCAAATACATCGAAGAGATGGGCGGCATGAACCTGTTCTTCGTCTACCAGGAAAACGGCAAGACCACGATTGTGACGCCAGAACTGAGCGGCACCCTGCTGGCCGGTATCACCCGCCTGTCCCTGCTGCAAATCGCGAAAGACCTGGGCTTTGAATCGGAAGAGCGCAAGATCTCCATCGAGCAGTGGCGCGACGACGTCGCCAGCGGCCGCATGACCGAAGCCTTCGCCTGCGGTACCGCCGCCGTCATCACGCCAGTCGGCCACGTCAAGGCCAAAAGCTTTGAAATGACCATCAACAATTTCGAAAACGGTCCGGTGACGATGGCCATGCGCGACGGCCTGCTCGGCATCCAGCACGGCACCACGCCGGACACGCACGGCTGGATGCACAAGGTCTGCTGAGGCTATCCGCTGCCCTTGTGCGAATGTTTTCAAGAACAAGGGCCACGTTGCTTCAACAATTTACCGTAAGAAGAACTATTCGATTTCAACACCTGTATTCAACAATATTGGGGGTTGTATGGAAATTACGTCTGTTCACGAGTTACTCAAACTAGCTTCCGAACGGTATTTTGTGAAGCCGCGTGGTCAATGGATATTCCGGGGCCACTCCGACGCTCACTACAAGCTGATTCCTTCCGTTGGCAGACCTGGTCATACATCTGCCTCTACGGACAAATACGAGAAAAGTTTATTTCAGTCGTTCTGCCGAGAGGCCGGCGCATACCTGGATCAGCCTCCGACCACGGAGTGGGAATGGCTGTCCGTTGCGCAGCACCATGGCCTTCCGACGCGCCTTCTGGACTGGTCTCTCAATCCGCTGGCTGCGCTTTACTTTGCAGTGGAAAGCAATGCCGACAGGGATGCAGAATTATTTGCGCTTCATGCCCCAACGAAGGCGCCTCAGGGCGTGCTGAGCAGGCCGCCATTTGAAGTCAAGCGCGCGATGAAATATTACCCAAACATCGTTTCGCCAAGGATTCGTGCGCAAGAGGGCCTTTTTGTCGTTTGTCCCGAACCCGAAATCGCTTTGGACAAGGATCTTCGTGGCGATTGGGAGATTGAACAAATCTCGGTGCCGCAAGGCGCAAAGGAGCGATTGAAGTACGAACTGTTTCGCCTCGGCGTCCATACGTCATCAATGTTCCCACACATGGATGGTCTGGCAGCCAGGCTGGCGTGGCAGCATTGCGTCAATCCGCTGAGCCCAGGAGAAGTAGCGCGCGACAATTGATTTGCTCTGACAACACAGGGATCGATCACCACCTAACTAAAGACCTCATCTATGTTCAGAACGACACATTCGAGCATCAAAGCCGCAATCATCGACCTCGATGGCACCATGCTTGACACCATGCCCGACTTCGCCGTAGCGATCAACGGTATGCGTGCCGACCTGGATCTCGCGCCGCTTTCTAAAGAAACGATCTCGCCGATGGTCGGCAAGGGTTCCGAGAACCTGATCCGCACCGTGCTGGCGCGCGACTTCGACGCGGCCACGGTCGAGGCGCGTTTTGATGCCTCGATGGCCAGCTACCAGCGTCACTACCTGTCCATCAACGGCCAGCACAGTTTGCTGTTCGACGGGGTGATCGCAGGCCTGGACGCCATGCGCGCGAACGGTTTGCGCCTGGCCTGCGTGACCAACAAGCCAATCGCGTTCACCACGCCGCTGCTGGCCTTGAAGGGGCTGGACGGGTATTTCGAGGTGGTCTACGGTGGCGACTCGCTGGCGCAGAAAAAACCGCATCCCCTGCCGCTGCTGCAGGTTTGCCGCGACTTCGACCTGGCGCCGTCTTCCGTGGTGGCGATTGGCGACTCGTCCAACGACGCCGAAGCGGCCCGCGCCGCAGGCTGTCCGGTGCTGACGGTGCCGTATGGTTATAACCACGGACGCCCTGTACAGGAAATCGATTCGGATGGTATAGTTGATTCGCTGCTGTCCGCGGCAGAGCTGATTCAAAAACACAACCGCACTGTATTAACGCTGAACCAACACTGATCCATACGCATGTTTTTCACTAAAAAACACACTGTCAACCAAACCGGTGCCCTTGAGGCCTGGCTTTGGCGACGCTGGCAATCCTGGTCCAACTGACCCACGACGATTGCTGCCGGTTGCGCCCACGCACCGGCAGGTTTTTTACAACCCTGCTGCCCCACCCTTTTGGCGGCCTGGAGAAAAAGCATGACCGAACTCGAATTCAAATCGCTGGCCAATGATGGCTACAACCGCATTCCCCTGATCGCCGAAGCCTTCGCCGATTTAGAGACGCCTCTCACGCTGTACCTGAAACTGGCGCAAACCCAGAACACCGGCAAGAATACCTTCCTGCTGGAATCCGTCGTCGGCGGCGAGCGCTTCGGGCGCTACTCATTCATCGGCCTGCCGGCCAGCACCGTCCTGCGCAGCACCGGCCAGCTGACCGAGATCGTCAAGAACGGCGCGGTCATCGAAACGCACGAGGGCAACCCGCTCGAATTCATCGAACAGTACCAGGCCCGTTTCAAGGTCGCGCTGCGCCCCGGCCTGCCGCGCTTCTGCGGCGGCCTGGCCGGCTACTTTGGCTACGACACCGTGCGCCACATCGAAAAGAAGCTGGCCGGCGGCGCCCCCAAGGATGACCTGAACCTGCCGGAAATCCAGTTGATGGTGACCGAAGAGCTGGCGGTGATCGACAACCTGTCCGGCAAACTCTACCTCATCGTCTACGCCGATCCGGCGCAGCCGGAAGCGTATTCGAAAGCCAAGCAGCGCCTGAAAGACCTGCGCGTGATGCTGCGCCGCGGCGTCGATGCGCCGGTCACTTCCAGCTCGGTGCGCACGGAAGCGGTACGCGAATTCGCCAAGGAAGATTATCTGAAGGCGGTCGCCAAAGCGCACGAATACGTGATGGCCGGCGACCTGATGCAGGTGCAGATTGGCCAGCGCATCCGCAAACCTTACGTCGATTCGCCGCTGACGCTGTACCGCGCGCTGCGCTCGTTGAATCCATCGCCGTATATGTACTACTACAACTTCGGCGACATGCAGATTGTCGGCTCGTCGCCGGAAATTCTGGTGCGCAAAGAGAAAATGCCTGATGGCGGTAGCACCGTCACGCTGCGTCCGATCGCCGGCACGCGCCCGCGCGGCGCCACGCCCGAGCGCGACGCCGAACTGGCCACCGAACTGCTGAACGACCCGAAGGAAGTGGCCGAACACGTCATGCTGATCGACCTGGCGCGCAATGACCTGGGACGCATCGCGCAGACCGGCACCGTGAAAGTCACCGACCGCATGGTCATCGAAAAGTACTCGCACGTGCAGCACATCGTCTCGAACGTGGAAGCGCGCCTGATCGACGGCATGTCGAACCTGGACGTGCTGCGCGCCACCTTCCCGGCCGGCACCCTGACCGGCGCGCCGAAAGTGCGCGCCATGGAAGTCATCGATGAGCTCGAGCCAGTCAAGCGCGGCATCTACGGCGGCGCGTGCGGCTACCTGTCGTTCGGTGGCGAGATGGACGTCGCGATTGCCATTCGCACCGGCGTGATCAAGGACGGCAACCTGTACGTGCAAGCTGCGGCCGGCATTGTGGCCGACTCGATTCCCGAGATGGAATGGCAGGAAACTGAAAACAAGGCGCGCGCCGTGCTGCGCGCCGCCGAACAGGTGCAAGACGGCCTGGATGGGGAGATCTGAATGCTGCTCATGATCGACAACTACGACTCGTTCACCTACAACATCGTGCAGTACTTCGGCGAGTTGGGCGAGCAAGTGCGCACCGTGCGCAACGATGAAATCACGCTCAACGACATCCATACACTCAAGCCCGACCGGATCTGCATATCGCCGGGCCCGAAGTCGCCGGCCGATGCAGGCGTCTCGGTCGAGGTATTGAAACAGTTCGCGGGCAAGCTGCCGATTCTGGGCGTGTGCCTGGGCCACCAGGCCATCGGCGCCGCATTCGGCGGCAAGGTCGTGCGCGCGAAACAGGTCATGCACGGTAAAACGTCGCTGATCGCGCATACCGGTGTGGGCGTGTTCAAGGGGCTGCCCAGCCCGTTCACGGTGATCCGCTACCACTCTCTGGCGATCGAGCGCGCGTCGCTGCCCGACTGCCTGGAAGTGACCGCGTGGACCGACGACGGCGAGATCATGGGCGTGCGCCACAAGGAATTCGACATCGAGGGCGTGCAATTCCACCCCGAGTCGATCCTGTCCGAGCACGGTCACGCGCTGTTCAAAAACTTCCTCGAGCGATGAGCGCCTCCATGAAAATCACGCCACAAGAAGCGCTGCTGCGCTGCATCGAACACCGCGAGATCTTCCACGACGAGATGCTGCACCTGTTCCGCCAGATCATGTCGGGCGAGATGTCGCCGACGATGATCGCGGCGCTGACAATCGGCCTGCGCGTCAAGAAAGAGACGATCGGCGAAATCGCCGCCGCCGCGCAAGTCATGCGCGAGTTCTCGACCAAGGTGCCGATGGCCGATACCACCGGCCTGCTCGACATCGTCGGCACCGGCGGCGATGGCGCCCACACCTTCAATATCTCGACCGCGTCGATGTTCGTGGCGGCCGCCGCCGGCGCGCGCGTGGCCAAGCATGGCGGGCGCAGCGTGTCGTCATCATCCGGCAGTGCCGACGTGATCGAAGCGCTGGGCGCACACATCGACCTGCAACCGGAGCAGATCGCGCAGTCGATCGCGCAGACCGGCATCGGTTTCATGTTCGCCCCCAACCACCACGCGGCCATGAAACACGCCGCGCCGGTACGGCGCGAACTGGGCGTGCGCACGATTTTTAACATCCTGGGACCGCTGACCAATCCGGCCGGCGCGCCCAACATCCTGATGGGCGTGTTCCACGCCGACCTGGTGGGCATCCAGGTGCGCGTGCTGCAGCGCCTCGGTGCGCAGCACGCGCTGGTCGTCTACGGACGCGACAATCTCGATGAAGTGTCGCTGGGCGCCGGCACGCTGGTCGGTGAACTGGTCAATGGCGAAATTCGCGAATACGAAATCCACCCGGAAGATTTCGGCTTGCCGATGATCGCCAGCCGCAACCTGGAAGTGGCCGACGCGCAGGCGTCGAAAGCCAAGGTACTGGAAGCGCTGAGCGGCGCGCCGGGCGCGGCGCACGACATCGTCGCGCTGAACGCCGGCACCGCGCTGTATTCGGCGGGCGTAGCGGTATCGATCGAAGAGGGCCTTGCCAAAGCGCGCGCCGCGATTGCCTCAGGCGCGGCCCGCGCGAAGCTGGACCAGTTCGTCCAGGTGACCCAACAACTGGCAGGCCGAAAGTAAAGTTCGCATATGTCCGACATCCTCAACAAAATCCTGGCCGTCAAAGCCGATGAAGTAGCCGCCGCCAAAAAATACCGCGACCTGGCCAGCCTGCGCCGCGACGTCGAGCCGCAAGCGCACCAGGATATCCGCGGCTTCGGCGCCAGCCTGCGCCGTCACATCGCCGACGGTCACGCCGGCGTGATCGCCGAAGTCAAAAAAGCGTCGCCGTCGAAAGGCGTGCTTCGCGCTGATTTTCAACCGGCCGCCATCGCCGCCAGCTACGCCGAACACGGCGCGGCCTGCCTGTCGGTGCTGACCGACGTACACTTTTTTCAGGGTTCGGTCGACTACCTGCAGCAAGCCCGCGCCGCCTGCGCCATCCCCGTGCTGCGCAAGGATTTTATTGTCGACATGTACCAGGTGTACGAAGCGAAAGCGATGGGCGCCGATGCGATCCTGCTCATCGTCTCTGCGCTCGATCACGGCTTGATGGCGGAACTGGAACTATGTGCAATGGAACTCGGCCTCGATGTGCTGGTCGAAGTCCATGACGGCGACGAGTTGACGGCGGCTTTGAAATTGAAAACGCCGCTGCTGGGCATCAATAACCGCAACCTGCGCACCTTCGAGGTCACGCTGCAGAACACGCTCGACCTGCTGCACCGCATTCCGTCTGACCGCCTGGTCGTGACGGAATCGGGCATCATGGTGCCGGCCGACGTCCAGCGCATGCGCGACGCCGACGTGCACGCTTTCCTGGTCGGCGAAGCATTCATGCGCGCGCCAGATCCTGGCGCGGAGCTGCAACGGCTTTTCAGCTAAACGGCTCTTCAGTTAGTCTGCGCTGGGGCGGCGCAGTGCGGCCCGGGATTTCGGATCGACCGACAGCGTGATAGCAGCCACGCGGTCGCCCTGCAAGGCAACCTCAAACGTCATCAACTCGTCGCGCCGGAAGGCGTGCACCTGCACCGTGTCGCCCACCCGATAGCGGGACAGCAGCGTGTCCAGGTTCGACGGCGTGCCGCTGATGCGCAAACCATCGAGCGCCACCAGCACGTCGCCGGCCGACAGGCCCGCCTGGTGCGCCGCGCCGTTTTCATGCACCTGGGACAGCTTGGTGTCGGCGCCGTCGCGGCCGATGGCGGCGTCGAACGACGGCTTGGCGCTCTTGCGCTCGTCGACCAGCTTGACGCCGAACGGCGCGTACAGCCTGGCCACCGGCACGTCCTCGGTGCCGCGGATGTACTTCTCGAACAGGTTTTTGAGTTTTACGCCAGTCACTTCATCGAACAGCGCTTCGACTTCCTTCTCCGTCACACCGCGCGCGCCGCCTTCGTAGAAATCGCTGCCGTAGCGCTGCCACAGCGCCAGCATCACGTCGTCCAGCGTTTTCGCGCCGTTGGTTTTGGCGCGGATCGTCAGATCGAACGCCAGCGCTGCCAGTGAACCCTTGGTGTAGTAGCTGATGATGGCGTTCGGTGCATTCTCGTCCTGGCGATAGTATTTGCTCCAGGCGTCGAAGCTGGAGTCGGCGATGCTCTGCTTGCTGCGACCACTGCCGCGCAGAACGCCGCCGACGGTCTTGCCCAGCATTTTCAGGTAAGTCGCCTCGCCGATGATCCCGGCGCGCACCAGCATCAGGTCGTCGTAGTAGCTGGTAAAACCTTCGAACAGCCACAGCAGCGGCGTGTAGTTTTCAGTCTGCAGGTCGTACGGCGCAAACGCGGCCGGTTTGATGCGCTTGACGTTCCAGGTGTGGAAGTATTCGTGGCTGCACAGACCCAGGAATTTCAGGTAGCCCTCGCCCGGCTCTTTCGAGGCCGGCGTGGCGGTGCTGGGCAGGTCGGCGCGGGCACAGATCAGCGCCGTCGAGGCGCGGTGTTCGAGGCCGCCGTAACCGTCGCCGACGGCCAGCGTCAGGAACACATAACGCTGCATCGGTGCGCGTTTTGCGATCGGCTCGAAGAAGGCGATTTGCGTTTCGCAGATTTTGGTCAAATCGGCCTGCAGGCGCGCCATGTCCAGGTTGGGCACGCGACCGGAGATGACGATATCGTGTGCTATGCCGTGCGCCGTAAACGTGGCCAGTGCGAAGTCGCCCAGTTCGACCGGGTGGTCGATCAGTTCGTCGTAGTCGGCGGCGACGTAGGTGCCGAAGCCGTAGCGTTTGGCGCCCCGCTCCGGCAGCGCCGTCGCCACGCGCCAGCTGCGTGCGGCGGGGTCGGCGGGACGCTGGATGTCGACCTGGTGCGGCGTATTTTCCTGGCCCGCCACGCGCAGGAACACGCTGGTGCCGTTGAAGAAGCCGTGGGTCTGGTCGAGGTGGGCGGCGCGGACGGACAGATCCCAGGCATAGACTTCGTAGTGGACAGTCAAAGGGCCGGCGGTGGGCGCCGCCCGCCAGCTGTGTTTGTCGAGCTTGACGAGAGCGACTGCGGCGCCGTTCGCTTCGGCGCGGATGCGCACGATGTTGCGGGCGAATTCGCGGATCATGTAGCTGCCCGGGATCCAGGCTGGCAGCGCGAAGTCCTGGCCTTCCGGATCGGGCGTGGCGACGGTAACGGTGACGTTGAACAGGTGCCCGGCCAGATCGGCCGGGACGATCGTGTACTGGACAGCCGGCTGCTGCGCGCGTGGTTTTCTCATGTTATTGGTCTCGTGACGTGTTTTTTGATAGTGTAGCGGATGGGGATCGCTACCGCGAGGCGGGGTGGATGGTGCGGGCGGTTTTGCAACGCCGGTGCTGCTTTCGCTACGTCAGAGATCGGCAGCGGTATCGATATCGCGAAAAATTCCCGGGTCATCGACGGCCACCTCGACGACAGCTGAACCGCGCACGATGTGGCGCGCGCCCTCGTCGCCGCTCAGCGCCAGCAAGGCAGGCAAGTGCGCAGGGCCGAAGCCGACGGGATTGCCGCGTCGGCCATTGGCGACCGGTGCGGCAATCTCAGCGCCGCCAGCAAGCGCTGCGCATAGCGCCCGTATTGTCGCCTTCTCCACGAAGGGCATATCGCCCAGCGCGATCACCCACGCCTGCGCAGCGGGCAACGAGGCCGCCACGGCATGGGCCAGCGACGCGCCCATGCCGGTATCGGCGTCCGGGCAGACAGTCACTTCGCAGCCGAGTGTGCGCAACGCCTGGGCGACGCCGCGGTCAGACGGCGGCACCACCGCAAGCACGCGCGGCAGCACGGCCAGCAGCGTGCGCGCACTGGCCACCACGACGGCATCGCCATCGGGGAGGCGCTGCAGCAGCTTGTCGGCGACGCCGGACGGGTCGAAGCGTCGCCCGCGCCCGGCGGCCAGCAGGATGCCAACCGTGTGCACGGGTGTTACTGCTTGATGGTCGAGAACTTCGCTTCCAGGCCCTTCAGGTCGATCGCACCGGGAATGCGGGTGCCATCGGCAAAGAAGATCGCCGGGGTGCCTTCGATTTTCAGCTTGCGTCCCAGCGCGAAGATTTTGTCGTTCGGCGTGGCGCAGTTGGCCGGTGCGGCAGCAGCGGCTTTCCCGCTGATCATCCAGTCATCCCAGGCCTTCGACTTGTCTGGTGCGCACCAGATGTTCTTCGACTTGGCAAACGAATCGTCGGACAGGATGTTGTACATGAAGGTGTAGATGGTGACGTTGTCGACGTCCTTGAGGGTGGTCTGGCGCAGTTTCTTGCAGTAGCCGCAGTTCGGGTCTTCGAACACGGCGATGACACGCTTGCCGTTGCCCTTGACCTGCTTGATGGCCGAATCGAGCGGCAGGTCGGAGAAGCTGATCTTGTTGATTTCATCGATGCGCGCGCGCGTCAGATCCTGCGAGGTCTTGGCGTCGTACACGTGGCCGATGACGAGGAACTCGCCCTTTTTATCTGTGTAAAGGATGTCGCCGCCGACGCGCACTTCGTACAGGCCGGCATACGGCGTTTCGCGCACCGACTCGATCTTGGCGCCATCGCCCAGGCGCGGTTCGAGCGCCTTCTTGATGTTCGCCTCGAGCGGCGTTTCGGCGTTGACGCAGGACGCGATCAGGACGGACGCTGCCAGCAGCGCGAGCTTGGATTTCAACATGGTGAGGCTTTCGTAAAGGTCGATCTTATTTGCCCAGCGCGTGCGCCATCAGGCGCCGTTTGAGCATTGGTAGGTGGTTCAACACGTTCATGCCGAGATTGCGCGCCAGGCGCAGCGGCTCCAGGTTGGCGCCGAACAGGCGCTCAAGGCCGTCGGTGGCCACCTGCATCAGCAGCACTTCTTCCTTGCGCGCCCGCGCGTAGCGCGCCAGCACGCGCGCGTCGCCGATGGCGCGCTGGCCTTCGCGCGCCGCCAGTGCGGCCAGCAGCGCGTCGATGTCGCCAAAGCCCAGGTTCATCCCGTGTCCCGCCAGCGGATGCACGGCGTGGGCCGCGTCGCCGACCAGCGCGACTTGCGGCGCCACGATGGTGTGCGGCCGCACCAGCGTCAGCGGCACCGCTTTCACGGCCTCCGGCAGCAGCGGTTTCAATGCGCCCAGGTCGGTTTCTGCGTAGACGGCCAGGCGGATCGCCAGCTCGCCGAGTGACTCGTTCATCAAGGTATCTGCCAGCACGTCCGGCGCCGACCACACCAGCGACACGCGCTCGCCCGGCAGCGGCAGCAGCGCGATGATGCCTTCGGCCCCGGTAAACCATTGGTGTGCCACGCCGTGGTGCGGCTTGGTGCAGGCGAAGTTGGCGACGATGGCCTTCTGGTGATAGGCGCGGTAGTCGACATTGATGTCGCACTGCGCGCGCACCCACGACTGCGCGCCGTCGGCGCCGACCACCAGCGCGCTGGTGATCACGGTACCGTCTTCGAGGCGTACGCTGGCGTCATCCGGACCCTGCGTCAGGCAGGCGGCGCGGCCCTGCACCAGTTGCACCTTGGGTGCGAAGCGCAGCGCGGCGTCGAGCGCCTGGTTCAGGTTGCGGTCCTCGATGATCCAGGCCAGCGTGCCGACATGTGCGCTGAATGCATCGAACGCGAGCAAGCCCGCATCCTTGCCGTCGCCATTGACCTGCATGGTATCGACCGGCGCCACGCGCGCCGCATCGAGCGCGCCCCACACCTTCAGCTTCGACAGTAAAGTGTGGGCGGTGCGGTTGAGTGCGTAGACACGCACGTCCCATGACGATTCGTCCGGTACAGCGGGGCGCGCGGGCGGCGCCAGCATGGTGACGCTGTAGCCGGCTTGCGCCAGGCCGAGGGCAGCTGTTTTGGCGATTGCGCCATTGCCGACGATGCACACATCGCTGCGCACGGCGGTCGAAGAAGTGGAGGATGGGTTCATGCGGCTCATTATAGCGGCTTGTTTCACAGGCCAGTTTCAACACACTTTCCACGGCCGCGAACATCTTTTTCAGCAAAGTTGCAGGAGGGACTTGCAAAGCATAGTTCGGCTGTCTATAATCATGCCTCTTGGCCTGGTAGCTCAGTCGGTAGAGCAGAGGATTGAAAATCCTTGTGTCGGTGGTTCGATTCCGCCCCGGGCCACCAAGAACAAATAAAAAGCCACCTTCGGGTGGCTTCTTTGTTTCTGCACCACGCTGCCCTGATGTGCTCGCAAGCGTTTCATCTGATCTTCCGCCAGTTGGCAAGCCCGGAGGAATGGATTGCGCACTTCGTGCAGCGCACATGACAAGGCGTCGACAATATTCCCAGAACCGGGCCACCCAGAACATCGCTTACCCAACACCCACGCATGCAAGTGGGCGTTTTTGTTTCTTACTGTCGAAGTCTTCGTGTCCGGTCTATTCCCGGTTGACCGCCTTTTGTTGGGCGCGACTTGACGTTCGTGACTCGGTCCAATCCGGCATCTTGCCAATCTTTTCCAACAGAAAATCGATAAAAATCCTGACCTTTGCGGTAAGGATTCGATTTCGGCTAGACGAGCCAAAGGGCTGTCTGCCCGTCGACCTTGAAGTCGGGCAGGACACGCACCAGTGACCAAGTGGGCTTTCTGGCATCCGCCATCCTTGTGTCCGGTCCGGGGAATAATTTCCCTATCTAGTTCCCAGGTGAAACAAATATGCTATCGTGAACTTTCAATTTCACCACATCTCGCGACCGTCAGACTAGCGCAGCGGCGATGTTCTTTGGAGGATAGTCATGAGCGAGTTATCGTCTTTTTTTCATGCCGTAAAATTGCCCGTCATTTCAGAAGTCGCCCATGCATTGATCAAAACGCTCGATGATGAGGATGCGTCGGCCACCCAAATTAGCGCGATCATTGCGCGCGACCCCGCCCTCACCGCCAAACTGATGCGCCTGGCCAATAGCGCCCGCTTCGGCGTTGTGCGCGGTGTAACTTCACTCGACGATGCCATCGCCATGGCGGGCCTTGGGCACGTGCGCACCTTGGCCCTGGCTGCCTGCTTCGCCGAAACCTTCCCGGACCTGCCGGGCCTCGATAGCGACGAGTTTTGGAAAAGCAGCATGGCCTGCGCCGGCTACGCCAAGTGGCTGGCCTCCTGCCTGGGCGACGATGGCCAGGATGCCTGGCTCGCAGGCATGATGATGCGGCTTGGCGAACTGCTGATCTACCAGGCGGCGCCGGCAACTTTTGCCGAGATCGAGGAGCAACCCCACCTGCCGGGCGGACGGTGGGAACGCGAGACGCGACTGCTGGGCTTTTCGGAGGGGCAAATTACCGCCGAACTCGGTCGTCGCTGGAATTTCCCAGTCGTCATTGTGAGCGCATTGGAAAGTTCATCCGATCCAATAGCCGCCCACCCATTCAGCAGACTCGGTGCGATCATCCACCTGGCCAGCCTGCTGGCCGACACACCGAGCGACGATCCTGCCATCCTCGAGAGCTTGCCGCAAGACGTCGTTACCGCTTTGCAGCTGAACCGCGACTGGATGCACAAAAAGTTTCCATCCCACGCTTCCTTCTCGGCCGCGCCATGAATCGCCTGGTCGCGCTCACTAGCAAACCCGTCTGGCGATGCGCGCAACCGGCAGCCTGGACAGTGGAGCGCACTGCCTCCGGACCAGGCCATCACGCAAAAAATTGGCCTGGCAAATCGAAAGCGGGGGAAATAGCGCGGCACGAAGATTGAAAATCCTTGTGTTGGCGGTTCGATTCCGCCCCGGGACCACCAAGAATATCGTTCACGCACCGCCCACTCTTGCAAGTGGGCGGTGTCGTTTTGGGGATGCGTAGTCCTTGTGTCCGGTCCATTACCGGTGATCTTGTGAGATCGCTCTTTCACGTCACCTCTGGCTCTTTACCGGAAGCGTGGGTGATCATGTAGAGCTGCCCTGCGCGCACGCATGGAAGCGATGCGACCTGCTGAGCATCAAGTGCCACCCTTGGCGGGACCGATGCTCACAGCTGCTGAGTAGTTAGCAGCCTGCGTGCATCACGTGCCTACGTCAACGTTCGCACGCCCAGTAACCTGATTCGACGCTCCATTATTTAAATATATGATAATTATCAAAAAGGATAGTCTATACAATGGAAAACTTACAATAAGTAGACGCGCTTTCACCAAAGAGTTTGCATACCGAGCCGCTTTCCCATCCGCACTGGAGGAAATATGCTACGTCCAATCGCTTCCGCCTGCCTGCTCATTCTCCTGTTTTTCCAGCCAGCCTCTGCCGCAGACGTCTGCCGCAACGAGTATTTCCAAGGCATGAAGGCGCACAAAGATCGGGCGAAGTCCGTACTGCCTGTCGAAGTAACACGGGACGTGTCTAAGGCCCAGGTTTACGTCGAGTTCGATGGCGAGGTTCTTTACTATCATTCCAACTTCGTATCGGAGGGAAAGGACGAGGATGGCAAGCCTTTTTTTCCAACCAAGGTCAAGGGAGCGCCTGGACTGGACTCGCCCTTCTCCGACGCCAGAACTGTTTTCAAGAATATCGTTTTCACGGAACCTCCGGGGTCAGCACAGACCGCCATCATGGATAGAGCCCTCTTGGATAGCGTTCAATTTCATCTCGACATTTCCGTGTTCGACCCAGACGGGCGTCCGCGTATCGACGTCACGGGGATTAGAAACCTACGAATTGTAGATGGAAAAATCGGCCAAACTATCGGCGTACAACCGGAAACACTCTTTACGTCGTTGCCGCCGCCGTCCCTGATCGCCAAGTTGAAAGGATGTTGCCTGTTTGGCCGCCCCCCGCACGCAGTTCCAAAGATGCTCAATGCGCTTAGCGCCCAGCCATTCAAGGCAGCCGATGTGAAGTTTGCATCCCTTTTCATCGACTCGGGGACGGAGGCAGCAGTTCGCAACAATCCACATGTGCGGCAGACGCGCCTGGCAGGGGATGGCGAGAAATTGCGCAGTAAAGAAGACTTCTCTAAACTTATGGCCGAGGCAAAGGGCGCGACGCTTATCATGATCGGCCATGTCGAAGGCAGGGACTACGTTATCCGCGACAGCGGCAAGCAAGAAACGTTTCGGATTGCAATTGCGGATGCACGCAACTTGGCCCGAATCAACGGCGTGCACCTCATTGACATCGGCTGCGAGACAACGAGGGCGATCAGGGAGGCAAGCTTCGGGTTCGGCGTGATGACGAAATATAACTCGGTCGATGCCATCCAGTCGATCAACAGGGGGCTAACAAATGCCAAGACGGTGCAGGACTTTCTGGTTTCGCTCACCTCGGAAGGATTGAAGGTGGTGGTTGAGCCCAGTTTCGTCGGCAGTCTTCCAGAAAAACGGGCCTCGATCTATTCCAGAACTCGCGACAAAGCAAAGGTACTTTGGGCAAAAGTCGCAACGATAACTTTTACCGGCTTTTGAGAGAGGAACGGTCATGGGCAATGCAACCGGCGCACCGATCAACGAGGCTGTGCACGTCCTCTCCTTGCTCGACCCCATGCACTTCCTAGCGCTCAGAGAAGAATTTCCCAATATTGCCCACGAATTAAAGGAGGGGCAAATTGGCGGGGGGGCACCGGCAGAAGGGAGCGCTGAAGGTCACGATGCATACGATCTTGAGCGTGCTGAAGTGGCCGCGCGCGCATTGACGGCGGTGGCAAAGCGTGCTGTTACCGAACTGGTCAAAATTGAGCGCCGCATGGGTGGGGCACGTCGAAAACGCCTGGTCTCGCAGATCCTGACTCTGGTTTTCAGTTCGGGGATACTTGCCTCGCTGGCCATGAAGGAGGCAACAGTGGCCGTTACCAGCGCCGTATTAACGCTTATCGCCTCGGTTGGAAACCTGCTCGCCGACTACAGCGAAAAGCTGCTCAAACCGGGGCATGGCGACGTGTATGAAGCGTTCGAGCAGGCGAGCAATGCAAACTATGAAGCGGGGCGGCTGGCCGATGAAATCCGGCTTAAGCTCAGGCACAAGATCGCCGACGCCGAGTTGGTAACACTCGTAACAAGTGCCAATCAGCTTTCCGCAACTCTTAACGGCTGGGTTGTGAAAATGGCTGGCAGTAGTTAGATGCCTGCCGACCGGTGCGCCGTGCTACCAGAATAAGCCACGTAAAAACCACCTTAGCTCCAGCATCCACGCTCGCCCCCACGATGCTTTCCCGATAAACCCAGCAATACGCATGGCCGGGCAGCAGGCGCGGAGCAGCGTTTTGAAAATCCTTGTGTCCGTGGTTCGATTTCGCCCCGGGCGGGCCACCAAGAACATTAAAACGCCACCTTCGGGTGGCGTTTTTCGTTGTGGACGGTGTCTTTGTCGAGCGCCGGTCAATTTGCGGTTCATCTAGAGCCGAGAATACTCACCCGTACAAATCGTCCAATTTATCAGCATCGCAACGTCCCGAGTCTCTGCGCTGGGCTGTAAAAGATGTCGTCAAGTCAAGCATGCCACACCATGCATTACGTTGACCGAGCGTATCTTCCTCCTGCTCACCAGGCGTCACCTGCCCTCGGGTTCACAGTTAACTGCCTGGATCACCGGGGCGCAAGTCTTGCCCGGTGAGCGTGGTACTACCGCTGCCCCTGCCGAGACTTGTCCCGCAAAAATATATTCATCAAGCACAAATAATTGCCGAATTTCACTACAATCGTCGATTATTTGATTGCAAAAGAATTCCATGATGTTCACAAGCGTGACTATGCACCCTCGTTTGCGCGCTGAACTGCCGCGCACAACGCGTGGCTGCACGGCCTGGGCCAGGACGACATGACGCCGCCAGATGCCGATCGCATCGACGTCGTCTACCTGTGGGTCGACGGCGCCGATCCGCACTGGCAAGCGAAGCGCAGCGCAGCGCAGGCCCGCAGCGGCGCTAATGCCGGCGCGGCGCGCTTCGGCGACGTGTCAGGCCGCTACCGCGACAATGGCGAATTGCGCTACAACCTGCGCGCGCTGCAGCGCTTTTTCCCGGAACACGGGCATGTGCACATCGTGACCGATGGCCAGTGCCCAGCCTGGCTGCGCACGGGACCTGGACTTGGACCTGGCGTCAGCGTCGTCGACCACCGTACCCTGATGCCGGCGGCCGCGCTGCCGGTGTTCGACTCCGGCCATATAGAAACCTACCTGCACCACCTGCCCGGCCTGTCCGAACGCTTTATCTACTTCAATGACGACGTGTTTCTCGGCGCGCCTTTCGACGCTGCATGGTGGTTCTCCGAGGCCGGCCTGGCAGTCTTCAAGGAAGCGGCACTGCTGCCCGATTACCCCGCGCCCCAGCCGCATGAAAGCGCGCTGGTGAACGCGTCGCTGCTCTCGCGCGCATGGCTGTCCGCGAGCGACCCGCATTACCGTCACGTTCCGCGCATCTTCGCCCATTCGCCGCGCCCGATGCTGGTCAGCGCAATGCGCCAGCTCGAGCAAGAAGCACCGGAACTGTTCCACGCCGTGCGCGGCACCGTATTCCGTTCGTGGGCGGTGCCGCCGCTGATCCCCGACCTGGTGCCACGCTGGATGGTGCACCTTGGCCGCGCGATCGTGCGCGAAAGCGCGTCGGCCTACCTGTCAAGCGGCGCAGCCGACGCCGCCGAGCAATTCGGCGAGCTGTGCGCCCGCTTCGGCAAGCTGGACTTTTTTTGCATCAACGACACCAGCGACAACGCTGCGCCGGACGCGCACCAACTGCGGCGCATAGGCGACACACTGGAACAGCTCCTTCCCCACCCTTCGCGGTTTGAACACTGATTATTCTGGGCCTGCGTTTTTTGGGTGGGGCTAGCGTTGACATGCACAAGAAGCGCGCAATTCAACCAGCCACCTGACCGGCCGCTCGGCCCCGGCATCCCACTTCCTTTGTAACTGTTGTAACTATGTGCGCCAACGCACCCGCCAATTTCCGTGCGGAACGGTATAACCAACTGTCATGCCAACGGCCCCAGCGCCGGCGCCTCCACTCTGCCCTGAAAAACCAGGCTCTGGATCCGCAAAAAAATACAAAGGAAACACCATGAACCCATTCCAGACCAAGCCACACGCCCTCGTGCTGGCAACGATCCTGAGCGCCCTGCTGGCGGCGACGGGTAGCGCGAACGCGGGTACGGCGTCGCAGGTTCAGGCACCGGTCAAGCTGGGCTCGGCGGGGACGTTTGCACTTCTGAGCAAAACGGGTATTACTGATGTGTATGCCTCTGTCATTACCGGCGATGTCGGTGCCAGCCCGATTACGGGCGCGGCAATTGGCCTCACTTGTGGCGAGATCGCCGCCGGCATTCTCTACACCGTCGACGCCGCCGGTCCGTTGCCATGCAGCGTGACAGCCGCCACCTTGCTCACTGCGGCAGTGAGCGATATGGAAACCGCCTACACCGATGCGGCTGGCCGGGTCCGCCCTGACTTTACCGAGCTCGGTTCCGGCGAAATCGGTGGCCGGACGCTGGTGCCGGGCCTGTACAAATGGGGGACCGATGTCAAGATCTCGACCGACGTGAAACTGGCGGGCGGTCCGAACGACGTCTGGATTTTCCAGGTTTCAGGCGGCATCCACCAGGCCAGCGCAACCCGTGTCACGCTCACTGGCGGCGCCCTCGCAAAGAACGTTTTCTGGCAGTCAGCCGGCGCAGTGTCGATCGGCACAACGGCCCACTTTGAAGGTGTCGTGCTGTCCAAGACGCTGGTCGCCGTGAAAACCGGTGCATCCGTCAATGGACGCCTGCTGGCCCAGACCGCGGTTACGCTTGAGAAGAACACCGTCAGCCAGCCAGCCCCGTAATCACGTGTGCGCGGCGACAAACTAACCAGTCAATAACCGGCTTCCTTCAGATACGCCGCGCGCGCCACCAGGGCCGTGTCGGCAAAATCTGAAAACAGCCCATCGACGCCAAGGGCGAAGAACTGCCGGTATTCCTGCTTGGGGTCGCCCTTGTAGTCGGCCGCCAGGCGCCGCTGTTCGTTGCGGAAGGTGTAAGGATGCACCAGCAACCCCGCCTTGTGCGCATCCGCGATCAGGGTGCTCGATGGCAAGCTGGTGGCGTCGCTCTCGTTCACCTTGCCGTCGCCGTTGACATCGACGACCTTGCCGTCGGTACCAACCTTCCCCTTGACGCTGACGATGTAGCGTTTCCATGGCCCGATGCCGTCGGCGTAGGTCTTGATCTCGGCCAGGCCGGCCGGCGTCACCATGTCGCTGAACAGACGCTTGTCGCCCGCCACGGCCCAGTCATACGGGCGGTCGAACGGGGCCGCGTAGGTCAGTGCACCGGTCTTCAGGTCGACATCGTCGGCGTCGATCAGTTGCACCATTTTGAGGGTCGAACCCTTGCTGCGCATGTATTTAAGGCTGCCCGGCTCGAACGACTGAATGAACACGGGCGCACTCCGGTCGACCCAGCCGGCCCCGGTCAACAGCGTCAGCAACTTGTCTTCGAGAGGCAGACCGATCTGGCGATGGAAGCTGGGGTTTTTGGTTTCCACGTACAGCGCAATCGGCTTGCCGCTTTGCTTGATCAGGTTGATCACTTCGCCGATGGTGGCGATCTTGTACCTGCCGTTGTACTGCTGCGGACGCTCGGCATCGGTCGACACGCCGCCCAGGGTCTTGATTTCGGCCAGCGTGAAGTCGCTGGCGAACCAGCCGTCCTGCACGTCTCCGTCCACGCTCATCTTGCGCTTGCGGCCGGCAAATTCGGGATGGTCGGCCACGTCCGTGCTGAACGCCAGGTTGGGATCGTGACGGGCGATCAGCACGCCGTCTTTGGTCGAGACCGCATCCGGCTCGATGGCGTCGGCGCCCATGCTGATGGCCATGGCATAGGCTTCCACGGTTTCTTCGGGCAGGTAGCCGCCCGCGCCCCGGTGCGCCACCACCAGGGGCGGCTTGCCGTCGAGCGTTTTGAGGGGCGAGGCGCTATTGTCGCCACCGCAGGCTGTCAGCAAGGTGGCAACGATACTGGCGAGCAGCATGGTGCGGGGGTACTTTGAGGGGATTGCGGACATCGATTTGCTCCTCTATAGGGGACGTGCCGATGTTGGGGTGTCAATATGACAACGCGATGACATCAAGGCCAGCGTGCATTAAAACGCAACAACTGCCTGGCACGCCGGTTACAGCCCGATGTTCATTGTGTGTATGATCAAGCGCATTGATATAACGTGGATGGAGAACGCGTGCAAATTCGACGCATCTTGGCCCCCCTGCTAGCGCTGTGCCTTGCCGCCGGCATTGGCTCTGCCATTTACATCTCCGCCCACCGCAAGGCCGACCAGCGTTTGGCCACCATGGCTGCCGCCGCCGTCGTCGACATCAAGGGCATGATCGGCTCCGAGAAAGAATCGTTCTTCCTCGATCCCCAGGTGCAGGACATCCTGAGCAAAAAATACGCGCTGCGCGTGAGCATCGAAAAAGTCGGCTCGCGCGAGATTGCGGCGCGCGATTTCAAGGGCTACGATTTTGCTTATCCGGCCGGACTGCCCGCTGCCATTGCCTTGCAGACCAAGTCGAAAGCGAAGCAAACCTATTCCACCTTTTTCACGCCGATTGCGGTCGCCTCCTGGCGCCAGCTGGTGCCGCTGCTGGAACGGGAAGGCATCGTCAGGGCCCACGAGGGGAGCTTCTATATTGTCGACATGAAGCGGCTGCTGGACCTGATCGGCAAGGGTACGCGCTGGCGCGACCTGCAAGGCAACACCGTGTACGCGACCGGCAAGAGCATCCTGATCAATTCCACCGATGTGCGCAAGTCGAACTCGGCCGCCATGTTCCTGAGCTTGGCCAGCTACATTGCGAACGACAACAATGTGGTCGAGAACGTGGCGCAAGTGAACCAGGTCATGCCCCTGGTGGCGCCCCTGTTCGTGCGCCAGGGCTTGCAGGAAGGCAGCTCCGCCGGGCCGTTCGACGATTACACCACCATGGGCATCGGCAAAGCGCCACTGGTGATTGTCTACGAAAGCCAGTTCCTCGCCTTCCAGTCGCAACGCGCGCAGCCCAATCCCGACATGGTCCTGCTGTATCCGCAACCGACCATTTATACCAAGCATATCGTCGTGCCGTTTACCGAGCAGGGCCACAAGCTGGGCCAGGCGCTGGCCAGCGACCCCGACCTGCAAAGGCTGGCAGTACGCCATGGCTATCGCACGGCCGTGCCGGACCACTTCAGCGCCTTCCTCAAAGAAAAGAAACTCGACGCGCCGCCGGTGCTGGTCGATGTGATCGAGCCACCCAACCTGGAACTGCTCGAACGCATGATCGCCGCCATCGAACAGAAGCTGCAATAAACCATCCTGAAAGGCTGACCATGTCCGGTACCACGCAAGCAACTGCCGAGCAGATGCTCACCCCGCCCGACGTGCTGACCCTGGTGCCCGACGACAAGGCGCCCGAGCTGGTGCCGCTGGCGCCCGCCAGCGCCGCCGCGGTGGCGGCGCAGGCCCAGGCGTTTGCGCAGGGTTTACTGACCGACGACACCCAGAGCGATGCCTTCCGCGCCAAGCTCGATGCCGCATTCCGCCTGGGCCGCGAAGAAATTTCCAGCGCCGCCAGCCTGATGACGGGCCGCTTCATGGCGCGCAATTTCACCGGCATTGAAGACGCGGCGTCGTTCCAGTCGATCAACCGCATGCGCACCCTGCTCGACGAGCTCAACCCGGGCAAGCAGGGCGATCTGCTGCAGCCGCAAAAACTGTTGGGGCTTATCCCCTACGGCAACAAGCTGCAAGCGTATTTCCGCAAGTTCCAGTCGGCCGGCACCCACCTGCAAAGCATCATGGCGCAGATCTACGCGGCGCGCGACGACATGCAGCGCGACGCGGCGGAAATTGAACAAGTCAAAAGCAAACTGTGGGACGCCATGCAAAAGCTGAAAGGCGCGATCCATTTTGCCGGCGTGCTGGACCAGCAGCTGGCCACCCAGGTCGCCGCGCTCAAGGCCAGCGACCCGCTGCGCGCCAGGGCCATCGAGCAGGAAGTGCTGTTTTACGCACGCCAGAACCTGCAGGACATGCAGACCCAGATGGCGGTCAACGTGAACGGCTACCTGGCCATGGACGTGCTGAAAAAAACCGCGCGCGAAATGGTCAATGGCTGCAACCGCATCGCTACCACCGGCATGTCGGCGCTGGCGACGGCGCAAACCGTGGCCAGGGCAACCGGCAACCAGATCCAGGTGATGGAAATGCTGGGCGGCGTCAGCGCCACCATCGGCGACCTGGTCACGGAAACGTCGCGCCAGCTCGGCACGCATGTCGAAAAGACCGGCGCCTTTGCGCAGAACCCGATGATCGGCATTGAAAAAATCCAGGAGATGTTCGACAACACCTTCAAGGCCATGGATGCGATGGACAATTTCCGCAGCGCCGCCATCACGGTGATGGGCCAGAACAACGCGCTGATGCAAGCCCAGATCGACCGCTCGGAACAGTATCTGAACCGGGCCCAGGCGGCCAATCCGGGCCCGGTGGCGCTGTGAAGGTGCGGCGCCTGTTGCCCCTGCTGCTGGCCGCTCTGGTGCTGCTGGCGGCCTGCAAGCGGCCCGCCGATGCGCCCGCCACCGACAACGTGCAAACCTTGACCGTGCTGGCCGGCTCCGAGCTAAAGGATATCGAGCCGCTGCTGCCCGAGGTGGAGCGGGCCACGGGCGTGCGCCTGGCGTTGACGTATGCCGGCACGCTCGATGCGGTGGAGCGCCTGAACGGCAACGAAGCCGTCGATGCAGCCTGGCTGGCGAGCAATCGTTACGCCATGCTGATGCCGGGCGTGCGCGCGCGCATTCTGGCGTCGGAAAAGACCATGCTCACCCCCGTGGTGCTGGGCATCAAACAGAGCAAGGCGCACGCGCTCGGCTGGGACAAGCAGCCGGATGTGTCATGGAAAGACATTGCCCAGGCTGCGGCCGCGGGCAAGTTCACCTTCGGCATGACCAGCCCGTCGTCCTCGAACTCCGGCTTTTCGGGGCTGCTGGGCCTGGCTGCCGCGCTGTCCGGCACCGGTGACGCCCTGGAAGAGAAAGATATCGATGGAAAACGCCTGGCCGCCTTCTTCCAGGCCCAGCGCCTGACGGCCGGGAGCTCGGGCTGGCTGGCCGACGCCTACCTGCGCGAACCGGGTCAGGTCGACGGCCTGATCAACTACGCCTCGACGCTGCTGTCGCTCAATGCCAGGCCGGAGCTGGCCGAAAAACTGGTCCTGATCTATCCACGTGATGGCATCGTGACGGCCGATTACCCGATCATGCTGGTCAACCCTGCGAAACGGGCAGCCTACGACAAGGTCACCGCCTACCTGCGCGACAAGCCCTTTCAGCAGGCCATGGCGGCGGCCACGCTGCGCCGTCCGGTGAACCCGGACGTGCAGGTGGCGGGCCAGCCGGCCCAGGCCCTGGTGGAGCTGCCCTTCCCGGCCCGGCTGGCGGTGGTCGATGCCATCCTGGCCAGCTTCGACAACAATCTGCGCCTGCCGACCGACTCCACCTTCGTGCTCGATAAAAGCGGTTCGATGCAGGGCGCGCGCATCGCCGACCTGCGTACGGCCATGCTGGGCCTGTCCGGCGCAGACGCCAGCATCAGCGGCCGCTTCGCGCGCTTTCGCAACCGCGAGAAAATCTACCTGCTGCCCTTCTCCAGCGCGCCGGAACGGCTGGAAACGTTCGAGATGGGCAGCGATGCGGCATCGAACCAGGCCGCGCTGCAACGCGTGTCGCAGCGCGTGCGCGCCCTCGACGCCGACGGCGGCACCGCCATTTACGATGCGCTCAGGGATGCGTATATGGCCGCGATTGCGCGCCGCCGCCAGGATCCGGCGCGGTTTTATTCCGTGGTTCTGATGACGGACGGGCAGAACTCGGCGGGTAGCAACATCAATGATTTCGTGGCATGGTATGGCGCCCTGCCAGCGCGCGACAAGGGCATCAAGCTGTTCCCCATCGTATTCGGTGAGGCCGACCAGCGCGAGATGCAGCGCATCGCCGAGCTGACCGGTGGGCGCAGCTTCGACAGCCGCAAATCGAACCTGCAGGCGATCTTCAAGGAAGTCCGGGGTTACCAGTAATGCCGCCAATGTCGTTGCGCCAGCGCTTGCTGTTGTTTGTTTATGGCGACCGCAACCTGGCCGGGTCGATCCTGGCCCTGGCCGGACTGGGCGCCTGGTTCGGCGGCCTGTTCGACGACTGGTGGTTGCCGATTGTCGCCGGCCTGTACGGGGTCGGCTACCTGGCCATGCCGGCCAACCGCCAACACGAAGCGCAAGCGCAGCAGGCAGCCACGCAGGCGAACCTGACCGACAGCGTGGCCCGCCTGCTGGACGATAGCCGCAAAGCGCTGCCGCGCGAGGCCATCGCGCTGCTGCAGGCGATTGGCCAAACGGTGGCGGCGCTGGCGCCCAGGCTGGCCGAGGGCGGCATGGCAATCGACACGGCCGCCGCGCTGATCAACGCCGTGACACGCGACCTGCCCGAGACGGTGCACAACTACGCGCGCCTGCCGACCGCCTTTGCCAACCTGCATGTGGTCGACCAGGGCAAGACCTGCAAGCAACTCCTGCTCGAACAACTCGCGCTACTCGATGCGCAGTTGCGCAAGATGGCCGACAGCGTGTTCCGGGATGACGCCGAGGCGCTGGTCGTCAACGGCAAATTTCTTCAAGAGAAATTCCATTCGATGTCGTTCGTGCGGTAAAGCCGGCGCCTGGCATCCGGTCCAATCGACGGAACCTTGCACGGCTCCCGCTGTCTTACCTTCAAGTGGCTTGATCGATGCCGCTACCACGCACTGCACTGGTGTGCCGATTACCCACATCGACATTTTGGAGGGCAACATGCAGCAAATCACGAACTGGAGCGAGGCCTTGCTGGCCTCGCTCGCCGGTGCGGTCTCCCTGTTCTTTGCCGCGGTGCCACGCTTGATCGGCTTCGCCATCATTCTCATCGTTGGGTGGGTGATCGCGTCACTGATCGAAAAAGCGCTGGTGACGGTACTGCACGCTGCGCGCTTCAATGTCCTTGCCGACCGCGCCGGCGTGGCCGACTTCCTACAAAAAAGCAATGTGAAGGGCGACGCCGCCGGCACGCTCGGCGTCATCGCAAGATGGTTCGTCCGCCTCATTGCCCTGGTCGTGGCGTTCGACGCGCTAGGCCTGGTCGCCGTATCCGACATTCTCCGGCAACTCCTGATGTGGCTGCCCAACCTGGTGGTGGCGCTGGTCGTGCTGGGCATCGGCGGGCTGGCGGCGAATGCCATGGCCAAGCTGGTCCAGGGGGCGGCAGCGGGAGGCGGCGTGGACCGCCCCAACCTGCTCGCCAAAGTGGCCAGGTACGCCGTGTGGGCCTTCGCAGTCATGGTGGCCATCAACCAGCTCGGCATCGCCACCTCGCTCATCAATATACTGCTGACGGCAACTACCGGCGCCGTTGCGCTGGCGCTCGGCCTGTCGTTCGGACTCGGTGCGCGTGACACCGCGGCGGCCGTCGTCCGCAAGTGGTACGAAAGCCAGCAAGCGAGCGGTCCGCAGTTGCGGCAGGCCGGCGACGCTGCCAATCAGATGAACATACTGCAAGAATATCTGGGCCCGGAACGCCGCACCATGTACGTCGACCGCCGCGCGCACGGCGGCATGGCGGAATAGCAGCATCTTCCCTGAGGAGAGCGAGATGAAACCGTTCGGCGCCGAGTTCCTTGGCACATTCTGGCTGGTCATGGGGGGCTGCGGCAGCGCCGTTCTGGCCGCCACGTTTCCGGAAGTCGGCATCGGCCTGCACGGCGTTGCGCTCGCGTTCGGCCTGTCGGTGCTCACGATGGCCTACGCGATCGGCCCCATCTCGGGCTGCCATCTGAATCCGGCCGTCTCGGTTGGCCTGTGGGCGGGTGGCCGCTTCCCCGCCAACAAACTGCTTCCCTACATCGTCGCGCAGGTCGCCGGCGGCATCGCGGCTGGCGGCGTGCTCTACCTCATTGCCAGCGGCGCGCCTGGCTTCAGCCTTGCCAGCGGCTTTGCCACGAATGGCTACGGCACGCATTCACCGGGGGGCTACTCGTTGCTGGCGGCGCTGATCAGCGAGATCGTCATGACGACCTTCTTCCTGCTCATTATTCTTGGCGCCACCGACAAGCGCGCCCCCGCCGGTTTCGCGCCCATTGCGATCGGCTTCGCGCTCACCTTGATCCACCTGATCAGCATTCCGGTGACGAACACCTCGGTCAACCCTGCGCGCAGCACGGCCGTGGCGCTGTATGTGGGCGACTGGGCCACGGACCAGCTCTGGCTGTTCTGGGTCGCACCGGTCGCGGGCGCCTTGCTGGGTGCGGCAATTTACCGTTTCATTGGCGCGCAAGATCCCGCCGCAGCGCTGGCCGATGCGCGCGCGCCCGCCCATCCGGAGCGCCGCCAGCGTCAGGTACGCGGGAGCGGTCAACGCCAGGATTTGAATCCGGGCACTTGACGCGCAGTCCGGCATTTCGCCGGCCAACGCCTGGTCTACGAACTGGTGGCGCCGGCATCCATTGATGTCATAGCCGGCGAGCGCCTGGTACGCATCGACCGGCGCCAGTCCGAGCACCTGCTGCTGCGAACGATGTGGGTGCTGTTCAAAACCTGCTTCGGTAGCGCCGACCGGACCGACCGCGGCAGTTTCGATGCCGGCATGCTGCTGGCCGCTTACGAAACGATGCCGGCCAATCTGCTGGCGCCGGAACGCAAGAAGCGCGCCTTCATCAGTGGCGTACTGGCACGCAATGAGGTCGAGCGCGACTATGCCTACAACCGGCGCCTGTTCCTGCGCCTGTCGACCGGCCATTACCAGTTCAATCCCGCGCTGGCGAGGCGTAGAACCGCCAGGACGGGGCCGCGTGGGTGCCGGTGTTTTCAGTCCTCAGCCTTGCGCTGGTGAAGGAGACCACCAACCGGCGCCACGCCTCGCTCATCCGCACGCTGCTGGGCAGCGCCGCGCCTGCGCTGGCGCCAGAAACCGCGGACAGCTTATAGTGGTGCGTCTCTTTTCCCTGCCGGTCATCTTCCCGGTATCACGCAGTGAACAAAACAGGAACAACGATGGACCCGAACCAGGAGCGCGTACCTCACGTTTTTCCAGGACGACGTGTCGTCGCTGCGCTGCCATGAAAATGCGCAAGAAATCCGAGCTTCCAAGCAAGCTGTGCGCCTACTGCCAGCTTCCCTTCACCTGGCGCAAGAAGTGGGCACGCGACTGGGACCAGGTCAAATACTGCTCGGAGCGATGCCGGCGTGCGACCGGCAAGGCGTAGCGCTGCCCGCGCAGGTGCGCCAGCAAGGCAAGCGGTCGAAAGGACATTTCCCGATCTGCTGAAGGATCTCTGCCGGTCGTTTTTTGGCCCTGCGCTTTCATGACAGCGATACCGGACATCGTGACACGTAAACGGCCGCTCACCGCATCGACCTGCACCCGCGCTGACGCCAGAGCTAGAGTCGGTGCATTCCAACATCCTATTTCCCACCCATGAAAACGACGTTCATCCGCTTCACTGCTTTGCTGGCCATGTCGACCTTTTCTGCGCATGCCGAAGACGCCCAGGGATACTGGCGCGGCAGCGTCGCCAACGCGCTGCCGGTGAGCGTGCAGTTCACCAGATCCGCAGACGGCCAGTGGGAAGGCACACTGTCGGTGCCGACCCAGAACCTGGTGACCAGGGTCGAAAAGCTGGTGGTCACGCCCGACCAGATCGACTTCGCCCTGCCCAAATTCAAGGCCACCTACAGCGCCACCTGGAACGACAAAGACCAGGCCTGGAACGGTACCTGGATGCAAGGCGGCCCCGCACCCCTCGTCCTGACCCGCACCACCGGAGCGGCCCTCAAGCCGCAGCGCCCGCAGGAAGACGCCATCGCCGCCGGCCCGCTGCCGTACACCAGCAGCGACATCGTTTTCGACAACGCCGCCGGCAGCGCCACACTGGCCGGCACCTTCACGGTCCCGCAGGGCAAGGGCCCCTTTCCTGCGGTGGTCCTGATCCATGGCTCCGGTCCCATCAGCCGCGACGGCGACGTGTTCGGCCACCAAACCCTGCTGGTGCTGGCCGACCACCTGAGCCGCCACGGGATCGCCGTGCTGCGCTACGACAAGCGCGGCGTCGGCAAGTCCACCGGTACCCGCCAGGACGCCACCATGCTCGACCTGGCGGCCGACGCCGAAGCGGCCGTGCGCTTCCTGCGAGGGCGCGCCGAAGTCGATGTGCGCCGGCTCGGTGCGGTGGGCCATTCCGAAGGCGGCCTGATTGCGCCCTTGCTGGCGTCGCGCGATCCGGCGCTGGCGTTCGTCGTGATGCTGGCCGGTCCGGGCATTCGCGGCGAGCGGCTGCTGGTCGAGCAGCAAGCCCTGCTCGCCGCCGCGCGCGGCGTGCCGGCGGCCATCGTGGCCCGGGAACGGGCTTTGAACGAGACCCTGTATGCCGCCATGGTGGCCGCCCCCGACCTGGCCGGCGCCAGGCGCGAGGCGACCCGCATCCTGGGTGACGCCGAACAGCGCGGTGACATGCCGCCCGGCGCCGCGGCGTCCCTGGTCGAACGCTTCGGCACGCCCTGGTTCGTGGGCTTGATGCGCTATGAACCGGCGCCGGTCCTGCAGGCCGTGCGCCAGCCGGTACTGGTCCTGAACGGCGAACGCGACCTGCAAGTGCCCGCCGCCATGGACCTGGCCGCCATCCGCACGGCGTTACAGGGCAACCCGCGCGCAACGATCCGCGAAATGCCGGGTCTGAACCACCTGTTTCAGACCGCAAAAACGGGCGCGGGCGAGGAATACGCCCAGATCGCCGAAACCTTCGCGCCGGCGGCGCTGGCTACCATCAGCGACTGGATCAACGCCACCACCCGTTGAGCCGGCGCGTAAAATACCTGCATGCGCAACCCCGTCCGCCCGCTGCACGACCAACCCCTGCCTGCCGGCCTGGCCAGCAAGCTGGCGGGCTATGCGAGTACGGCGCGCCAGTATCCGATTTTTGGTTCAACCTGGTTCGGCTACCGGATGCGCTCCTTCCTTGCGCCGATGGTGTTGCTGGCGCTGCTCGTCGGCGTCATCGGCGCCGTCATGCCGGCGGCGGCACGCGTGCCGGCCGTGTACCTCGCCCTGGCCGTGACCTGGCTAGCGGTGGCGCTGGCCCTGGCGCTCGGGCGCGCGCTGGCGGTCGTCGTCTGCCGGCAGCAATGGCCGGCGCGACTGGAGGTGGCCGGCGTCGTCTTCGCCTTGCTGATTGGTATCCTGGTGCCGCTGGCGCTGACGCCGCTCACCAGCGTCGGGCAAGCGGCCAAGGGCGCTCGTGCGCCCACGCCCGCGCAGGTCGAACGGGCGCGCGAGAACCGCCTGGTCAATCTGGCCATCTGGTTCGTGGTGCTGGCGTGGCTAGCCGGCAGCCTCGACCTGGTGGCGTGGCTGCGCCAGCGCCGCCTGCTGCACGATACCGCCCTGCTCGGCGAGGTGGCGCGCTACAAGGATGAACGCAACGAAGTGGAGATGCGCCTGGCGATCCTGGCCAGCCAGGTCGAGCCGCACTTCCTGTTCAATACCCTGTCCGGGGTGCGCGCGGCCATGCTGTCCGACCCGGCGCGCGGCGTTGCCATGATCGATCACCTGGTCGACTACCTGCGCGCGACCATCCCGCAGCTGCGCGCAGACCAGGCGCACCCTTTTGTGTCGCTTGGCTCGCAGCTCGATGCGGCGCAGGCTTACCTGGGCATCATCACGGCGCGCATGCCGCGCCTGCAGTCGCGCATCGATTGCCCGCCCGGTTTGCGTGACACTGCCATGCCCCCGCTGATGCTCATTTCGCTGGTCGAAAACGCGGTGAAACACGGCATCGAACTGAAGAAGGGACCCGGCATGATTCACGTTAGCGCCGCCTGCAAGGACGGCGCGCGCCTGGAACTGTCCGTGGCCGACGACGGGGTCGGCTTCGGCGCGGCCACCACCGGCACCGGCATCGGCCTCGTCAACATCCGCGAGCGCCTGCAGCACCTGTTTGGCGCCGAAGCCGCGCTGGCGCTGCGCGCGGGCGTCGATGGCGGGATGGTGGCCAGCATCGTGCTGCCGTTACGCCCGATGCAGGACAGCGCCTGACATGCCCACCGCAATCATCGCCGACGACGAAGACCTGCAGCGCAGCGACCTGCAGCGCATGCTGGCCGTGGCCTGGCCAGAACTGACCATTGTCGCCAGCTGCGAAGACGGCAGCGACGCCCTCGACGCCATCGCACGCCTGCGTCCAGACATCGCCTTCCTCGATATCCGCATGCCCGGTGCAAGCGGGCTGGAGGTCGCGGGCGCGAGTGGCGGCGCCTGCCACATCGTGTTCACCACCGCCTACAACGCCCATGCGATCGACGCGTTCGACCTGGGCGCCATCGACTACCTGTTAAAGCCCGTCACGGAACAACGGCTGACACAGGCGGTGGCGCGCCTGCGCGCGCGCGCCGCCGGCAGCGCCAACCTGCTGCAAGCCATGGCGGACCTCGACCGGCGCCTGCGTGCAACCGTGCAGCAGGAGCGCATCCGCTGGCTCAACGCCACGCTGGGTAACACCATTAAAATGTTTGCGATCGACGAAGTGCTGTTCTTCGAATCGGATACGCGTTACACCCGCATTGTCAGCGCGACTGACGAAGGCGTCATTCGCAAGCCCCTGAATCAATTGCTGGAAGGGCTCGATCCCGACCAGTTCTGGCAGATCCACCGCGGCACGCTGGTGGCGGTGCGCGCCATCGCACGGGCCCGGCGCGACGAGTTCGGCAACATCACGGTCGAGCTGCGCAACCATCCGGCACAGCTGAAGGTAAGCCAGACCTATGCCTGGCGTTTTCGCAGCGAAGTGCTGTTGGGCTGACGCGGCCAGGATCACCCTTTCTGGGTAATAATTTTGCGTCGCGGTGCCCGTCGTTGTGGAGAAGTCACTGTTGTCGTGTAGCATATCGGTTCTTGTACCCACTTTTGCCCGCGCCCATGCCAGAACCCTCCCCCGCCCGCGCGCCGCGCCTTGTCATCGTGCTCAATACAGCGTCAACCGACACGCTGGCCGTTGCGCTGCGCTATGCGGTGACGGCGGCCGCGATGGATATGATGGTGGAACTGCATGCCGTCGGCGCCTCCGCCACCCTGCTGCGCCATGACGCCCTTGACGCCGCCTTGCTGGCGCAGATCCGGCAAGCCACGGCGCTGGGCGCCGCCCTGTTTGCCTGCCCCGCCGCGCTGGCCGATCACGGCCTCGCTG
The DNA here is from genome assembly GCF_036688685.1 of Massilia sp. S19_KUP03_FR1. NCBI lineage: Bacteria > Pseudomonadati > Pseudomonadota > Betaproteobacteria > Burkholderiales > Oxalobacteraceae > Massilia > Massilia sp. S19_KUP03_FR1. The sequence goes on along the minus strand of NZ_JAQQPS010000029.1, from coordinate 19,278 downwards.
CCGACCAGCTCATCGCCGAAGTCACAGGTGTACGTGGCGCGGCGTCCCTGCTGAGCGCCGGTTTCGAGCCGGGCGCCCGGTTCATGGTGTTTTGATGCGCTTGCCAACAATCTTCGACCACGACATCGAATGGGACGCCGGCACGCTTGGCTGCGGCGATCTGGTGTTGGCCTTGCGCCAGCGCGTGCGTGCCGCGCCCGGCCAGGTGTTCAAGGTGACGGCGCTGGACGCCGGTGCGCCGGCCGACATCCCGGCCTGGTGCCGCATGACCGGCCACGCGCTGGTCGCCCACGACCCGCTCACGCACGCCTTCTGGGTGCGCGCCAAGCCATGATTTTTCCTGCGGGCGCACGGCGCCTGCTTCCCACGTACCACCAACTTGAATGGAGACTCCCATGTCCGGAAAATTCCTGATCAGCCTGACCCACGGCCTCGATAACACCGACAAGGCCACCGTCGCTTTCGTCATCGCCAACGCCTCGGTAGCGTCGGACAAGGAAACCATCGTGTTCCTGTCGATCGAAGGCACCCGCCTGGCCCAGCTGGGCGCCGCCGACGCGGTCCACGAAGAAGGCTTCGCGCCACTGAAAGAGTTGATGGACAACTTCGCGGCCGCCGGCGGCAAGATGTTCGTCTGCTCGCCATGCTTCAAGAAGCGCAAGCTGGACGAAGACAAACTGGTGGCCGGCGCAATGATCGTCGGCGGCGCCAAGCTGGTCGAGTTCATGAGCGACGGTTGCCCTTCGGTCAGCTATTAATACAAACAACAACAAGAAAGCCACCATGACCGCATCCCGCCGCACCCTCCTCGCCGCCGCAGGCGCCCTCGCGCTGGTCGCCGCCGTACCCGCCATCGCACAGACGAAGCGCAAGCTGCGCTTCGGCGTCGGCCCGCTGCTGCCGACCGCGGAAGACACCAAGAAAGCCTACACGCCGTTCTTTGCCCACCTGGCCAAAGAACTGGGTGTCGACTTCGAACTGTTCGCCACCACCGACTGGGCCGGGATGGCCGTCGCCATGGGGTCGGGCCAGCTCGACCTGGCGTGGATGGGGCCATGGGGCTACATCATTGCCAACAACAGCACCGGCTGCACCGCGCTGGCCACCGTCAAGTACGACGAAAAGCCGTTTTATCACGCCATCGTGATCGGCAAGCCGGATCTGAAAGTGGTGAAGTTCCCGGAAGACAGCAAGGGCTTGACGATGTCGTTCGCCGACGTCGGCTCGACCTCGGGTTGGTTGATCCCGACCTGGTACGCCAAGGAAGTGTGGAAGATCGAACCGAAAGCGTTCTGGAAGTACAGCGAAGGCGCAACCCACGCAGCCAATGAAATGGCCGTGCAAGCGGGCCAGGCCGACATGGCCACCGACTTCGACCGCAACCGCAACGCGATGATCGAATCGGGCAAGGTCAAGCCGAACGCCAACAAGATCCTGTGGACCTCGGCACCACTGCCGAACGACGCCATCGTCGTCCCGAAAGGCACGCCGCAAGCGCTGGTCGAACAGATCCAGAAGATCGTCACGGCCATCACCGTCGAGCAATCGAAGACGCTGCTGCCGCCGCACTACACCGGTTTTGTGAAGGCCGATCACGCGTCATACGCATCGATCGAGAAGGCCGGTATCGCGGTCGGCAAGATCAAGCCAAAAGCTTGATGCACGCGGTGACCCGGCGTTGGCGCGTCTGGCTGGCGTGGCTGGCTGCGGCGGCGTTTTACGTCGTCTGCTGGCGCGTTGCCAACATCGACCTCGGGCGCCTGGCCGAGGGCTTGCCCAAGCTGGGGCACTGGATTGCCTCGGCCTGGCCGCCGGACCTGGCCGAAATGCCGCTGTTCGGCGAACGCATCGCCGAAACCGTGGCGATGGCCGCCATCGGCACCACCGGCGCGATCCTGCTGGCGCTGCCGATGGCGGTGCTGGCCAGCCGGAATATCACCCCGTGGCCAGCGCTCTATTATCCGGCGCGCTGGCTATTGAATGCCCTGCGCGGCATCGACTCCTTTGTCTTCGCGCTGCTGTTCGTCGCCGCCGTCGGCCTGGGACCGTTCGCCGGCGTGATTGGCATCGCGCTGCACACCTGGGGCAGCGCGGCCAAGCTGCTGGCCGACCATATCGAAAACATGCCCACCGGTCCGCTCGACGCCATCCGCAGCACCGGCGCCGGGCGCGGCACCGCGATCATGTACGCGGTACTGCCAGAAATTCTCCCGGTGCTGCTGTCATCGAGCCTGTACTGGCTCGAGTTCAATGTGCGCGCCTCCACCGTGCTGGGCGTCGTCGGCGCCGGCGGCATTGGACTGGAACTCAAAAACAGCATGGACCTGCTCGATTTCCCGCGCCTGTTCACCATCATCGTGCTGATCCTGATCGTCGTCACGGTCCTCGACCAGGCCAGCAATTGGCTGCGAAAGCGTCTCGTATGAGCGGCCACCTGTTTGTGGCCGAGGGCGTGGGCCAGCGCTACGGCGCCCGCATCGCGCTCGACAACGTCGGCTTCACGCTGGCGCCCGGCCAGATGCTGGCCTTGCTCGGTCCCAGCGGCGCCGGCAAGACCACCCTGTTTCGCTGCCTGGCCGGCCTGCAACAACCGGACAGCGGCCGCGTGGCCCTCGACGGCCGCGACGTCGCCTCGCTGCGCGGGCGCGAACGGCGCCGCATCGGCCTCGTGTTCCAGCAATTTAATCTGGTCGGGCGGCTGTCGGCGCTGGACAACGTCCTGGCCGGCCGCCTCGGCCACGTGCCGGCCTGGCGCGGCTGGCTGCGCACCTTCGACGCGGCCGATCTGGCGCTGGCGCACAGTTGCCTCGACCGGGTCGGCTTGAGCGGCCACGCCGACCAGCGCGCCGACACGCTGTCCGGCGGTCAGCAGCAGCGCGTCGCCATCGCGCGCGCCCTGGCCCAGCAACCGGACGTGATCATCGCCGACGAGCCGGTGGCCAGCCTCGATCCGGGCTCGGGCGCCGGCATCCTCGAGCTTCTCAAATCCATCTGCCATGCGGACGGGCTGGCGGTCGTCTGCAGCCTGCACCAGCCAGAATACGCGCGCCGCTATGCCGACCGCGTACTGGGCCTGCGCGCCGGCCGCGTTGTGGTCGACGTTGCGGCTGCCGATTTCGGGCCCGCGCAACAGGACACGCTGTACGATGGCCTTCTCCACGATACCGGACTCGCACCATGAACCTGACACGCTCCCTGCTGGCTACCCTGCTCGCCGTCGCGCCGCTGGCGCACGCCGCCGACTACGCGAAGCTACTCACGCGCGCGCAACCCGACATGCCGCTGGCGCACCCGATAGCGACGACTGACATCGCGCCGCCGCCGCTGTCGCTGATCGCCGACCGGCCGAAAGATCCGGCGTATGTCGCCGGCCTGCCCGGCCTGCCACAGGGCCGCATGATCGTCGACGACGCCGGCAACAAGAAGCCGAAATACGACGGCGTTTTCATCCGCCGCAGCCGCGTCGAGAACGGGCAAGTGGTCATTCCGCCGGGCGGGCTGGTGTACCTGGAAGACACCTGGGGCGGTGAAGTGGCGCTACGCGGCGAGCAATTGCCGGTGCTGGGGCGCATGCCGACCTATATCGATTACGACATGTCCATCGTCGTGAAAGAGAACGTCACCATTCCGGCCGGCCAGAGCGTCACCGTGGGCGGCCAGGTGTATCAGTATTACGCCACCGTCGGCCATGAGCAGACCTCGAACCACACGCTGCACGTAAAAACCGTGGCCGGTACCGACTGGGACTGGGCCTTCGGCAATCCGGTGCTGTCATCGAACCAGCCAGGCTGGTGGGGCATGAAGTTCACCCAGCTCTACAACCAGGGCCAGGCGCGTGAAGTAACGCGCGAAAAAATGGTGTTCGACTGGATTTCCGGCGTGCGCACCGAGCGTATGCTGCTGGGCGATAAAGCCTTCGCCGGCATGGCGAAAGCCGGCCAGGAGTGGACCATCGGCACGCGCACGGTGCGCCTGGCCGCGATCGACGAGAAGGCCGGTACGGTGCGCATACAGGTCCTGGAAGGCAAAACGGTGAAATACGACCGCGTGCTCGGGCCGGTGCAGCCGCAGCGCGTGATCGAAGACACGGCCGCACGCAAGGCGCTGGTGTTCGAGTACGCCGACATCGCTGGCTTCCTGGTGCCCAGCGCCAGCGCGCTCAAGGATGGCCAGGCCGAGTTGAAACTGTATGCCAAAACCTTCAGCCTGAAATACGGCGACACGTATGCGGCCGACCCGCGCTTCGCGGTGTATCCGATCGCCTGCCCGACCGGCCACAACTTCGGCTTCATGTTGACCAACAAGGACGAAATCCGGCTGGCGCCGGGCGCCTCGGTCGACGGCCCGGAAAAGTATTTTAGCGTGACGCTCGACCAGCTCGACGGCAACCAGGTGCGCGCCTGGCATATCGCCGACCGTGACGGCAAGCGTTCCGCCAACCTGGGCGGTGCCGGCGTCGTCAACATCGACCTGGTGCTGGGCCAGGGCCGCGTGGCCGGCCAGGCCATCCTCAAGGACGTCGGCCGCGCGATGCTGGTGCGCATGTCGACCGCCCCGACACCCTAAACTATTCGAGAACATCATGAGCTTCCAACATCCCCACAATGCCGACGTCGGTTTCGACGGCGGCGACCTCGATTGCGGCAACGGCTTGCTGCTGTTGATCCGCAAGCACATCGACCCGCTGCCGCGCGGCGGCCTGCTCGAAATCCGCTCCACCGAAACCTCGGTGGACGAAGATTTGCCGGCCTGGTGCCGCATGACCGGCAACGAGATGGTCTCGTTCCTGCGCGATGGCAAGCAGCGCAGCTTCCTGGTCGCAAAGGGCAAGCTGGCCGAACGGGTTGCCACTGCCACCGGCGCGCCCGAGATGGGGTCGCGTTTCGAAGTGGTCGACGTCAAACCGTTGCTGGTGTTTCCGCCGGTGGCGCCGGCCCCGGCAATCCGGCCCCTGTCGGTGATGGGCATCGGCAGCTGGCCACGGCCGCGCTGGATGCTGCAGGCCGTGCACGAACACATGGAAGGCCGGCTTGATGAAGCATCGTTCCAGGCCACCGCCGACGATGCGGTGCGCCTGGCCATCAGCGCGCAAATCCGCGCCGGCGCCGACGTTGTCAGCGATGGCGAACAACGGCGCGACAGTTATTCCAGTTTCGTCGCCTCGCGCCTCGACAACTGCCAGCTGATTCCATTGACCGACCTGCTGCCGCTGGTCGACGACCCGGAAGAATTCGAGCGCGAATTGCGTGCACTCGACATTCCGGCCGGCGACGTGCGCCATCCGGCGCTGTTCGGCCCCCTCGGGCGCAGCCGCGGCATCGCCGTGCACGAAGCCGAATTCGCCCAGACGCTGACCGAGCGCCCGGTGAAGGTGGCGTTGCCAGGCCCGTACCTGCTCACGCGCACGATGTGGATGGAGTGTATTTCCGACCGCGCCTATGCCGACCGCGAGGCGCTCGCGGTCGACATCGTGCGCGTGCTGCGCGAAGAAATCGCCTGCCTGCTGGCGGCCGGCACGGCGCTGGTGCAGCTGGACGAACCGGTGTTGTCGGAAGTGGTGTTCAGCGGCCCGGCCAACCAGCGCAGCTTCATGTGCGGCGCCTTGTCGGCCAAGAGCGACAGCCCGGTCGAGCTGGCGTTTGCGCGTGACCTGGTCAACGCCGTCACCGAGGGTTTCCCGCGCGAGCGCATCGCCCTGCACATGTGCCGCGGTAACTGGTCGGCCGACGAGAGCCTGGCGCTGGCGGGCGACTACACGCCGCTGGTCGATATTCTCGGTCAGATGAACGTGGGCACCCTGTTCCTCGAACTGGCCACACCGCGCGCGGGCGAGATGGAAATCCTGGAACGCCTGCCCAAGCACCTGCGCATCGGCATCGGTTCATGCAACCAGAAGCATGCGCACGTGGAAAGCGTCGAGAGCATCGTTGCGCACGTCGAAAAAGCGATTGCGCTGTTCGGCGCCGAGCGGCTGCTGCTCACGCCCGACTGCGGCTTTGCCACGTTTGCCGACAACCCGCTCAATTCGGACCGCGTGGCCGAGGCCAAGCTGGCCGTGCTGGCGCAGGCGGCGGCGATTTTGCGCGAACGTCACGGGGTTTGATGTCGACGGCGTCGGCCGGCGACCAGCCATTTTAACTGTTCTGCAAGGAGAAATATGAACACGACCAATAACGAACGCTTCGTCATCGAACGCAGCTTCGACGCACCGCTTGCCCAGGTGTTTGCCATGTGGATCCAGCCCGACGACCTGGCGCGCTGGTTGCCCCCTGCAGGTTTTGCGATGCGCTTCCTGCGCGCCGACCTGCACCAGGGCGGCAGCACCCTGTTTTCCATGGCCGGCTACGGGATGACGATCACCGCCCGCGCGGAATACGAAGAAATTCGCAGTCACGATCGCATCGTCTACACCCAGCAATTCTGCGACGAACACGAACAGGTCATGCGCCATCCGATGGCGCCAGACTGGCCGGCCACTCTGCGCATCACCGTCGCGCTACGCGAAGAAGCCGCGGGGCGCACCCATGTGACGCTCTGCACGGACGTTGCGGGCGACGCGACCGCAGAGGAGATCGCCGCCTTCGTCGCCGGTCATGCCAGCATGGCGATGGGCTGGAGCGGCTCGTTCGCGCAACTGGACGCGGTGCTGGCGAACGCGTAACAACCTGGCAGGCGTCCGGACTTCCCGATCACGAGCCGGCGCGCGGTTTGCCGGTGGAAGCGCGTGCCACCAGCCACGGCGGCGAGGCCACGCGCACCGGCGCCGGCTGGTGCGGGTTGGCCACCAGTTCCAGCAGCAGCGCAATGGCCATCGTCGCCGCTTCGTTGGTTGGCACCGCCACCGTGCTCAAGGCGGGCCGCGTCTGGCGCGCCAGCTCGATGTCGGTGATGCCGATCACGGAAAGGTCGTTTGGTACCTGCAAGCCCAGGTCGGCCGCCGCGTGCATTGCACCCAGCGCCGGCAAGTCGTTGGTGGCGAAGATGGCGGTGATCTGCGGCGCCGCTACCAGCAGCCTGGCGGCGGCGGCGTAACCGCCTTCGACCGTGTCGTGGGCGTGCAGCGGCGCCAGCGCGGCGTCGGGATGGCCCAGGCGGGTCAACTCCTCGACGAATCCGCGATGCCGTTCGGCGTGGATGCAGCTGTCGCCGCCGCCGACGATGGCGCCGATCGTGCCGCTGCGGCCGTGCCCCAGTTCAACCAGGTGGCGCGCGGCGATGGCGCCGGCCAGGTAAAAGTCGACCGCGATGCAGGGCAGACCGGGTGGCTCGTGCGGCTTCTCCCACATGCACAGCACCACCGGCGTGCCGCGCTTTTCGGTTTTGCGCAGGTCGTCGAAATGCAGGTTCGCATTCATGATCAACACGCCGTCCGACAAGGTGCCGGCGATCTGGTGCAAGTAGGCGCGGCCGATCTCCGGGTCGTCGTTGGTGTTGCAGACCAGCAGGAAGCGGCCGTGCTGGCGCGCCGCCTGTTCCGCCGCCAGCGCGAACTGCGGATAGAACGGATTGGCGATGCTGGCCACCATCAGCGCCAGCGTCGGCGCGCGACCCTCGGCCAGCGCGCGCGCCGTCAGGTGCGGGCGGTAGCCGAGTTCCTCGACGGCGGCCAGCACGCGCGCGCGCGTGTCCGGGCCGACCCGGCCGCGATCGCGCAGCACGTTCGAGACAGTGGCCGAGGTGACGCCGGCGTGCGCCGCGACTTGGGACAGGGTGGTCATGGGTACGGAAAAAATAGCGATTGCATCACGAAACGGGCTTTGGTATATTCGAGCAAAATAGAAATAAAAACCACAACGGAGACAGCAACATGAAACGACAGGCCACGCACCAGGCCATTTTTTTTGTTCCTGATGATTAAGCGCTTAATCGCATTCTAAGCGGCTTCTTCAACATCAGGGAAAAAACATGGCAAGCATTTCATTACGGGCCGTACACAAGGCGTATGGCAGCAATCCGGACGTCATCCGCGACGTCAATCTGGAAATCGGCGCGCACGAATTCTGCGTGTTCCTGGGCCCTTCCGGCTGCGGCAAGTCGACCCTGCTGCGCATCGTCGCCGGCCTGGAAGACGCCAGCTCGGGCGAGGTGTGCATCGGCGGCAGCGTGGTCAACGACGTGGCGCCGGCCGAGCGCGGCGTGGCGATGGTGTTCCAGAGCTACGCGTTGTTCCCGCACATGACAGTCTACGAAAACATCGGTTTCGGCCTGAAGCTGGCCAAAACGCCCAAGGCCGAGATGGACCTGCGCGTGCGCGAGGCAGCGCGCGTGCTCCAGCTCGACGCGCTGCTGGAACGCAAACCGAAGGAACTGTCGGGTGGCCAGCGCCAGCGCGTGGCGATCGGACGCGCCATCGTGCGCCGGCCCGGCGTGTTCCTGTTCGACGAGCCGCTGTCCAACCTGGACGCCACGCTGCGCGGCCAGACCCGCATCGAAATCGCGCGCCTGCACAAACAATTCGACCACGCCAGCGTGGTGTACGTGACGCACGACCAGGTTGAGGCGATGACGCTGGCCGACAAGATCGTGCTGCTACGCGCCGGTCCCGATGTGGAACGCCTCGGATCAATCGCCCAGGTCGGCACCCCGCTCGAGCTGTACCACCGGCCTGCCAACCGCTTCGTGGCCGGTTTCATCGGCTCGCCGCAAATGAACTTCCTGCCCGCCACCGTGACGGCGGCCGACAGCGCCAGCGTGCGCATCGTGCTCGACCATACCCAGGAAGTGCTGCAACTGGCGCTGGACGGCAGATCATTGGCGCACGGCGCACAGGTGACCTTGGGCGTGCGGCCCGAGCACCTGTGCCTGAACCCGAGTGCGGTGCAAACCCTCAAACGGCGCGTGATGCTGGTCGAGCGCCTTGGCGAACAAACCTATCTCCATCTGGAGCAGGCCGGCGGCGACGTCCTGATGGCGAAATTGCAGGGCAATGCGGCGCTCGACATCGGCGCCGAAGTGGTGCTCGGCATCGCGCCCGACGCCTGCCATCTTTTCAGCGCGGACGGCAATGCCGTGCCCGCGCCCATCCATGCCAAACAGGAGAACATATTATGCGTTTAGGCGTCTGTTATTACCCCGAGCATTGGGACGAAGCGATGTGGCAGGACGACGCGCAGCGCATGAAGGAACTGGGCATCGCCCAGGTGCGCATCGGCGAATTCGCCTGGAGCCGCATCGAGCCGTCGCCCGGCCAGTTCAACTGGGGCTGGCTCGACCGCGCCATCGCCGTGCTGGGCGCGGCCGGCCTGGACGTGGTGATGTGCACACCCACCGCGACGCCGCCGAAGTGGCTGATCGACCAGTATCCGGACATCCTGCCAGTGGGCGCAGACGGTCGTCCGCGCGCGTTCGGTTCGCGCCGCCATTACGATTTTTCTTCGCCGAGCTATTTCGAGGCCTCGCAACGCATCGTCAAGCTGCTGGCGCAGCGCTACGGCGACAACCCGGCGGTGACGGCCTGGCAAACCGACAATGAGTACGGCTGCCACCACACCGTGGTCAGTTACGCGCCGGCTGCCGTGCAGCGTTTCCGCGCCTGGCTGCAAGATCGTTACGGCAGCATCGAGGCGCTCAATGCGGCCTGGGGCACCGTCTTCTGGAGCATGGAATACCGGTCCTTCGACGAGATCGACGCGCCGGTGGCCACCGTCACCGAGGCCCATCCATCGCATCGGCTGGACTACCGCCGCTTTGCATCAAGCGAAGTGGCGCGCTACAACCGCATGCAGGTCGATATCCTGCGCCAGCACGCACCGGGCCGCGCCATGGTGCACAACTTCATGCAGAGTTTTTACGAGTTCGACCACTACCCGGTGGCGGCCGACCTCGATGCGGCCACGTGGGACAGTTACCCGCTCGGCGCGCTGGAAGAGTTCTGGTTCGATGCCGACACCAAGGCGCGCTGGCTGCGCACAGGGCACCCCGACTTCGCCTCCTTCAACCACGACCTGTATCGCGGCATGTCGAAGCAGCCGTTCTGGGTGATGGAGCAGCAACCGGGCCCGGTCAACTGGGCGAACTGGAATCCGGCGCCGTTGCCGGGCATGGTGCGGCTGTGGAGCTGGGAAGCGTTCGCGCACGGCGCCGGCTGCGTATCGTATTTCCGCTGGCGCCAATGCCCGTTCGCGCAGGAGCAGATGCACGCCGGCTTGAACACCCCGGACAACCAGCTCGACCTGGGCGGAGAAGAAGCGGCCGTGGTGGCGCGCGAACTGGCGTTGCTGGCCGCGGCCGACAAGGATGCCGCCTGCAAGGTGCGCACCAAGGTTGCGCTGATTTTCGATTACCAGGCCAAGTGGCTCTTCGAGATCCATCCGCAGGGTGCCGATTTCCTGTACGCGCGCATCGTGTTCGACTACTACTCGGCGCTGCGCTCGCTGGGGCTCGATGTCGACGTGATTCCCACCACGGCCGCGCTGGACGGCTACGCCATGATCGTGGTGCCGCCGCTGCCGGTGCTACCAAGCGAGCTGGCGGCGCGCCTTCAAGAGAGCGGCGCCCACGTGGTATTCGGCCCGCGCAGCGGCTCCAAGACAGTCGACCTGCGCATTCCGGCCACGCTGCCACCAGGTGCGCTGGCCGCGCACTTGCCGATGCGGGTGTGGCGCGTCGAATCGCTGCGGCCGAACGTCAAGGAAGCCGTCACCAGTGGCGCGCTGTCCGGCCAGGGCGGCTTCTGGCGCGACCTGATCGAGGTGCAGGGCGACACCGTGGTGGAAGGCAGCTTCGCCGACGGCCACCCGGCCATCGTCGGCCATGGGCGCTTGCACTACCTGGCCAGCGTGTTCGACAGCGAATTCACGATCGATTATTTCCACCGCGTGGCGCTGTTGGCCGGGCTGCAGGCCGAGCGCTTGCCGGACGACGTGCGCATCAGCCGGCGCGGCGCACTGACCTGGGTATTCAACTACGGCAGCGGCGTGGCCACGGCGCCGCATCCGGCCGGGGCCCAGTTCGTCATCGGCCAGGCCGAGGTGCCGCCGCAGGGCGTGTCGGTGTACAGGTAAGCAGCACAGCAGGGCAACAAGCAATGCGCACAACGGGCACACGATCCGGCGCATCGGCAGAATCATCCATATAACAACAGGAGACAAAATGAAGAAAATAGTCAAACTCGGTATGCTGTCCGCAGTCCTGCTGGCCGGCGCAGCGCAAGCCGGCACGCTGGCCATCAATATCGCCTTCAAGGGTGCCAGCCAGCGCGCCGTCTGGCAGTCGACGCTGGACGAATTCAAGAAGGCCAATCCCGATATCGAGATCAAGGCCGCCTTCATCGACGAGGAAGCCTACAAGGTGCAGCTGCCGGGCTGGCTGTCGACGGCGGCGCCCGACATCGTCACCTGGCATAACGGCGAGCGCATGGCCTACTACGCCAGCCGCGGCCTGTTCGAAGACTTGAGCGCCGACTGGGCCAAAAACAACTGGAACCAGATGTACGCCTCGGGCAAGGACGCTTCGTCGTACAAGGGCAAGCAGTACGCGCTGCCTACCGTGTACTACTCGTGGGGCCTGTTCTACCGCAAGGACGTGTTCCAGAAGGCCGGCATCACGGCCGAGCCGAAGACCTGGGCCGAATTCATGGAGGCCAACAAGAAGCTGAAGGCGGCCGGCGTCAGCCCGTTCACCGTCGGTGGACGCGACGCCTGGACCCTGGCCGGCTGGTTCGATTATCTGGACCTGCGCATCAACGGCAACGCCTTCCACCAGCAGTTGATGAAGGGCGAGATCGCCTACACCGACCCGCGCGTGAAAAAAGTCTACGCCGCCTGGAAGACCCTGATCGACGCCAAATACTTCATCGACAGCCCGCTCTCGTACGACCTGGACGCGGCCCAGCCGTTCCTGTTCCAGGGCAAAGCGGCGATGATGCTGATGGGTACCTTCATCGCCAAGGGCTTCCCGCCGGCGCAGGCGGCGCAGATCGGCTATTTCCAGTTCCCGATCATCGACCCGGCCGTGCCCACCGCCGAGGAAGGCCCGATCGAGTCGCTGCACATTCCGACCAAGGCCAAAAACAAGGTCGACGCGCGGCGCTTCCTGGCGTTCGCCGGCACGCCGCAGATCAGTGCCACGCTGGCCGAGGGCCTCGGCTCGCTGCCGGCCAACAGCAAATCGCCGGCGCCGGCAGAACCGATTTCCAAAATCGGCTTCGAGATCCTGTCCAACACAAATGGCGGCATCGCGCAGTTTTATGACCGCGACATGAACAAGGAAATGGCCGACGAGGGCATGAAGGGCATGCAGAAATTCCTCAACGACCCGAACGCGCTGGACGACATCCTGAAACAGCTCGAGCAGACCAGGAAGCGCATCTACAAGAAGTCCTGATGCTGCAGGCTGGCCGGCCGCACCCGCGGCTGGCCAGCCTGACGTTCGATCCGTTTTTCGCTGTTTTTCACACGCTTGATGAGCAAGGTGCACCATGATGGACGCAAAACCCGGAGCCAGCCTGACGCTGGCGCAACGACCGACCAGGACATCGCCGGCGCCAGCTGCCGCGCGGCCAGCACGGCGCCGCACGGCGTGGTACGCCGCGCAATCGTTCCGGCGCCATCGGGCCGCCTTCCTGTTCCTGGCACCGGCCTGCTGCATGGTCGGACTGTATGTGGTGTATCCGATCATCAGCACGATCTACCTGAGCTTCTTCACCTGGGATGGCATGACGGACAAGACCTTCGTCGGCCTGGCCAATTACGTCGAACTGTTCCAGGCGCCGACCTTTTTCACGGCGCTCAAAAACAATCTGCTATGGCTGCTACTGTTCCTGCTGGCGCCACCGGCCGGGTTGGCGGTGGCGCTGTACCTGAACCAGCAAGTGAAGGGCATGCGTCTGGTGAAGTCGCTGTTTTTCGCGCCGTTCGTGCTCTCCGGGGTGGTGGTGGGACTGATCTTCAGCTGGTTTTACGATCCCACCTTTGGTTTACTGGCGCTGCTGCTCGGCCATGGCATCCCGGTGCTGGGCGACCCGCGCTACGTCAATTACGGCATCATCTTCGCCGCGCTGTGGCCGCAGACGGCCTACTGCATGATCCTGTTCCTGACCGGTCTCACCTCAATCAATGCCGACCAGGTCGAGGCGGCGCGCATGGAAGGCGCCAAAGGCTGGAACATGCTGCGCCACGTGATCCTGCCGCAGCTGCGCCCCAGCACCTTCATGGCGGTGGTGGTGACCATCATTGGCGCGCTGCGCAGCTTCGACCTGATCGCCGTGATGAGCGGCGGCGGGCCGTTCGAGAGCTCCACCGTGCTGGCGTATTTCGCCTACGACCAGGCCATCAAATATTATCGCCAGGGGTATTCCGCCGCCGTCGCCGTGGTGCTGTTCGCGCTCATGCTGGTGTATATCGTCTACCACCTCAAGCGCATGTTGCGCAACGAAAGATAGGCCGACCATGTATCCGATGCCGATCGAAAAATGGACGCCGAAGAAGCGCTTCCTGTACAAACTATCGCTGCCGCTGGCGCTGCTGGTCTGGCTGCTGCCGATGCTGGCCGTGCTGGTGACCTCGGTGCGCTCCAGCGAGGAGCTGGTGCAGGGTAATTACTGGGGCTGGCCGAAAGACTTGTCCATGCTGGCCAACTACCGCGAGGCGCTCACCAGCTCGCCCATGCTGCACTACTTCTGGAACAGTTGCCTGATCACGATCCCGTCCGTGATCGGCGCCATCGCGCTCGCGTCGATGGCCGGTTTCGCGCTGTCGACCTATCGCTTCCGCGGTAACACCCTGTTGTTCGCTGCATTTGTGGCCTGCAATTTCGTGCCGGTGCAGATCCTCATGATCCCGGTGCGCCAGTTGTCGCTGGACTTTGGCGTGTTCAACACGGTGTGGGGGCTGGTGCTGTTCCATACTGCGTTCCAGACCGGCTTCTGCACGCTGTTCCTGCGTAACTTCATCAAGCAGTTGCCGTTCGAATTGATCGAGGCCGCGCGCATCGAGGGCGCCGGCGAGTGGACCGTGTTCACGCAAGTGATCCTGCCTTTGATCCGGCCAGCGCTGGCGGCGCTGGGTATTCTGGTGTTCACCTTCGTGTGGAACGATTATTTTTGGGCGCTGGTGCTGACCCAGGGCGACACGGCCGCGCCGATCACGGTTGGCGTGGCCGGCCTGAAGGGACAGTGGACCACGGCCTGGAATCTGGTGTCGGCCGGCTCCATCCTGGCGGCGCTGCCGTCGGTGCTGATGTTTTTCCTGATGCAAAAGCACTTTGTCGCCGGCCTGACGTTTGGCGCGACCAAGGGCTAGGCCGCGCCGTCATCGCTGCAAGTTAGTGCATCACCTTCGTTGCGCGCCGGGTGACGATCACTTCCAGGTATTCACCCGGCACCACCAGCGAGTCGGGGCCGGCCGTATTGTGCCGCTCCATCATCTGCAACAGTTCCTGCTCGAGCATCCGCGCGGCGACAGGGCTGAGGGCGGCGAATGCCTTGTGTACCGGGCCGTAGAAGTCGCGGAAAATTTGCAGCATGTGGGCGGCCGAGCCGTAGCGGAAGTTGAATATCTTGCGTTCGGCATGGATGGCGGACGCTGCATTGCCGAACAGCTGGCGCATATAGTCTTCCGTGCCCCACAGCAGGGCCGGTTTCAGGCCGGGGGGCGGCGGCAGGTGCTTGCCGACGATTTTGAATAATTGGCCGACAAAACCTTCGGGCGTCCAGTTGGCCAGGGCGATGCGCCCGCCGCCGCGCACCACGCGCAGCATTTCCCCGGCGGCGCGCTCTTGGTCGGGGGCGAACATCACGCCGAAAGTGGACAGGGCGACGTCAAAACTATCGTCGGGGAACGGTAGTGCTTCGGCGTCAGCCTCGATGAACTCAACTTGCAGACCCTCGGCGGCGGCGCGCGCGCGGCCCTTGTCAAGCAACGCCGGGACGTAGTCGGTGGAAGTGACCGTGGCAAAGCGGCGCGCCGCCGCCAGGGTGGCGTTGCCGTTACCTGCGGCGATGTCGATGACGGTTTCATGGGCGCGGATATCGGCCGCTTCGGCCAGCGCTTCACCGACGATTTGCAGCGTGACGCCGATGACGGCGAAGTCGCCGCTGGCCCATGCTGTTTGCTGATATTGCTTGATGCCGGCAAGGTCGGGCGCCCCTGCGTCGCGCGCGCTCGCGGACGCGGGTGGGGTTTGGGCAGGCTGGGTCATGGCGCACCTCCGGGTTGACGTGGCTAAAAATCGTTTGACCAGCGCGCACCCGTGCAGTTCACCGCTCAGCCTGGTGCGCGGCGCAAGATAATGCGCGTCAGCTCCGATGGTTTGCCCAGCCGCAGCGCGAGGCCGCCCCACAGTGCCGTGCCATTGTTGACATACAACTGCATCCCCTGCACGTCATACAAGCCCGAGACGAAGCCGGCGTTGGCCAGCGCAAAAATGCGGTCCAGCCCGACGATCAGCCCGCCATGGGTATGGCCGGACAGCTGCAGCGCCACGCCCTGCGCCGCTGCCGCGCGCGCATTGCGCGGCTGGTGGTCGAGCAGTATCACTGGCGCGCCACGCGGCGCGCCGGCCAGCGCCTGCGCAAGGTTCGGCTGCGGGTAGCCGGCCCGGCTGGCGGACAGGTCGGTCACGCCGGCCAGGACCAACTGGGCGCCGCGCCGTTCGATCACGCTGTGGCGGTTTTCCAGCGGCCGCATGCCAAGACCGGCGAAGTGGCGCATCCAGGCTGGCTCGTCAAAAAAATATTCATGGTTGCCGGGAATGACGAACACGCCGTCCGGCGCACGCAGGCCGCGCAGCGCAGCCACGTCCAGCGTACGCTCGGCCACGCCGCCATCGATCAGATCGCCGGTGATGACGACCAGGTCGGCGTTGGCCGCGTTGGCGCCCTCGACCAGCGCACGCGTCCACGGCGCCGGAAACAAGGGACTAATGTGCAGGTCAGTGAGCTGCAGCAAGGTGTAGCCGTCGAACGCGGGGGGCAGGTTGTGTATGCGGACCTCAACGTCTTTCAACGGCGGCACCCGGATGGCCTGGTGCACCCCGATGGCGGCCAGCACCAGCGCTGCGCCGGCCATTGCATAACGCAGGCCCGGCGCTATCACCCGCCGCCGTGCACGTACCAGGCGCGCCAGGACGGTCGCCAGGTCCAGCACGATCTGCATCAGCGCCAGCAGCAAGATGGCGCCAAAGCCCCAGTTGAACAGGATCACCAGGCTTCTCGGCATTTCCGCCGTGAATACACTGCCCGACGACAGGCGGCTGAACAGGTGGTACTGCGCCGCCAGCAGCAGTATCAGGGCGACAGCAACCTTGGCGGACCTGCGCCACGGCAGCGGCCAGAGGAAACGGGTAACCACCACGAGCCAGGGAAGCGTGAAAACGAAATGAAACATCAGATCCTTGAAAGCGGTCTAAAATTGATTCCGCATATTATTACAAACAAACAAGTATCGTAATTCTGCAGAATACCGGGCATTCCGGCGCGGCCGTGTTTTTTTGTCATGATCAATTCACTGCAGTGGTCGCTTTCGTGGACCTGACACCACACCAGACGAGCATGCCGGCACTGTCCCGCCCGATCCTCGTAAAACTGTGGCCTATTACGCTATGATTCAATAGTTGCCCCTAATAAAGTACCAGGTCGTTGTCGCACATGCAAAACACCACCAAGCACATCGTCCGTCTTGCCCAGCGACAGGCACTGAGCAGCTTCGCAGAACTGGTCGCCGACATGCTGGTGGACACGAACGCCCAGATCGGCGCGGCGGTGCGCGCTGCGCCGGCGTCGGAGCAGGCTGCCCTGGGGGCGGCCCGCAACTGGCTGTATCAGACGGACCGCGCGTTCCGCGAGACCATGCTGGCCAAATTCAGCACCTTGCTGGAACGCGCCATGGAGACCATGCACACCGATCTGCGCGCGGCCTTGCACGATATTCGGGCCGATAACCTGAGCCTGGTGGACGACGATGTGATGACGCGCCAGATCGAGCTGGACCGCCTGGCGGTGCGCCTGCGTGACGTCGATGAAATCAGCCTGGGCCGCATCAACCTGACCATTGCCAGCCTGCACGGTGTGAGCAAGGTGCGCGAGCGCGAAAATCCGTTTCGCCCCTACCTGGCCGCGCGTGCGCTGTATGAAACGGTGCGCGAGATGGTGCGCGAACCAGCGGTGGCGAAAGTGCTGTTCGATTACATGGCCGGCGCCATAGCCAACCGCCTGCCCGGCTACTACGCCGCCATCCTGGGCCACTTTCAGGCCCGCGGTCTGGATGCGCGCCTGCTGGCCCAGCCGTCGGAAATGACGCGCGAGCAGCGTGAACGGCTGAGCGCACAGTACGCGCCCGGTGGCGCGCACCAGGTGCAGGGCTTGCAGGAACTGGTCTGGCAAGTGCTGGACCAGCAGGGCAAGCCGCGCGGCGCGGTGGCAGCGCGCCATGCCGCAGCCGCCCCGCAAGCGCCAGCCGGCGCGCTGACGCCGCAGCGGGCCCGGCTCGACGCCCAGCTGCGCCAGCTTCAGCATGAACGCCTCACCGACGACGCTGCACCGGCGCCCTCGCCGCTGGCCTTGAGCGAACAGATCGGTGAAAAAGCGGACCCGCTCAACCGCGTCACCATCGACCTGGTCGGCCTGGTGTTTGACTACATCCTGCGCGAGGAACTACTCCCGCAGGCGATGCGGATCCTGCTCGGCCGCCTGCACGTGCCCTTCCTGCGCGCCGCCGTGCTCGACCCGGCATTGCTGCAGGAATCGGGGCATCCGGCGCGCAGCCTGCTCGACCGCCTGGGCACGCTGGGCGCCGCGATGCTGCCAGTGCCTGGCGCTGCCGACATGCCAGCGCTGCGCGACGAGGCCAGCCGGCTGGTCGAGCGGGTGCGCCAGGGCTTCGACACGGACGTGCAAGTGTTCTCCAGCGCCGAGCGGGAACTCGATACCGTCGTCAGCACCATGCTGGCGCGTTCCAACCCGCTGTACACCCGCCTTCGCGACGCGGTCGCCGCCGCCGACGCCAGCGACGCGCAGTTATCTAGCCTGCAAAAAACGCTGACGGTGTTGCTGGCGCCATTGCAGCTCGACCCACGCCTGGCCACCTTCATCGATACGGTCTGGATCAAGGTCATGTTGCATCAGGGCGACGGTGCGATCGACGCGGCGCTGCTGCCGGAGTTGATCTGGAGCGCCCAGGAGAAGGCCGCGCCGGCCGACCGCAGTGTGTTGATGCGCGCCCTGCCGACCCTGGTGCGGCGCGTTCGGGAAGGCATCGCGCTGCTCGGTTTGTCCCCCGCAGCGGCGCAGGCGGCGCTCGACCAGCTGGCGGCGGTCCACATGGACGTGCTGGGCCAGCGCGTAGCGCCAGGTGGGCGCTCGATGAGCCTGGACTGGCTGCACGTGCACTTCGCGCCATTGCAGGCGGCAGCGGCACCGTCGACCCAGGCCGAGCCGTTGTCGGCCGCCGCGCTGGAAGCGGCGCTGGCGGGTCAAGGCCTGTCCGCCGTGGTACACAGCGAACCGGTGTACCGCGACGCGATGGCAGTCGATGAAGACTGGCTCGGACAGGCGCGTCCGGGCGCGCGCTTCGAAACGCTGGTCGACGGACGCTTCATGGTAGTACGACTGGAAACCGTCGACGCCGAGCAGTCTGCGTTTATTTTCAGCACGCCGGTGCCTGCCCTGCCGCTGGTGTACCGCAGAAATGCCCTGCTCGCCGCCATGCACACGGGCACCCTGCGCCCGGTCGAATACGCGCCGCTGTTCCAGCGCGCCGTCAGCGCCTCCATGGCCGGACTCGGGGCGCTGGCGCCAGCGTGATGCCGCCGGCCTGGTTGGCGGCCGGCGTCGCGTCAGTGACGCTCTTTCGCGTACTCTGGCCTTGTACAGCGCTTCGGCGTGGGTCTTGTCGCTGACCACCAGGAATGCGGGAGGCGCCGACAATGCCGCCACGTGGCTAGCCTTGCTGGGGAGAACCGGGGAAACGGAAAAAATCTTACTCGAAGGCCAGTTCGTCACGGCGGTATGGAAGGGCGAACAACGCCCTTGATGGAATTCCCACAGAATTCGGAAAATCGTACGTCTGGCTGGTCATCGCTCAATGGCCGCGATCGCCCCAAAGCGGACGATCTAACCCTGCTTCCGCTTTGCCTTTTCCTCTTTCAAGATCGAGTTACACTCTTCGTCGGTGGGTATCGTCCGCTCAGTAAGAATGCTATGCCAGCCCCCGCATTCGGGTGTAGGGCATCCACACTTTGTAGCCCGTATGGGATGCTTGGTAAGTGTCAAGACCCGCTTGGTTATAGACGCGTTTAACGAATAATTCTGGCTTTTTATCGTGCCAGTTTTTCAGTGCCTGG